>JBBSOU010000056.1:0-23300 GCA_038259445.1 Lysobacterales bacterium | reverse complement strand
CTGGCGGGTGCATTCCACGCGTACTACAACGCTCACCAGTTCATCGTCGACGATGTACCGTTGCGTGAAGCGCGTCTGGTGCTGGCCGAGGCGGCGCGACAGGTGCTCGCCAACGGCCTCGACCTTCTCGGCGTCAGCGCCCCCGAAAGCATGTAATGAACCGGGTCGACGCGTACGCCCTGTGGCGCGCGCCGCCCGCGTGACATCCGGAGAGTGACCAATGGCTTCACGTTCACGCAGACAGGCAACACGAGGGGGATCACGCCGTTCCTGGCCGGCCTGGGCGTGGCTCGGCATCGGCGTACTGCTGGGGCTCGTGGTCGCTGCGGTGTTCCTTGCCGGCAACTGGGTGCCGGTGCTGCGCAGCAAGAACCTGCCGCAGCCGAATCCCGAGGCGGTCGCGCCGCGCGAGAGCGAACCGCCCTTGCCGGCTGCCAAGGATGCCAAGCCGCGCAAGGCCTACGATTTCTACTCGGTACTTCCGGAAATGGAGGTCGTGATTCCGGATGCCGAACTGTCGGCCAAGGCGCGCGCCGAAGCACAGGCGCGCACGCAGGGCACGCCACCACCAGCGGGAACGACGGCTGCGAGTGCCGCGACAGGCCGTTACCTGTTGCAGGCCGGGTCCTATCCCGATGCGAAATCTGCCGAAGAGGTCAAGGCCAGGCTCGCGCTCTCGGGCTTCATCGCCCACGTGCAACCGGTGACGATCAACGGCAAGACCTGGAATCGCGTTCGACTTGGGCCCTACGCGAGTGCGAGCGAACTCGAGGTCGCGAAAGCGGGGCTTGCCGAGAACGGCATCAACGCGATTGCATTGAAGGAAGAATCGGCGCGCTGATCGAACCGTTCAGCGCGCCCGACGTCGGCCCATCGACCTCAGTCGAAACCGTTATCGAAGATGAAGTCCGAGACGATCTTGAGAACGGTACCCGTACCCTGGGCGATGTAGACATTTCCGGCCTCGTCCTCACCATAGCCGTAGGTGAAATTGACCGTGAGCGTCGAGTTCTGCACGCCGGCGGCCCACAACGCGCCAGGCGCTCCGGCGGTCGCGTAGTAGAGGCCTCCTGCGCACGCGTCACCATAAAAGTACGTGCCTTTCAGGCGCGCAGACGGCCCGCGATAGACGAACCCCCCGGTTACCGAGCAGCGGCCCGCGCTATGGCTGTACTCGAGCACCGGTGAAATCGTCCCGGTGGTCGACGGACACACCGTGCCAGAGCCGGCGGCGTTGAAGAAGTGCAGGCCCTCGCAGCGACTCCAGCCATGGTCGCCACCGCTTGTGCCGGCCGCCTGAACGGTCACTTCTTCATACTCGTTCTGGCCGACGTCACCGATGACGAGATCGCCGGTAGCGCGGTCGAAACTGAAGCGAAACGGGTTGCGAAACCCGCGGGCGAAGATTTCGTCGCAGGTGTTGCTGGTGCCGACATGCGGATTTCCCGCCGGAATCGAGTACTGCGCCGGCGAGATGCCGTTCGAGCCGCACATGTCAGCCGTGACGGCACCGCCGCGGTTGTCGACATCGATGCGCACCATCTTGCCGAGCAGATAGTAGGTCGGCGTGCCGACGCCGCAGTTCCCGGGATTGTTGTCGTTCGACTTCTTCCAAAGGCATTCGGCGAAGCCGTGCGGATTGTTCTGCGGACCACCGTCGCCCGACGAGTAATACAGAAAGCCGTCCGGTCCGAAATGCAGATCACCGCCGTTGTGGTTGCTGGCCAGATCAGGAACGCGCAGCACCAGGGTGCCGGTTGGCGTCGCCACATCGGCATCCAGCGTCGGCACGGTGTAGCGCGCGATCGCCTGGTCCGCGGTGGTGCCGAGGCGCGGATCAGCACTCGGTCGCGTGTAGGCAATGTAGAACTCGGTGTTGTTGGGCAGGCCGACCTTGCCGAAATTCGGATGGAAGGCCAGCCCGAGCAGACCGCTCTCACTCGCTGTGGTCACCGGAACGGTCAGAAATGGCGTCGCCAGCGTTGCTCCGTTCTTGACCACACGGATAGTTCCGTTCTTTTCGACCACGAACAGTCGCCCGCTGCCGTCGTTCGGTGCGCGAACCGCGACCGGCGTACTGAAATTTCCGACCGGGGTGACTGACAGCCCGGGAATCGCCTGGGCGGACACCCCTGCGCTGGCAAGCGTCAGGGCAACAAGAAAAACAGTGCGGGTAGCACGCATAGAAAAACTCCAGCAGGGCTGCGGAACAGCTTCAGGGGGCAACAGTGTTGACGGCGCGGTGGCCAGAAACCAGCGCGCCATGTCGGCTTTGTGACCGGGTCGCCAGATGGCGCGCGTGAATGGACAGGAACCTTATGCCGCAAGCGTTGCGTGGATATGTAAACAACTCATAAACCGGATCGTCAGCGCGCCTTGCGCTTGAGCCGGATGAGAGAGGAAATGTCGTCGTCGCCGTGACCCTGCGCCATCAGCACGGCGTAATCGGCCAACGCGCGTTCGACCACGCTGCGATCGGTGCCAGCCGCGCGTGCGAGCTCACGCACGATCTTGAGATCCTTGTGCAGCAGCGCGAGCTTGAAGCCGACCGTGAACTCGTCGCGCAACATCGTTGCGCCACGCTTGTCGAGGAACCAGTTTCCGGCGGCACCGGCGAGCAGGGTCGGAATCAGTTTCTGCGCATCGAGTCCAAGCTTCTCGCCGAGCGCAAGCCCTTCGCAGACGGCCTGCGCGATGCCGGCAACGAGCACCTGGTTGACCGCCTTGGTGTCCTGTCCCGCGCCGATCGCGCCCATATGGCTGATTTTCGCCGCGTAGCATTCGAGAACCGTGCGCGCACCCTCAAGCGCTGTCGCATCGCCGCCGACCATGACGGAGAGCGTGCCGTTGTTCGCGCCTTCGACGCCACCGGATACCGGCGCATCGATGAAATCACCGCCGGCGGCACGCATCAGTGCGTGCGCCGAACGCGCGGTTACCGAAGACACTGTCGAATGATCGACGACGATCGCCCCGGGCTGCATGGCAGCAGCGATCTCGGCGACATCGGCGAGCACGTCGGTATCGGCCGGCACGCATAGCGCGATCACGCTGCATCGTTGCGCGAGTTCGCCAAGCGTTGCCGGCGCGGCCACGCCGAACTCGGCCGAGAAACGCTGCGCATTGGCCGGCGTGCGCGTCCATACCGCGTCGAGCAGGCCGGCGCGCGCGAGATGCGCAGCCATCGGCTGGCCCATCGCCCCGAGTCCGACGAAGCCCGCTTTCAGCGTACCCATCACGCGTTCTCGGCGAGGTAGGTGTAGCCGGTCAGTCCCGTTTCGAGCGAGGCCTCTAGCGCGCGCGCGTCTTCGCCATCAATGCCGGCTGCCGCGATCTTGCTGCGGTACTCGGTTCGCAGGGCGGCGAGGTCGTAGCCGACGTAGTCGAGCATGAGGTCGGTGGTGTCGCCGCGGCGCAGGTGCGTGAACTCGTGGCCGTTCGCGGTCAGCTTGACGTTGAGCGCATCGGTGTCGCCGAACAGGTTGTGGATGTCGCCGAGCGTTTCCTGATACGCGCCGACCATGAACAACCCGAGCAGGTAGCTTCCTCCGTGCGCCATCGCATGCAGCGGCAGGCTCACATCGACGCCATCGGCATCGACGTAACGATCGATGCGCCCATCCGAATCGCAGGTCAGGTCGGCGATCACGCCGCGGCGCTCCGGCTCGCGCTCGAGTCCGGCCACCGGCATGATCGGAAACACCTGCTGGATCGCCCAGATGTCCGGCACGGATTCAAACACCGAGAAGTTGACGAAGTACTTGTCGACCAGCGTTTCGTTGAGCTCATCGAGCACTTGGCGGTGCGAGCGCTCGTCCGCCTTGAGCCGGCCACGCACGGCATTGACGATCGCGTAGTAGAGATCGTCGAGCTGGGCACGATCGTCGAGCGACAGCTGGCCGAGCGCATACAGCGACTCGCCTTCAGCCAGATGGTACTGGGCCTCGTGGTAGAGCTCGGTCGGCGGGCGGGCATCGATCTCGCCGTGCACTTCGCGCAGGCGCCGAAGCACGGCGGGCTCCTCATCCTTGACCGCAGGTATCGAGCCAACCGGCGCCTGCTCGACTTCGCTGACGTTGACCACGAGCACCGCGTGATGCGCGGTCAGCGCGCGGCCCGACTCGGTCAGCACATGCGGATGCGCGAGGCCATTCGCGGCGCAGGCCTCGGCCAACGCGCCGACCACGCTGGAGGCGTACTGGTCCAGGCCGTAGTTGATCGAGCAGTCCGAACGCGAGCGCGTGCCCTCATAGTCGACACCGAGGCCGCCGCCGACATCCATGTAGCGAATCGGCAGGCCGAGCTGCGACAGCTCGACGAAATAGCGCACCGCCTCGCGCATGCCGCGCGCGATGTCGCGCACGTTCGACATCTGCGAACCCATGTGGAAGTGCAGCAGCTTGAGCGTATGCGACAGGTCGGCCGCCTTGAGCTGTTCAATCAGGGTCAGCAGCTGGCGCGGCGTGAGGCCGAACTTGGCCTTGTCGCCACCCGAGTTCTGCCACTTGCCTGCACCAAGGCTCTTCAGGCGCATGCGCACACCGAGCAATGGTTCGACACCGAGTGCGCGTGCCTCGTCGACCACGTACTGCAGTTCGGACGGTTTCTCGATGACGATGAAGATCTCGAGGCCCAGCTTGCGTCCGATCAGGGCAAGACGGATGTACTCGCGATCCTTGTAGCCGTTGCAGATGACCACGCTGCCGCGACGCGCCAGCGCGAGCACCGCCATCAGCTCCGGCTTCGAGCCGGCCTCGAGGCCGAAGCCGTCGCCGCCGTTCTCGGCCAGTTCACCGGCGACATTCTTCTGCTGGTTGACCTTGATCGGATAGATCGCGGTGTAGCCGCCGGTGTAGTCCCAGGCCTGCATCGCCGTCGAAAACGCCTGTTGCAGGCGCGCGCGGCGATCGTTGAGGATGTCGGCGAATCGCACCAGCAACGGCAGGCGCGCACCGTGCGTGCGTGCCTCGGCAATCACCTTCGGCAGGCTCAGCTCAGGACCATCAGCGCCACGCGGGCGCACGACGACGCCGCCGTCGGCACCGACGTCGAAATATCCGTCACTCCAGTGTTCGATCGCGTACAGCTCGCGCGCGGCGTCAGTGCTCCAGGATGGGCTCATGTCGTTCTCCGGATGGCAGAGACGTCGCAGCGGCGGGCCTGGACGGATTCACCCTGACAGTCGGAAGCCTCGCACGCCGCGGGACCAGCAGGGGCGCGCATTGTAGCGAAGCGGTCTGAATGATGTATTGCACGCCCGAATCGAGGTGATGCGGCACGCCGTCACGCGCACGCTGTGCCGCGGCGCGCCCGAAACGTTACAATCGCGCGCTTTTTTCGACATCGCGGAATGCCGCGATCGCCGCCCATCCGTCGTCCAGGAAGATCTCCATGTCCACCCCCGAGCAGAGCTGGTTCACTGAAGCGCACGAGTCGTCCGGCTCCTCGATCGGCTTTCGCACGCGCGCGCGCCTGCACTCCGAGAAGTCTGCGTTCCAGACCATCGAGATCCACGACTCGACCGACTGGGGCAAGCTCATGGTCATCGACGGCTGCATGATGCTGACCACGCGCGACAATTTCTTCTATCACGAAATGATGGCGCACCCGGCGCTGTTCACGCATGCGCGCGCCAAGCGCGTCGTCATCATCGGCGGCGGCGACTGCGGCACGTTGCGCGAAGTTCTGCGCCACGATGAAGTGGAGCACGCCGTACAGGTGGAGATCGACGAGCGCGTGACGCGTCTGGCCGAGCAGTACTTCCCTGAACTGTGCGAAGCCAACAACGACCCACGCGCGCAGCTGCTGTTCGACGACGGCATCAAGTACATGGCCGAGTGCGACGCCGAGTCAGTCGACGTCGTCATCGTCGATTCGACCGATCCGGTCGGCCCGGCCGAGGGCCTGTTCAACGCCGCGTTCTACACGAGCTGCTTCAAGGCGCTCAAGCCCGGCGGCATCTTCGTGCAACAGAGCGAATCTCCGCTGGCCCACATCCAGCTGATCAAGTCGATGCGTTCCGCAATGCGCGTGGCCGGCTTCCAGGCCGTGCGCACGCTGACCTTTCCGCAGCCGTGCTATCCGACCGGCTGGTGGAGCGCAACGCTTGCGCGCAAGGGCGCCGACCTGTCCGGCTTCCGCGAGCGCGGGGCGCAGACCAAGCAGTTCGAGACGCGTTACTACAACGCCGACATCCACAAGGCGGCGTTGTCGTTGCCCGAATTCATGCGCGACGAACTCGGCGAGTAGCGCGCCCGGCCAGCCGGTCCAGCCTGCCGGGATTGAGCACGCAGCGCGCGCTTTTTGACGGGAAATGTGGATAATCGGGCCAATTCCCGCAACCTCCCGATGGGCAGGCGCCTGATGAAACACTTCTGCTGGATAGCCGTGCTATTCGCTGTGGCGGTCGCCAGCCACGCCACTGCGCAGGTCTATCCGACCACGAACTTCCGCACCACGAATCCGCTGAGCGGACGCAGCCTGCCGGTCCAGGTGCGCTTTGCCCACGACGGGCGTGTGTTCGTGGCCGAAAAGGCCGGCAAGATCTGGATGTATGACAACCTGCTCGATGCCGAGCCGCAGCAGATTGCCGACATCGGTGCGATGGTGCACAGCTTCCAGGATCGTGGCCTGCTCGGCCTCGATCTCGATCCGCGCTTCCCCGAACGGCCCTACCTGTACGTTCTCTATTCATACAACGGCGGACTGTTCGACGACGTGGCGCCGCGCTGGCCGATCAACACCTGTGCCAATTCCACCGGCCAGGGTGGCGGTTGCGTGATCAGTGGTCGGCTGTCGCGACTGACGCTGGACGGAAACGTTGCCGGCGACGAACGCGTGCTGCTCGAAGACTGGTACCAGCAGTACCCGAGCCACTCGATAGGCACGGTGCGCTTCGGTGCCGACGGCTATCTGTATGTCGGCGGCGGTGACGGCGCCAGCTACAACTTCGGCGACTGGGGCCAGCATGGCAATGCCACATGGCCCGACCAGCGCTCGCCAGTGAGCCAGGGCGGTGCGCTGCGTTCGCAAGGACTCGAGGTCGAGGCGCAAGTGACAGGCCAGGTCTGGCTCAATGGCACGATCGCCAGAATCGATCCACAAACCGGCGCCGGCGCATCGGGAAATCCGCTCGATCTGCCCGGTGCATCGGACAACGCGCGCCGCATCATCGCGTACGGCTTGCGCAACCCGTTCCGTTTCACGCTGCGACCTGGCACATCCGAGGTGTGGCTCGGCGATGTCGGCTGGAATCAGTGGGAAGAGATCAACGTGATTCCCGAAGTCGGCAACGCTCCGGGCCTGCGCAATTTCGGCTGGCCGTGTTTCGAAGGCGGCGTGCAGACGGGCAGCTACACCGGGCGACCGCTGTGCCAGGCGCTGTATGCCAACGGCAACACCGGAGGGCGCACGCCGGTGACGATGCCGTTCTACGCCTATGTCCATACCAGCGGCAATTCGATCAGCGGTCTCGGCTTCTATACCGGTGAGCGATATCCCGCCGAATACCGCAATGCCCTGTTCTTCGCCGACGCCATTGTCAATCGCATCTGGGTGATCAAGGACGGCAATGAAGACGGCATACCGGATGCCACCGCCAACAGCAGCGCGATGGTGTTCGCACAGAACAATCTGCCGGTGGTCGATATCACCGACGGCCCGGCCGGCGACCTGTTCTTCGTCAACATCAACAACGGGCGCATCTCGCGCATCTCGTGGGACGCCGATACAGCCAATCGCAATCTTGCGCCTTCCGCCGCAATCGCACTGGCCACGGGTTCGCTTGCCGACGGTCCGGCGCGCACGATCGCATTCACCGCCGGCAACAGCATCGACCCCGACAACGAATCCATCAGCTACGCCTGGGACCTCGACGGCGACGGCGAATTCGACGACACCACCGGCACCACGGCGACCAGTGAGTACGGCGCCGAACCGGAAGCACTGCGCGAGGTCAGTGTCAGTGTGCGCGCCACCGATGCGCGCGGCGCGAGCGACGTTGCCCGCATGGTCATCACGGTGTCCTACGACCTCTTGTTCGCAGATGGGTTTGACCCCGTTCGCTGACGGTCATTGCAGCTCGAAGAGATTCGACGCAGGCTGGATTGGCTCCGTCCACGCGGCAAGTACGACAACTGCACGTTGCCCGTGATCGTAACGCTGCTCGACACGGCAGCGACGGAGCATCTGCACGTGCACTATGCAACGAGAGGTTGCTTCGCTTGCCGCGTTGACC
Organism: Lysobacterales bacterium; assembly: GCA_038259445.1. Lineage (GTDB taxonomy): Bacteria > Pseudomonadota > Gammaproteobacteria > Xanthomonadales > Rhodanobacteraceae > Dokdonella. The sequence goes on along the minus strand of JBBSOU010000056.1, from coordinate 15,064 downwards.
GGGGTTGGCCTCGACGCGGAACGCGTCGTATCCCTGCGACGTCTGATGTCGGGCGCCGTCGTTCACGACTCGGTGAGGCGCCAAGCGATGCATCCGCTCGTCGAGGCAGCGTCACTGAGGGTGATGCCGTCAGGCCATGTTGGCCTCGACGCACGTTTCGACGCACCGCGTGTTGCCGAAAGGCGCACGCGCGTCAGGGACGTTGCACTGCGCACTTTGTCTACAGCAGGCTCAAGACTCCGGCAATCGTCGCCGTCATGAACGTCGCCAGCGAACCACCGAGTACGGCGCGCATGCCGAGGCGGGCGAGATCCGGGCGGCGGCTCGGGGCGAGGCCGCCGATGCCGCCGATCTGGATCGCGATCGACGAGAAGTTGGCGAAGCCGCACAGGGCGTAGGTGGCGATCAGCTGGCTGTGTTCGGTCAGCAGGTCGATGTTGCGCGCCATGTCGACATAGGCGACGAACTCGTTGATGACGATCTTCTGGCCGATGAAGCTGCCGACCAGGGTCGCGTCCTGCCACGGCACGCCAATCACCCACGCGATCGGCGCGAGCACCCAGCCGAACAGTGTCTGCAGCGAGAACTCGGTGGGCCGCCCCAGTTGTGCGCTCAGCCAGTCGTTGAGCGACGAGCCGGCGATCGCGGCAGCCGGATCAGCGCCCCAGGCATGGCTGCCGAGCCACTGGAATGGCGCATTGAGCAGGGCGATCAAGGCGATGAACGCGAGCAGCATGGCGCCGACGTTGAGGGCGAGGCGCAGGCCGTCGGCGGCGCCGGTGGCCGCCGCATCGATCACGTTGGCGGTGGTCTTTTCGACCTCGAGCTTGACCGTGCCGCGCGTCAGCGGCTCTTCGGTTTCGGGAATGAGGATCTTGGCCAGCAACATCGTCGCCGGCGCAGCCATGATGCTGGCAGTGAGCAGATGCGTGGCGAAGAAGATGCGCTGGCCTTCGTCCTCGCCGCCGAGCAGGCCGACGTAGGCGGCCATCACCGAACCGGCAATATGCGCCATGCCGCCGATCATGACGGTCATCAATTCCGACTGCGTCATGCGCTCGATGTACGGCTTGATCGTCAGCGGCGCTTCGGTCTGGCCGATGAACACGCTGGCGCACACCGAGGTGGTCTCGGCACCCGACACGTTCATGAACTTGGTGATCACCCAGGCCATGCCCTTGACGACCATCTGCATCACGCCGAGGTGGTAGAGCACGCCGGTCAGCGCGGCGAAGAAGATGATCGTCGGCAGCACCTGGAAGGCGAACACGAAGCCGAACTGGGTCGTGTTCATGAGGCTGCCGAAGATGAAGTCGGAGCCTGCACGCACGTAGTCGAGCAGTTTGACGAAGCCGGTTGCGATGGTGTTGAACACATCGCGCCCGAGCGGCACCTTGAGCACGAGCGCGGCAAAGATCACCTGCAGAAGGACGCCGGTAGCGACCAGCTTCCAGTTGATCGCGCCTCGATTCGAGGAAAACAGCACGGCAATCGTGATCAGCACCGCAAGGCCGAACAGACCAAAGGCGATATGGCCCAGCGCGTCGATCATGACTTGGTTTTCCCCGAAAGCGATCGGCGATCGCGACGGCGAGGGTAGAGCAGCGGCGGAACGGCGCGCAAGTCGACCTACCGTCACGCCGCCTCGCCGCGGTGCGCTGTCATTCAATGCGTGCGGCGCGTGCACGCAGCTGACGGTCGCAGCGGTCGCTTCACGGGCTAGCTGATAGAATCGCGCGCTTTTCCCAGCCTGCCCGCTCTGCGGGCGAAGCCGCCAGGTCAAACCATGTCCGTTCCCGCCCTTGCATTGCCGTCGATCGATCGCGAGTACACGCTTGAACACAAGTACACGCGTGCCGAAGGACGCATCTATCTGTCGGGCGTGCAGGCGCTCGTGCGTCTGCCGCTCATGCAGCAGATGCGCGACCGCGCCGCTGGACTCAATACCGGCGGTTTCATCTCCGGCTACCGTGGCTCGCCGCTCGGTGGTTTCGATCTCGAGCTGTGGAAGGCCAAGAAGCACCTGAAGGCGTCGAGCATCGAGTTCACGCCCGGTCTCAACGAAGACCTCGGCGCGACGATGGTGTGGGGCACCCAGCAAACCAATCTTTTCCCGGGTGCCAAGGTCGATGGCGTGTTCGCCATGTGGTACGGCAAGGGTCCCGGCGTCGATCGCTGTGGTGACGTGTTCAAGCACGGCAACGCGGCCGGCACCTCGCAGTATGGCGGCGTGCTCGCGCTGGCTGCCGATGACCATGCCTGCCGCTCGTCAACGCTGCCGCACGGCTCCGAGCTCGAGTTCGTCTCGGCGATGATGCCGATCCTCAATCCTGCCGGCGTGCAGGACATCCTCGACATGGGCATGCTCGGCTGGGCGATGTCGCGCTTCACCGGGCGCTGGGTCGGTTTCAAGACGATCGCCGAAACGGTCGAATCGAGCGCCAGTGTCAACGTCAACCCGCATCAGCTCGACATCGTGCTGCCGGAGGATTTCATGCTGCCGGCGGGCGGCCTCAATATCCGCTGGCCCGATCCACCGCTGAACCAGGAAATGCGCCTGCACCAGTACGCCGTGCAGGCCGCCACCGCCTTCGCGCGCGCCAACCGCATTGACCGCATCGTGCTCGATTCGCCGAAGGCGCGGCTCGGCATCGTCACCACTGGCAAGAGCTACCTCGACGTGCTGCAGGCGCTCGAGTATCTCGGCATCGACGAGCGCGACGCGCGCGAGATCGGCATCCGCGTCTACAAGATCGGCATGACCTGGCCGCTCGAGCCGATCGGCATCCGCGAGTTTGCGCAAGGCCTCGAGGACGTCATCGTCGTCGAGGAGAAGCGCTCGTTCATCGAATCGCAGATGAAGGAGTACATGTACAACTGGCCGACGCGCCCGAGTGTGGTCGGCAAGTATGACGAAGACGGCAACTGGGTGCTGCCGAGCACCAATGAGCTGACACCGGCGATGATTGCGCTGGTGATCGCGAAGCGTCTCGCGCGCTTCTTCTCGAGCGAGACGATCCGCTCGCGCGTGGCCTGGATCGAAGCCAAGGAGCAGCAGCTCACGCTGCCGCGCGCGAATTTCCCGCGTGCCGCGCACTACTGCTCCGGTTGCCCGCACAACACCTCAACCGCAGTGCCGGAAGGCTCCCGCGCGCACGGCGGTATCGGCTGCCACTACATGGTCACGTGGATGGACCGCAGCACCGACACGTTTTCGCACATGGGCGGCGAAGGCGCGACCTGGTGCGGACAGGCACCGTTTACGGAAACGCAGCACATCTTCCAGAACCTCGGTGACGGCACCTACTTCCACTCGGGCTCGCTGGCGATCCGCCAGGCGATCGCGGCCAAGGTCAACATCACCTACAAGATCCTCTACAACGACGCCGTCGCGATGACCGGTGGTCAACCGGTCGACGGCACGCTGACCGTGCCCGACATCGCCCACCAGATGCGCGCCGAAGGCGTGCAGACGATCATCGTCGTCTCCGACGACATCGAGAAGTGGGCGCGCCCGGAAATCTTTCCAAGCGGCGTCGAGTTCGTCCATCGCGACGAGCTCGATGCGGTGCAGAAGCGCATGCGCGAGATCAAGGGCACGTCGATCCTGATCTACGACCAGACCTGTGCCACCGAAAAGCGGCGCCGGCGCAAGCGCGGCAAGCTTGAGGATCCGAAAAAGCGCGTGTTCATCAACACGCTCGCCTGCGAAGGCTGCGGCGATTGCGGCGTGAAGTCGTTCTGCGTGTCTGTGCTGCCGAAGGAAACCGAATACGGACGCAAGCGCGAGATCGACCAGAGCGGCTGCAACAAGGACTATTCGTGCGTGAAGGGCTTCTGCCCGAGCTTCGTCACCGTGCATGGTGGTGGCGTGCGCAAGCAGAAGGGCTCGTCACAAGCGGTTGATTTCGATGCCCTGCCGATGCCGACTTTTGCCACCGATCTGGCGCGGCCGTGGAACATTCTCGTCACCGGCATCGGCGGCACCGGCGTGGTCACGATCGGCGCGCTGATCGGCATGGCCGCGCACCTCGAGGGCAAGGGCAGCACGGTGCTGGACCAGACCGGCCTCGCGCAAAAAGGCGGCGCGGTGACCTGTCACCTGCGCATCGCGCAGACCCCGACCGACATCCACGCCGTGCGCATCGCCGCCGGTGAAGCTGACCTCGTGCTCGGCTGCGACATCGTTGTCGTCAACGATTACTGGGCACTGTCGAAGATCCGCGCCAAGCGTTCGAACGTCGTGCTCAATACCTACGAGGCCATGCCGGGCACGTTCACGACCAAGCCCGACATGCAGTTCCCGGCGCAGAAGATCATCGACTCGGTCAAGCTCGCGCTCGATGGCGATGCGCCGGACCTCGTCGACGCGACCGAACTCGCCACCGCGCTGCTCGGCGACACCATTGCGGCAAACCTGTTCATGCTCGGCTATGCATGGCAGAAGGGCTGGGTGCCGGTCAGCCACGACGCGCTGATGCGCGCGATCGAGCTCAACGGCGCGGCCATCACGATGAACCAGACCGCGTTCAACTGGGGTCGCATGGGTGCGCACGACATGTCCGTGGTGCGCAGCGCGGCGGGCATCAAGCCGCATCTGCCGTCGGGTGCGATTCCCCTCGGCCTGCCGGTGCGTGCTGGCGGCGAAGCGAAGGCGCCCCCTTCCGCCCTTCGGGCACCTTCCCCCGCTGCGCAGGGAAAGGACCCGATTGAAGCATTGGCCGATCCGCTCGCCGACCTTGTCATCAGCGGCAGCCTCGACGAACAGATCGGGCGCCGCGTGGCGTTCCTGACCGACTATCAGGATGCAGCGTATGCGCAGAAGTACGCTGCGCTGGTCGACAAGGTTCGCGCCGCCGAGAAGCAGAAAACGCCGGGCTTCCAGACCCTGGGTGCGGCAGTGGCACGCTACGCGTTCAAGCTCATGGCCTACAAGGACGAGTACGAAGTCGCGCGCCTCTACACCAGTGGCGACTTCGAGCAGCGCATCCGTGAAACCTTTGAAGGCGACTACAAGATCCACTTCCATCTCGCCCCGCCGCTGCTCGCCGGAAAGGACGCCGACGGCCATCTGCGCAAGGCCGAGTTCGGGCCGTGGATGTTCACGGCATTCCGCTGGCTGAAGAAGTTCAAGGGCCTGCGCGGTGGCATGTTCGATGTGTTTGGCTACACCCTCGAACGCAAGATGGAGCGCCAGCTGATCGTCGACTACTTCCGCCAGATCGATGAACTGATCGCCGGCCTCGATCACGACAACCACGCGCTCGCCGTCGACATCGCCTCGGTGCCCGAAACCATCCGCGGCTACGGACACGTCAAGGAGCGCCACTTCGCCGACGCGATGAAGCGCCAGCATGACCTTCTCGACGCCTGGCGCAATCCGGGCACGGCGCGCGCCGCGGCGTGATCAGCGAGCGCGGGCCGTGGAGTGACGGTTCGCGTTGGCACGGGTTCGCGTCGCGTCGCTCGGCACCCGTGCGCGTGTGATCAGTCGAGAAACTCCTTGCGCAGGTCGACCGTGCTGCGATGTCCGATTGCGTCGTGGTGCTGATCAAGCCACTCGCTCGCGCTGGCGCGGCCACGGTCGCGCAGGCCGGTGAGAAAGCGCAGGTCAGTGCTGCTCTTGGTCGCCGCGGACATCGTCGCCATCAGCGCATCGGCACGGATCAGATGCACCAGCACGCTGCGCATGCGCTTGGCGAACTCGGGCTTGAGCCAGCCTTCGCCAAGCTGGCGGCTGACGAATTCGACCGCACGCATTTCGCGCATCAACGATGAATTGAAGCTGATTTCGGCGACACGGTCGGCGATCTCGGGCGGCGACTTCGGTACCTCCTCGCGACGAATCTGGTTGACCATGACGATGACTACGTCGCGCGTGGCGGTTTCGTAAAACAACGGATACAGCACCGGATTGCCCATGTAGCCGCCGTCCCAGTAATGCTCGCCATCGATCTCCACCGCCTGGAAAAGGTGCGGCAGGCACGCCGATGCCATGACCGCATCGATCGACATGCTCGAGTTGTCGAAGATGCGCACCTTGCCGCTGCGCACGTTGGTCGCGCACAGGAACAGCTTGACCTGGACGCAGCGATGCAGTGCCTCGAAGTCGACGCACGAGGCAAGCAGGTCGCGCAGGGGATTGAGATTGAGTGGATTGAACTGATACGGCGAGATCGTGCGCGTCAGCGATTCCATTGCCCATTGCTGGACGGCGAGCAGCGGATGGCAGCCGGAATTTCCGACCGGATCACTTCCGGCCAGCAGCGCGGCCGGGTTGAGCAGTGCGCCCATGCGCGCGACGCGTTCCCAGAAATCGGCCAGCGCGGCGCGTGCGCCATCGTGACCGCCGCGCATGAGTCCATGCGCGACGAGAACCGCATTCATCGCACCGGCACTGGTGCCGCAGATGCCATCGAAGGTGACGCGCCCGTCCTCGAGCAGGCGATCGAGCACGCCCCAGGTGAACGCACCGTGCGACCCGCCGCCCTGCAGGGCGAGGTTGATCGAACGCGTATCGATCGATTGCTGTGCGGTCTTGCGGGCGCTGCGTTTTCGCGTGATCGCCATGCGGAATCCCTGGCCAATGCGGCAATGCGGACGTGCAACGATACGACAATGCCGACGCGCTCGGCAGCAGCAGGCAAGAACTATTGGTAGCCGCGTGCCTGCAGCGCGAAAAGGTGCGCGTAGTGGCCATCGCGTGCGAGCAATTCGGCGTGGTTGCCGTGCTCGATCACGCGACCGTTGCGGATCACGAGGATCTGGTCGGCCATGCGCACGGTCGAGAAGCGATGCGAGATCAGGATCACGATGCGATGGCCGGCGAGTTCGCGGAAGTGCTCGAAGATGCTCGCCTCGGCCTCGGCATCCATCGCGGCGGTCGGCTCGTCGAGCACGAGGATGTCGGCCTGCGAGCGCATGAACGCGCGCGCAAGTGCAATCTTCTGCCACTGGCCACCGGACAGTTCGCGACCTTCCTTGAACCACTTGCCGAGCTGCGTGTCGAAGCCGGCCGGCAGGGTGTCGATGAATTCGCTGGCCATGCCCTTGTCGCTGGCCTCGCGCCATCGTTGGGCGTCGTCGAAGTGGCGCACGTCGCCGGCACCGACGTTCTCGCCGACCTGCAACTGGTAGCGCGCGAAGTCCTGGAAGATCACGCCGATGCGTTCACGCAACGCGGTCTCGTCCCAATCGACAAGGTCGGTGCCATCGAGCACGATGCGGCCGCTATCGGGCGAGTACAGGCGCGTCAGCAGCTTGATCAGCGTGGTCTTGCCCGAGCCGTTCTGGCCGACCAGCGCAAGCGACTGGCCAGGACGGATGTGCAGGCTGATCTCGTGCAGCGACGGCGTCGTGGCACCGGGATAGGTGAACGTGACCTGCTCGAAGCGGATGCCGTCGGCCGCATCGACCCCCTTCGTGGCGCTGCCAGTGGACACGCGAGCCGGGGTTTCCAGGTACTCGTAGAGCGTCGACAGGTACAGGTTGTCCTCGTACATGCCGCCCACCGAGGCGAGGATTGCCGACACCGACGACTGACCCTGACGGAACAGCATCAGGTACATCGTCATCTGGCCCAGCGTGATGCGGCCGGCCACGGTCGTAAAGGCGATCCACGCATAGGCCGCGTACAACGTGAGCGTGCCGATCAGGCCGAGACCGAGGCCCCAGCTGTCGCGGCGCAGGGTCAGGTCGCGATCGGCGCGATACAGCGTATGGAAAATCGCGCGATAGCGATCAAGCAGCAGGCGACCGAGGCCGAACAGCTTGACCTCCTTGGCGTGGTCCTCGCGCGCGATCACGGTTTCCAGATACAGCTGCATGCGCGTTTCCGGCGAGCGCCATTTGAACAGGCGGAACGCGTCGCCCGAGAAACGCGCCTCGGCAAGGAACGCCGGCAAGCCGGCGAGCAGCAGCACCGCCATCGCCCATGGCGAGAAACTCGCCAGCAGCACGGCATAGCTCGATAGCGCGATCAGGTTCTGGCCGAGACCGAACGTGCGGTTGACCAGCGACAGTGGACGACTCGACGCCTCGCGACGCGCGCGCGTGAGCTTGTCGTAGAACTCGGAATCCTCGAACTGCGCGAGCTCGAGCGTCAGCGCCTTCTCGAGAATCATCTCGTTGACGCGCTGACCCAGTTGCGCGCGCAGCAGCGACTGGCAGAACGAGATGCCGCGCTGTGCCGCGGCCATGGCCGCGACCAGCCCGCCTTCATAGGCGACAAGCCGGAACACACCGGCAATGTCGGCCATGCCTCCGGCGTTCGACGCGGCGGCCGCGGCGACCACTGCATCGACAATCTGCGCGCCGACCCATGCAATCGCGGCCGGCAGCAAGCCGGCAATCAGCGTCAGCAGCGCCAACGCAATGGTCAGCGCATGACTCGTGCTCCATACCAGTTCGAGCGCGCGGCGGCTGAAACGGAACGCGCCGCGGAAGCCGCGCGCGAAATCGCCGCCGTTCGAAGTGTTTGCGGTTGCGTGGGGATTCATCGGTGCCTGCCGCCGGGGGCGGCAAGTCTGCACCGAAAACGCGCGCCATGGATCATCGGCGCATCAATGATCGCTGCTGCATTGATCAGGCGCGTGCCAGCAACTCCAGCGCGAAGCGCTGATCGGGGTCGGTCCATGTGCGCACCACGCGCAGGCCGGCTTTTGCCGCCATCGCCTCGATATCGGCTTGCGCATACTTGCAACTGTATTCGACCAGCATCGCCTCGTCGGCGGCGAAGGCGACGCGCCGGCCCGCCACGCTGACTGTCTGATCGCAGATGCTGACGATGTGGGTCTCGATACGGCCAGCCAGGGCGTTGTACTGCGCGCGATGGCGGAAGCGCTCGAGGGCGAAATTGCCGCCGAGTTCGCGGTTCATGCGTACGAGCAGGTTGAGCGTGAAATCGCGTGTCACGCCGGCGGCATCGTTGTACGCCGCTTCCAGAATCGCGCGATCCTTCTTGAGATCGACGCCGACCAGAGCGAAACCGTTGGCGCCGATCTCGTCGCGCATCGTGCGCAGCAAGCCGATCGCTTCGCGCTGCTCGAAGTTGCCGAGCGTCGATCCGGGGAAGAACACGACCACGCGCTCATGGCGCTGGCGCGTTATCGGCAGCGTCACCGGCTGCGTGAAGTCGGCACACACGGGCAACATCTGCACATCGGGAAATTGTTCGGCCAGCGATGCGACGCTTTCCTCGAGCGCCGATTCGGAAATCTCGATCGGCACGTAGCCAATGGGGCGATCGAGCGCGTCGAGCAGCAGTCGCGTCTTGATGCCGGCGCCACTGCCGTACTCGACCAGCAACGCGCGCGTACCGATCTGCGTGGCGATCTCGTCGACGTGATCGCGCAGGATCTCAAGCTCCGTGCGCGTGAGGTAATACTCCGGCTGTGCGCAGATGCGCTCGAACAAGTCCGATCCGGCCGCATCGTAGAAGTACTTCGAGGCGATGCGCTTGGGCCTGGTCGACAAGCCCTTGCGCACGTCTTCGGCGAAGTCGTCATCGCGCGCAAGCGTGGGCTGGTGGTTCGCGGAAGCGGTCGGGGTCATGTGTCTTTGGCCAGGCGCAGCCCCATGAACTGCCAACGTTCGGATGGGGCGAAGAAGTTTCGGTAGCTCGCGCGGATGTGTGCCGCCGGCGTCACGCACGAGCCGCCGCGCAACACGGTTTGCCCGCACATGAACTTGCCGTTGTACTCGCCGAGCGCGCCGGACGGCGGCCGATAACCCGGATAGTTCACGTAGGGACTGGCGGTCCACTCCCACACATCGCCGAACAGTTGCTGCGGACCGTTACGTGCTTCGGCTGCGCGCGGATGCAACAAGCCCGATTCGACGAAGTTGCCGTCAGTCGCCTGCATCGAGGCCAGCGATTCCCATTCGGCTTCGGTCGGCAGTCGCGCGTCGGCCCAGCGCGCGAACGCATCCGCTTCGTAGAAGCTGATGTGCGACACCGGCGCGTTGGAGTCGAGTGCAACGCGGCCGCCAAGCGTGAATTCGCTGTCGAGCGTGTCGGACCAGTACAGCGGATGCGACCATCCGTCCGCACAGACGCGGTCCCAGCCTTCGGCCATCCACACGGTCGGCGTGCGATAGCCGCCGTCTTCGATGAAGGCGAGAAAATCGGCGTTGCTGACCGGCCGATGGGCGATCGCGTGCGGGTGCAACAGCACGCGGTGCCGCGGCGTCTCGCAATCGAATGCGAACGCATCGCTGGCATGGCCGATCTCGGCGATGCCCTCGGCGCCGGCAACGAACCTTAGCGGCATTGCCGCCGATGCGGCTGGCGGCGGCGCGGCGCGATAGACCGGTTCGAGCGGACTGAGCGAGAACAGGTGCTTGATGTCGGTCAGGAGCAATTCCTGATGCTGTTGTTCGTGTTCGAGCCCGAGCACGACGAGCTCGCCGACATCGGCCGCCACCTCGCGCATCAACACGGCGTGCATGCGCGCATCCACCTCGCGGCGGTAGTCCAGCACCTCGGCGAGGGTGGGACGCGTCAAAAGGCCGCGCTGCGGTCGCGCATGCATCGGCCCGACCGACTGGTAGTACGAGTTGAACAGGAATTGCCATTGCGCGTTCACCGGCGTGTAGCCGGCCTCACGACCGAGCACAAACTGCTCGAAGAACCACGTCGTGTGAGCCAGATGCCACTTGGTCGGACTCGCTTGCGGCATCGACTGCACCACGGTGTCTTCCGCCGAGAGCGGCGAAACGAGGGCGACGCTGGCATCGCGCACGCGCTGGAAGCGCGCAGCAAACGTGTCATCGCGTGCCGTCGGACGCTGGCTTGGCACGGCGTCACGAGCCGGCGTGGATTCGGGTTCGAGCATCGGGGTTCCCATGTGCAGGCGGGTGCAGGACACCCACGGCGGAGTCGATCGCACAAGCAACAGTATGCAGGTCGAGCGTTTACCAACGATGAAGCCGTCAATGCGACGACCTTTGACGGTTGAAGTGACCGCGTGGACATGTGGTCGTCGCCGCGTCAGCGCAAGCGCCACCGCGCAGGACGGATGACCAACCGGGCACGATGCGTGGTGGATATTCCCGCTGCAATGCACCACTGCGTGCGGCTGGCGGCGTCTGAAAATCGCGCACACCGTCCACGCGCTCGGCATCAGCCGCACCACCCGCTACGGCAGGATCCGCAAGCACGCGATTGCGCTGGCCGAGTGAGCGTGCACGTGACGCGGGCGATGCTGCAGTACGCGTCGCGCAGTGATTGGTCGCTGCAACACCTGTATCGTCCACGCGCGACGTCTGTCGCGCCGATGTCGCGCCAAATGCCGCAGGACGGCGCCGTGCCTTGTCCCTGAGCGTGGCACGGCGCTTGCTTCTTCCATCCTCCGTTCCACCTGTTCGCCCGAGGTCGCCGCATGCCCCAGGTCCGTTGTTCGTCTTTCCGCAGTGCCCGGAGCGGTGCATTTTCGTTGGTGGTCCTGCTCGCGCTGACGCTCGCGCCATCGGCTCACGCACAGACAGATGCAGCAGCAGAAACTGACGATGCGGGCGACGAACGCCACGGTGCCCTGCCGAGCGTGGTCATCACCGCCACGCGCAGTGAGCAATCGTCGCGTGATGTGCCGGCCGCGATCGATGCGGTCGCGATCGACAACTCCGACAATGACAATCTCGGTATCAACCTGTCCGAAGTGCTGTCGCTGGTGCCCGGCGTGCTCGCGCGCAATCGCCAGAACTACGCGCAGGACGAGCAGGTCTCGATTCGCGGATTCGGCGCGCGTTCGACCTTCGGTGTGCGCGGCATCCGCCTCTACACCGACGGCATCCCGGCGACGATGCCGGACGGTGCCGGCCAGGTCTCGCATTTCAATCTCGATTCGGCCGAGCGTATCGAAGTTCTGCGCGGACCGTTCTCGGCGCTTTACGGCAACTCGTCGGGCGGCGTGATCCAGTTGTTCACCGCCGACGGCAGCGAGGATTTCGAACTGCGCAGCGGCCTCGTCGTCGGCAGCTACGGCACCGGGCGCGCCAGCGTCAACCTGCGCGGCAGTGGCGATGCGATCGGCTACAACGTCGACCTGACCCATTTCGAAACCGACGGCTACCGCGAGCACAGCGCGGCACGACGCGAGTCGGCAAATGCCAAGGTAACCTGGCAGGTAACCGCCGGCGGCAAGCTGACCCTGCTCGCCAACACGGTCTCGCTGCCCGAAGCGCAGGACCCGCTTGGCCTGACCCGCGCGCAGTTCGATGCCGATCCGCGCCAGGCCACCGCGGTGGCGCTCCAGTTCAACACGCGCAAGACGGTCGAACAGTTGCAAGCCGGCGCGATCTGGGACCACGCCATCGGCAGCGAACACACGCTGCGCGTGCTCGCCTACGCCGGCGCGCGCGAGGTCGAGCAGTTCCTCGCCATACCACCGGGGGCGCAGGCGAATCCATTGCAGGCCGGCGGCAACATCGATCTGGATGGCGATTACGATGGCGTCGATGCGCGCTGGACCTGGACGCGCGGCGCGTTCGAGATCACCGGCGGCGCCAGCGCCGAGAGCCAGGATCTCGTGCGTCGCGGCTACACCAATTTCTCCGGCAGCACGCTCGGCGTGCGCGGCATCTTGCGCCGCGATGAAGACAACCGCGTGCGCAACGTGGACCAGTACGCGCAGGCCAGCTGGCGCTTCACCGATGCATGGTCGCTGCTGGCCGGCGTGCGCCACAGCGAGGTGCGCTTCCGCGTCGCCGATCGCTACATCACCGCCGGCAATCCCGACGACAGCGGCCGTCGCGACTATTCGGCAACCACACCCGTGCTCGGCCTGCTGCTGCGTGCTAACGACAACGCCACTCTCTACGCGACCTGGGGCAAGGGTTTCGAGACGCCGACCTTCGCCGAACTCGGCTACCGCAATGACGGCGGCAGCGGCCTGAACTTCGGCCTCGAGCCAGCGCGCTCGCGCAATGCCGAACTCGGCGCGAAACTGCGCTTCGGCGATGCGATCGAATCCAACCTCGCGATCTTCCGCGCCGATACCGATGACGAGATTGCGGTGGCCACCAATGTCGGCGGCCGTTCGAGCTTCCAGAACATCGGCAGTGCGCGGCGGCAAGGCATCGAAGGCTCGCTGCTCGCGCGACTTTCCGATCGCTGGACCCTGCAACTGGCGGCGACCTGGCTCGAGGCGACGTTCGAATCGCCGTTCCTCGCCTGCACCGGCACGCCGTGCGCCACACCGAATACGCCGGTTGCCGCCGGCGCACGCATTCCGGGCGTGCCGCGCAGCAACCTCAATGCCGCACTGGTCTGGGGTGGCGAACTCGGCTGGCGCGCGAGCGCGCGCGCCGAGACCGTGAGCTCGGTGGTGGTCAACGACATCGGCAGCGAGTCGACGCCGGCCTACACAGTGGCGGGCCTCGATGTCGGTTACGGCTTCGTGCTGCGCTCGGGCACGCTGCGCACGTTTGCGCGCGTCGACAACCTGTTCGACCGCGACTATGTCGGCTCGGTCATCGTCAACGACGGCAACGGCCGCTTCTACGAGACCGGACTCGGTCGCAGCGTGATGCTCGGCGCGCAATGGCTGTGGCGCCCGCGCTGAGGCGCACCGCGCAAATTCCGCCGCGCTGGTCCGGCCAACACGGTCTTAACGCCCCAAGCGCGAACCGACGCGATAGAATCGCGGTTTCGTCGACGCTCCGTCGCGTGGACATCGACGATTGCATTGCGGCGCCAACGGGTGCCGGTGCCTGCCGCCCAGACACAGGATTCGAGTCATGAAGTTCAACCCTCTCGCCCTCGCGCTGTCGTGCCTGCTGACCGGCTTCGCGCCAGCGGCGCACGCCGAGGTCCTGCGCGACAATGGCCCGTTCGTGACCCACCCGGAAGCGCATGTCTCCGGTGAAGACGTCAGCCTTGCACAGGACGTGACCTACCCGGGCTACACCGCGCTCGGGATCACGGCGGGACCGCTTTTCCAGCTGACCGATGACTTCATCATCCCGAACGGCGAAATCTGGACGATCAACAGCGCTGTGCTCTACGCCTACCAGACGGGCAGTGGCGACGCTGCCTTCACCGATGCGCGCCTCATCATCTGGGAAGGTTTCCCGAATCAGGCGTTCAGCACGAAGGTATTCGACGGCTCGATCGCCAATGTCCTGGTGTCGTCGACGCCGGGCGCCTACCGCGTCGCACAGTCGGCCGAACCGACCGCTCCGTTCACCGGCACGACACGGCGAATCAACGCACTCGAAATCGCGATCCCCGAGTTCGAACTGGACGGCGGCCAATACTGGCTCGACTGGCAGCTCACCGGTTCAGATGCAGCGACTCAGGTCTTCACGCCGCCGGTCAGCATCCTTGGACTGCCTTACACCGCAGTCAACGGACTCGCCGAGCAGCGCAACCCGGACACCGGCATCTGGCGTCCGTTCGAGAACGGCTCCGCGCCGTATCTTGTCGACCTCCCTTTCCAGCTTATTGGCGATCGCTTCTTCGACCGTATCTTCCGCGACGGCTTCGACACGCCCCCGCCGACACCCTGAGTCCGCGCGTCGCGACGGACCGCTGTTCCCTTCTCCTGCGCAGCGGGGAAAGAGAGAGAATCCGGCGTATGTCTACCTCGCGACGGACCGCTATTCCCTTCCCCTGAGCAGCGGGGAAAGAGAGAGAACCCGGCGTATGTCGACCTCGCGACGGACCGCTGTTCCCTTCCCCTGCGCAGCGGGGGAAGGTGCCCGGAGGGCGGAAGGGGGCGCTCTGGATTGTGATTTCGAGCCTTGCGTCGACCATGACGTAGACGCAGAAAGTGCATGGCGCGGTCTTTCGATGCCTGCGCGAGAATAGCTCGCAAGAATCACTTGAACGCTCCGACCAGCCCCCTTCGGTCTCTGCGCGCCACCTTCCCCCGCTACGCAGGGGAAGGGAAATGCAGTCGCGCGCACGATCCATATTTCTCGCACGTCTTGCCCTTCCCCTGCGCAGCGGGGAAAGAGAGAGAACCCGGCGTATGTCGACCTCGCGACGGACCGCTGTTCCCGTCCCCTGCGCAGCGGGGGAAGGTGCCCGGAGGGCGGAAGGGGGCGCTCTGGATTGTGATTT
>JBBSOU010000055.1:0-23403 GCA_038259445.1 Lysobacterales bacterium | reverse complement strand
GGACTGCTGGCGGCCAGCCTGGTCGCATTGTTCTTTCGTCGCGCCGATCGCGTGCCGCTCTGGTTCGTGCTCGGATTCGCATGGACCCTCTGGCATGCGCATGAGGCGCTGCAACAGCGATTGCCTGCCGAGTGGCACGGGCGCGATTTCCTCGTCAGCGGTGTGATCTCCGATCTCCCTGACGTCGGCGCCGACAGCACGCGTTTCGAACTGCATATCGACAGTGCGCAGCTTGCCGGGGTCGCGGTTGATCTGCGCGGACCAGTGCAAGTGCGCTGGTATGTCGGCGCGCCGACGATCGAGCCGTGTTCGCGCTGGACGCTGTCGCTGCGCCTGCGACCGCCGCGCGGACTGGTCAATCCGTCCGGGTTCGATGGCGAGCGCCACGCCGTGCAGCGCGGCCGCGTGGCGGTCGGCTATGTGCGTGAATCGGCGCTCAACCGGCGCGATGCAGTCGCTTCCACGCCCTGCGTCAACGGCATGCGTCGCGCGATCACGCAGGCGATCACTGACCGACTCGGCAATGGTTCCGACTCGGCCCTGCTGCGCGCGCTTGCGGTCGGCGACCAGTCAGGTATCGCCGACGCCGACTGGCATGTGCTGCGGGCGACCGGCATCGGTCATCTGATCGCGATATCGGGATTGCACGTGGGACTGTTCGCCGCGTTCGGCGCGTGGCTCGCTCGACGATGCTGGAAAGCGTGGCCGACGCTGACGCTGCGCGCGCCAGGTCCGATGATCGAGGCGCCCGCGGCGATGCTTTTCGCGCTCGGCTACGGCCTGCTCGCCGGCATGGGCCTGCCGACCGTACGCACCTTGCTCATGATCGGCGTCGCGCTGCTCGCGCGCCATTCGCGGCGGTCGACGTCAGTGGCGCAGGCGCTGGCGCTCGCGGCCATGGCAATCCTCTTGTGGGATCCGCTCGCCGTGCTCGCGGCCGGGTTCTGGCTCTCGTTCGCCGGTGTCGCGATCCTGCTCACACTGGCCACGCCGG
Source organism: Lysobacterales bacterium (assembly GCA_038259445.1). Taxonomy (GTDB): domain Bacteria; phylum Pseudomonadota; class Gammaproteobacteria; order Xanthomonadales; family Rhodanobacteraceae; genus Dokdonella. The sequence goes on along the minus strand of JBBSOU010000055.1, from coordinate 22,409 downwards.
TCGGTGACGAGCGTCCGGCCTGGCGCGACATGCCGCGGGTGCAATGGATGCTCAGCATCGCACTGGTGCCGCTGACGATCTGGTTCTTCGGCCAGGCCTCACTGGTCGGACCACTGGCCAACCTGCTCGCCGTGCCGTGGATCAGTTTCGTGGTCGTGCCGGTGACCGTCACGGCGAGCCTGCTGATCACATGGCTGCCATCACTCGGCGCGCCGCTGCTCGATCTCGCTGCGTTCCTGCTCATGGCGCTGTGGTCGGTCATGCAATGGATGGCGGCATTGCCGATGTCACAACACTATTTTGCGCAGGCGCCGGCATGGACATTCGCGCTCGCACTGGTCGGTGTTGGCTGGAGCCTGCTGCCACGCGGCGTGCCGCTGCGCGGGTTCGGCATGCTGCTGGCCCTGCCGATGCTGCTGCCGGCGCGCATGCCACTCGTCGACGGCGAGTTCGAGGTATGGATGTTCGATGTCGGCCAGGGGCTGTCGGTGCTCGTGCGCACGCGCGACCATGCGCTGCTCTACGACACCGGCCCACGCTACCCGAGCGGTTTCGACGTCGGCGAAGCCGTCATCATTCCGGCTCTGCACGCCTTGTCGGTACGCACGCTGGATCGCATCATCGTCAGCCACGGCGACAATGATCATGCCGGCGGTACCCGAGCACTCGCGCTCGCGTACCCGTACGCGTCAGTGTTGGCCGGCGAGCCCGATCGGCTCGACGTTCCGTCGCGCGGCTGCGTGGCCGGTGAGTCGTGGCGCTGGGATGGCGTCGACGTGCGCGTGGTCTCGCCACCGGCGCAGTCGCGGTTGCGTGGCAATGATCGATCGTGCGTGCTGGTGGTCAGCAGCAGTCATGGCAGCGTCGTGCTTACCGGGGACATCTCTTCGGCAATCGAGCCGGCGGTGATCGATGCGCTCGGTACGTTGCCCCGTCCCTTGCTCGCGAGTGTCGCCCACCATGGCAGTCGCACCTCCTCATCGGCTGCGTTCGTCGATACGGTCGATCCGGATCTGGCGTGGATCTCGGCGGGCTTTCGCAATCGGTTCGGTCACCCGCACGCCGAAGTATTGGCGCGTTTCGACGCTGGCGGCGTCGCGCTTGCCAACACGGCCGATGCCGGCTATCTCGGCTTGCGCTTCAGCGCGCAAGCCGACACCGTCGTCGCCGGTCGCGTCGCGCGAGACCGCTGGTGGCGCCTGCAGTGAGACGCGGCGTGACCCCGGCGTGACACCGCGCATGCAAGCGCCGCTGCTATCATCCGGCCTGCGTGCCGGCGGCGGTCGCGCTCGTGTGGTCCTGAAATCCTTGCTGGGAGTTTGCGCAAGTGCTTGAAATCCTGAAGGCCGGCGGCTGGCCGATGATTCCGATCCTGTTCTGTTCGGCGGTCGCGCTGGCGATCATCCTCGAACGCTTCTGGACCTTGCGGCGCACCGCGGTGATCCCGCCGGAGCTGGCCGATCAGGTCATGAACTGGGTGCGCACGCGCAAGCTCGACCCGCAGCACATCGATGCCCTGCGCCAGACCGCGCCGCTCGGCGAGCTCTACGCGGCGGCGCTGGATGTTCGCAATCGCCCGCGCGATGTGATCAAGGAGCGCATCGAGGACACCGGCCGCCACGTCATGCATTCACTTGAGCGCTTCCTGACCACGCTCGGCACGATCGCACTCATCGCACCGTTGCTCGGCCTGCTCGGCACCGTGATCGGCATGATCAACATGTTCTTCGCCGTGCTGGTCAGTGGCGTCGGCGATCCGACCAAGATGGCCGGTGGCATCGGCGAGGCGCTCGTGTGCACCGCCAGTGGCATCGTCGTCGCCATTCCGGCCTACATCTTCCATCGCTATTTCCGCGGACGCGTGACCGAGCTCGCCATCGACATGGAGAAAAAGGTCAACGTCCTGACCGACGAACTCGCGATCGGTGCCGATGTTGCGTCTGCACGCAGCACGGCCTGAGGCGAGAGCGCATGCGTATTGCCAGCAGCCGGCGTGAAGAGGATTTCGAGATCAACGTGATCCCGTTGATCGACGTCCTGCTGACCTTGCTGATGTTCTTCGTGATGACGACCACGTTCGTGCAGCACGCGAGCATGAAGGTCACGCTGCCGGAGGCCTCGAGCCCGGCGCAGGTCGAGGAGCAGACGACGCTGACCGTCATCGTCGATGCCGAGGGTCGCTATTTCATCGATTCCAGCGAAGTGCTCAATCCCTCGCTCGAGACGCTCAAGGAAGCCCTGTTGCGCGTCGCCGGAGACGAGCGTGATCGGCCGGTGGTGCTGCGCGCGGATGCCATGACGCCGCATCAGGCCGTGATCACCGCGATGGATGCGCTCGGTCAACTCGGTTTCGAGCGGCTGAGTCTGGCGACAACGCCGAGCAAGGCCGGCGGCGACCCGTGATCGGCGACGATCGCCGTTGCGCGACACGATCCTGACCGATGGCAACCAGCGCATTCGCTACCTACAAGCGTCTGCTCGGCTACGCCGTGCGCTATCGCGGCTATGCGTTGGCGGCCATCGCTGGCATGGTCTTCGACGCCGCGGTGGCGGCCGCCTTCACGTGGCTGATCCAGCCGATGCTCGACAATCTTTTCGTCGAACGCAGCGCGACGACGATCCTGTGGATGCCGTTCATCATCGTCGGCCTGTTCGTCGTGCGCGGCGTGGCCACGTTCATTGCCGACTACGGCCTTGCGCGCATCGGGCGCGATGTCGTCGAGACCCTGCGCGGCGAAGTGTTCTCGCGCTACCTCGACCTGCCAAGCAGCCACTTCGACCGCGAAGCCTCAGGGCAGATGATCGCGCGCCTGACCTACACGGTCGAACAGGTCGCACAGGCGAGCACCAATGCAGTCAAGGTTTTCATCCTCGACACGCTGACCGTGCTCGGCCTGCTCGGCGTGATGCTCTACCGGAACGCGCGCCTGACCCTGCTGCTGTTCGTGATGGCGCCGATGATCGCGCTGGTGGCGTGGTTCGTCGGCCGGCGCTATCGGCGCATCAGCAAGAAGATCCAGCACTCGGTGGGCTCGGTCACCGGCATCGTCGACGAGGCGATCGGTGGCCAGCGCGAGGTCAAGGTCTATCTCGGCCAGGACAACGAGCGCGCGCGTTTCGCCGCAATCAACGAGCGCAATCGCGACCTCAACCTCAAGGTCGCGTCGACCAACGCGCTGTCGACCTCGGTGGTGCAGGTCGTCGCCGCATTCGCCCTCGCGCTGGTGATCTATTTCGCGACGCGCCCGACGATGATCGACACGATGACGCCGGGCACGTTCATGGCGCTGATCGTCGCCATGATGACGATGCTGCCATCGCTGAAGCGCCTGACCACGGTGCAGTCGATGATGCAACGCGGTGTTGCAGCGGCACAGGACCTGTTCGCGGTGATCGATACGCCGACCGAGCGCGACGGTGGCGCGACGTCACTGGCGCGTTGCCGTGGCGACATCGAATTGCGTGACGTGGTCATGCGCTATCCCGGCAAGGGCGAGCCGGCGTTGCGCGGCATCAACCTGCGCTGCGCGGCCGGAACGGTCACCGCGCTGGTCGGTCGCTCCGGCAGTGGCAAGTCGAGCCTGGCCAGCCTCGTTCCGCGTTTCTACGAGCCGGAGTCGGGCGTCGTTCTGCTCGATGGCGTCGCGCTCGGCGATTACCGCCTGCGTGACCTGCGTGACCAGATCGCCTGGGTCGGCCAGCAGGTCGTGCTGTTCAATGACACGATTGCCAACAATATCGCCTACGGGGGACTCGCCGGCGCGCCGCGCGCTGCGATCGAGGCGGCAGCCCACTCGGCCAATGCGATGGAGTTCATCTCGCGCTTGCCCGATGGTCTCGACAGCGCGGCAGGCGAGGGCGGTGCGCTGCTGTCGGGCGGCCAGCGCCAGCGCATCGCGATCGCGCGCGCACTGCTCAAGAACGCGCCATTGCTGATCCTCGACGAGGCCACCAGTGCGCTCGATACCGAGTCCGAGCGTCTGATCCAGGACGCGCTCGGCAAGCTGCTGCGTGACCGCACCGTGCTCGTCATCGCGCATCGGCTGTCGACCATCGAGCATGCCGACCAGATCGTCGTGCTCGATGACGGTCGCATCGTCGAGCAGGGCACGCACACACAACTGCTCGCGCTCGACGGTCATTACGCGGCACTGCACCGCGTCAGTTTCGGTGAGGGCGAGCGGGCCGAATGAACGCTGCGCAGATCGAGCGTATCTGGTACTCCGGCGCGCCCGTGCCATGGAGTCTGCGTGCGCTTGTTCCGCTGTATCGCCTGCTGCGCGCGGTCGCGCGGTTGCCCTACGCGCTGGGCCTGCGGCGTGCGCGGCGCCTCGACGCCCCGGTGATCGTGGTCGGCAACCTGACAGCAGGCGGTACCGGCAAGACCCCGCTGGTGATCGCACTGGTCGATTCGCTGCGTGAGCGCGGATTCCATCCCGGAGTAATCAGCCGCGGCTACGGCGGCAAGCTTCGTCGTCCGACCCTGCTCGACGATCATCCCGATCCGCTGCAGGTCGGTGATGAGCCGAGCCTGATCCGTCGCCGCACGCGCGTGCCGGTCGCCGTTGCGCGCTCGCGCTGGCATGCCGGCAAGCTCGTCCTCGAGCGCAGGGTCGACGTGATCATCGCCGATGACGGCTTGCAGAATCCCGCACTCGCACGCGACATCGAGATCTGCGTCATCGATGGCGAGCGGCGCTTCGGCAACGGCCTGCTGTTGCCGGCCGGTCCGCTGCGCGAACCCGCGCGAGGCCTCGATCGGTTCGCATTGCGCGTGTGCAACGGTGGGAGTGCGCAGGACGGAGAGTTCCTGATGCAGTTGCACGGTGAGGTTGCGGTGGCGCTGGACGGCGCCACGGCATCGCGGTCGCTGTCGAGTTTCGCCGGCGGCATGGTGCACGCGGTTGCCGGCATCGGCAATCCGGCACGCTTCTTCGCCGGTCTGTGCGCGCATGGTATCGACGTGATCGAGCACGCCTTGCCGGATCATCATGCGATCACCGCAAGCGACATCACCTTTGCCGATCAACTGCCCGTGCTGATGACCGAGAAAGACGCGGTCAAGTGCGTCGCGTTCGCGACCGGCGCGCACTGGTGCGTGCCGGTACGTGCGCAACTGGATGCGGGATTCCACGATGCAGTCGCTGACGCACTGCGTGCCTTGCGAACCTGATCGATCAACGCGCGGTGATCGAAGGCCTTGCCGGGATGAAGCGATCCTCGGTTGCGTGTGGGAAGCGGCGCCAGCCGTGATGCTCCGCATGCGCCGCTGGCAACGAAAAGGGTTCTCATCGCTTCCCGCGCCCTGACCAGAAAGCACTTCGCCTGGCGGCGCTTGCCACGACAAGCGTCGAACGTGACACGATGCCTCGCAGGCAGTTGATGTCTGCGCAAAGTGGCCATCCAGACGTCCATCGCCGAAGTGGGAAAAAGTTGCATCGGTAACCACATTCATTGCTGCTTGACACCTGCAGGAGCGTCGGTTACGGTCCTGCGTCATGTCGCATCGCAGCACCAGCGCGCAGCCAATTTCGCCGACGTCCCCGAGACGTTCCGGCACCGTCGCGAATGGTGGTCGCGACCTCGACCTGCTCCTTGTACCCGTCCTTCTTATTTCCTGCGGAGGTGCGGGTTAGGGTACGTGTCCACGTTTTCACGGACTCCCTGAAAACCCCGCACTCGGCAACGAAGGCGGGGTTTTTCGTTGTCCGGGACCTGCAATTGAACCCGTTCCAGTGGAGCCAGCGATGACCAGCGAAACTGCGGCAGATGGCAATGACGGCGTCGTCTCGGCGCCCGAGCGCGTGCTGATCTTCGACACGACCCTGCGCGATGGCGAACAGGCGCCCGGGTTCTCGATGAGCCGCGCACAGAAGCTGCGCATGGCCGCCGCGCTCGCCGATCTCGGCGTCGACATCCTCGAGGCCGGCTTTCCGCACGCGTCGCCGGACGATTTCAGTTCGGTCGAGGCGATCGCCCGGAGCGTTCGTGGTCCACGCATCTGTGGTCTCGCCCGCTGCCAAAACGGTGACATCGAATCGGCCGGACGTGCGGTCGCACCGGCAGAGAAATCGCGTATCCACATTTTCCTCGCTACCAGTCCGCTGCATCGTCAGTTCAAGCTGCAGATGAGCCAGCAGCAGGTGATCGATACCGCCGTCGCCGGCGTTCACCGCGCACTCGAACTGTGCGACGACGTCGAGTTTTCGGCGGAAGACGCGATCCGCACCGAGCCGGAATTCCTGGCTGAAGTGTTCTCGGCCGTAATCGAGGCAGGCGCACGCACCGTCAACGTGCCTGATACGGTCGGCTACACGACGCCCGGCGAAATCGGCGAGCGCTTTGCCTGGCTGCGCGCCAACGTGCGTGGAGCCGAACGTGTCGTTTTCAGTTCGCATTGCCACGACGATCTCGGCATGGCCGTGGCCAACAGCCTCGCTGCCGTGTCGGCTGGCGCACGCCAGGTCGAGTGCACGATCAATGGCATCGGCGAACGCGCCGGCAATGCCGCGCTCGAGGAACTGGTCATGGCCATGCGTGTGCGGCCGGACCTTTTCAGCGGTCTCGTCACCGGCATCAACTCACAGCGCCTGCATGCGACAGCAAGGTTGCTCTCGCAGATCACCGGTCAGCCGATTGCGCGCAACAAGGCGATCATCGGCGAGAACGCGTTCGCGCATGAATCGGGCATCCATCAGCACGGCATGCTCAAGCACCGCGGCACCTACGAAATCATGCGCGCCGAGGATGTCGGCGTGGCCAGGACGCAACTCGTGCTCGGCAAGCACAGCGGCCGGCATGCGCTGCGCGAGCGCCTGTCGGCGCTTGGCCACATGCTCGATGACCGCGCGCTCGACGAGGTTTTCACGCGCTTCAAGACGCTCGCCGACAAGAAGCGGGAAGTGTTCGATGCCGACATCGAGGCGATTGCACTCGGACGCGATCCCGAGGCCGCCGGGCCGTGGCATCTGACCCATCTGCACGCCACCAGCCATATCGGCTCGAACGCGTCGGCATCGGTGCGCCTGACCCACGACGACGGTCGCGAAATCAGCGAAGCCGCACTCGGCGACGGCCCGGTCGATGCGGTGTTGCGCGCCGTCTCGCGCGCGGTCGGCCACGACTTCGTCGTCCACGAGTTCCAGATCCGTGCGCTCAGCGAGGGCGGTGACGCGCAGGGTCAGGCCGCGATCACGGTCATTCACGACGGGCGCGAGTTGCGCGGTCAGGCCGTGTCGACCGACATTGTCGAAGCCGCCGCACTGGCGGCGCTCGAAATCGCCAACCGTATCGAACGCATCGCGCCGGCGTCGCCGATCGCGCGCGCCGCCAGCGCACTTTGAGGACTTGCCCATGACCCATGCTGCATTGATCTGGCACAACGGCCGAATGAAGCCGTGGCAGGAAGCAACCGTGCACGTCAGCGCGCATGCCTTGCACTACGGCTCGTCGGTTTTCGAGGGCGAGCGCGTATATGCGACACCGAAGGGGCCGGCGTACTTCCGTCTTGCCGAGCACACCCGCCGGCTGTTCGAATCGGCGCGCATCTACGAGATCGACATCGGCTACAGCGAAGACGAGATCAACGCCGCCTGCCTCGAGCTGATTGCCGCCAATCAGATGAAATCGGCATATGTGCGACCGATCGTGTTTCGTGGACCGGGCGGCCTCGGTGTATTGCCGAAAACGGGCTCGCCGGTCGAGGTCTCGATCATGGCGCTCGACTGGGGCGCCTATCTCGGCGATGCACTCGAGCACGGTGCCGATGTTTGCGTGTCGTCGTGGAACCGCCCGGCACCGAACACGTTTCCGAGCTGGGCCAAGGCCGGCGGAAACTATCTGTCGAGCCAGCTGATCGCGTTCGAGGCACAGCGTGGTGGCTACGCCGAAGGCATTGCGCTCGGCACCAACGGCTTGCTCAGCGAAGGCGCCGGTGAAAACCTGTTCCTCGTGCGCCGCGGAAAGCTGGTCACGCCGACCACCAGCGCCGGAATCCTCGCCGGAATCACGCGCGACACCGTCATCGCGCTGGCACACGATCTCGGCTACACGGTCGAAGAGCGCGACCTGCCGCGCGAGGCGCTGTACACGTCCGATGAAATCTTCCTGACCGGCACTGCGGCCGAGATCACGCCGGTGCGTTCGGTCGATCGCAAGGCTGTCGGTGATGGCCGCCCCGGGCCGATCACGAGAGCGCTGCAGGAGGCGTTCTTCGGCTTGTTCGATGGCCGCACGGCCGATACGCGCGGCTGGCTGACGCTGGTCGCCGGTGGCGATAGCGCGCAGCAGGATGCGCATCGTGATTCGGGCGGGCCGGGTCATGCACACAAGGACACGATCGCCGCATGAGCGCACGCACGATCATCGACAAGATCTGGGATGCGCATCAGGTGCGCGCTGAAACCGCCGAGACGCCGGGAATTCTCTACGTCGACCTGCACCTGATCCACGAGGTGACGACGCCGCAGGCGTTCACCGAACTGCGCGAACGCGGTCTGGCGGTGCGCTGCCCTCCGCGCGTGCTGGCCACGCTCGACCACTCGACACCGACCTTGCCGGCCGACGCCAGCGGACAGCGCCCTTATGCGACGCGCGAGGCCGAACACCAGGTACACCAGCTCGAGGCCAACTGCCGCGAGTTCGGCATCGAACTCAACGGATGGGACAGCGCGCATCGCGGCATCGTGCATGTCATGGGACCCGAACTCGGCGCGACCCAGCCCGGCATGACGATCGTCTGCGGTGACAGCCATACCGCCACACATGGCGCATTCGGCGCGCTCGCGTTCGGCATCGGCACCACCGAGGTCGGCCACGTGCTGGCCACGCAATGCCTGCTGCAGCGCAAGCCGAAGTCGTTCGCGATCCATGTCGATGGGCACTTGCGTGCCGGGGTGTCGGCCAAGGACCTGATCCTGCACGTCATCGGCGTGATCGGCGTCGGCGGCGGTACCGGCCATGTGCTCGAGTACCGCGGCAGCGCGATCGAGGCACTGTCGATGGAACAACGCATGACCGTCTGCAACATGTCTATCGAGGCTGGCGCGCGTGCCGGTCTGATCGCGCCGGACGAAAAGACTTTCGCGTTCCTCGAAGGACGCCCGCGCGCGCCGCACGGCGACGATTGGTTGCGCGCTCTCGAATATTGGCGCTCGCTGGCCAGCGACGCCGGCGCACGCTACGACAGCGAAGTGCGTATCGATGCCGCCGACATCGGACCGACCGTCACCTCCGGCACGCACCCGGGCATGGTCACGCCGATCAGCGCGGCGATTCCGCTGGCCCGCGACGCCCAGGAAGCCAGGGCGCTTGCCTACATGCGCTTCGCCGGTGGCGAGTCGATCGTCGGCGAGAAGGTCGATGTCGTGTTTGTCGGCAGCTGCACGAACTCGCGCCTGTCCGATTTGCGCGAAGCAGCGTCGATCCTGCGTGGCCGCAAGGTCGCCGATGGCGTGCGCATGCTGATCGTGCCCGGTTCGGTGCGCATCAAGCTCGAGGCAGAAGCGGAAGGACTCGACGCGGTATTCACTGCGGCGGGTGCCGAGTGGCGTGACGCCGGCTGTTCGATGTGCATCGGCATGAACGGCGATATCGCGCAACCCGGCCAGCTTGTCGTGTCCACCAGCAACCGCAATTTCGAAGGACGCCAGGGCCCCGGCGCACGCACCGTGCTGGCCAGCCCTGTGGTCGCCGCCGTTGCGGCCGTTTCCGGCTGCATCGCCGATCCGGCCGCATTCCTGGAGCATGCCGCATGACCCCGCTGTCGACCGTGCGCTCGCGCACCGCGACGTTGCCGTTCGAGAACGTCGACACCGACCGCATCATACCGGCGCGCTTCCTGACCACCACCGAACGCGCCGGTCTCGGTCGCTACGCGTTCAATGACTGGCGCTACCTCGCCGATGGCAGCGACAACCCGGACTTTCCGCTCAACCGGCCCGAGGCCAACGGCTGCGCGATCGTCGTCGCAGGGCGCAACTTCGGCTGCGGTTCGTCGCGCGAACATGCGCCATGGGCCTTGCTCGACTATGGCATCAAGGCTGTCATCTCGTCCGAGATCGCCGACATCTTCCGCAGCAACGCGCTCAAGAACGGCCTGCTGGCGATCGTTGTCGGCGACGCCGAGCACCGCGAACTTCTGGCCAGCCCGGGGCTCGACCTCGTCATCGACATCGCCGAGCGCACGATCGCGTTGCCGGACGGTCGCCGCTGGACCTTCGCGCTCGACGGTTTCGCGCGTCACTGCCTGCTCAACGGCGTTGACCAGCTCGGGTTTCTGCTCGATGCCGAATCCGAGATCGCGCACTTCGAGACGCGCGCGGCAGAACACCGTTTTAGTTTGGAGAATGCGTCATGAGAGCACAGATTGCCGTGTTGGCCGGAGACGGTATCGGCCCGGAAGTGACGGCGGCGGCGGTCGCGGTTTTACGTGAAGTGGCCAGCCACGGCGGCCATGTGATCGAGTTTTCCGAGCATCTGATCGGCGGCATTGCGATCGACCGCACCGGCAATCCGTTGCCGCAGGACACGATTGACGGCTGCCTCGGATCCGATGCCGTGCTGCTCGGTGCGGTTGGCGGACCGAAGTGGTCCGATCCCAATGCAAAGGTGCGTCCCGAGCAGGGCCTGCTCGGCCTGCGCGCGAAGCTCGGTGTGTATGCCAACCTGCGCCCGCTGCGCATCCATCCGCGGCTCGCCGCGCTGTCGCCGCTCAAGGCCGCCAACGTGGCCGGCGTCGATCTCCTGTTCGTGCGCGAACTGACCGGCGGCGCCTACTTCGGTGCGAAGTCGCGTGACGGCGATGTCGCCATCGACGAGTGCAGGTACAGCGTTGCCGAAGTCGAACGCGTGGTCCGCCGGGCCTGCGAACTGGCGCGCGCGCGGCGCGGCAAGCTGACCTCGGTCGACAAGGCCAACGTGCTCGAGACCTCGCGGCTGTGGCGTTCGACCACCGAGCGCGTGCTCGGCGAGTACCCGGACATCACGCTGGAGCACCAACTGGTCGATTCGATGGCCATGCTGCTGCTCACGCGACCGGCTGCCTACGACGTGATCGTCACGGAAAACCTGTTCGGCGACATCCTCACCGACGAGGCGGCGGCGTTGGCCGGATCGCTCGGCGTGTCGCCATCGGCGTCGCTCGGCGACGGCCCGCGCGGGCTGTATGAGCCGATCCACGGTTCGGCACCCGACATTGCCGGCCAGGGCATTGCCAACCCGATCGGCGCGATCCTCAGCGCGGCGTTGTTGCTGCGCTACTCGCTCGGCCTGCTGGCGGAAGCCGATGCGGTCGAGGCCGCTGTCGATGCCGTGTTCGAGCGTGCCGAACTGACCCGCGATCTCGGTGGCAGTGCAAGCACGCAGCAGGTTGCCGATGCCGTGCTCGAATTCCTCACGCAGCAAAGCAGGGTGGCCGCATGAGCAGCAACGACGACGCGCCGAAACAGCCGCCGATGCGCAGCGATGCGATCAAGACCGGACCGGACCGTGCGCCTGCGCGTGCGATGCTGTACGCCACCGGCCTCGATGCCGCGGCGATCGCCAAACCGCTGGTCGCGGTCGTGCACACGTGGTCGAACATCTCGCCGTGCAACCTCAACCTGCGTGACCTTGCCAACGATGTCGCCGACGGCATCCGCGCCGCGGGCGGCACGCCGATCGAGTTCAACACGATCGCGGTGACCGACGGTATCGCGATGGGCACCTCGGGCATGCGTGCCTCGCTGGTCAGTCGCGAGGTCATCACCGATTCGATCGAGCTCGCCGTCGACGGCCACTGCCTCGATGCGATGGTCGTGCTGTGCGGCTGCGACAAGACCATTCCGGCAGCGGCGATGGCACTCGCGCGGCTCAACATTCCCGGCGTCGCCCTTTACGGCGGCAGCATTGCGCACGGCACGCTCGACGGAAAATCGATCACGATCCAGCAGGTGTTCGAGGCGGTCGGCGCGCACGGTGCCGGCAAGATCAGCAACGAACGCATGTGCGCGGTCGAACAGCGCGCGTGCCCGGGCGCTGGCGCCTGCGGTGGCCAGTTCACGGCCAACACGATGGCGATGGTGTTGATGGCGCTTGGCCTGTCGCCGCTCGGCTACAACGACATTACCGCGACCGATCCGGCCAAGCGCGAGGTGGCGCGGCGCTGCGGCGAACTCGTGCTCGATTGCCTGAAGAACGAGCGCAAGCCGCGCGACCTGCTGACGCCGACTGCGTTCCGCAACGCCGCGCGCATCGTTGCCGCGACCGCCGGGTCGACCAATGCCGTGTTGCATATGCTCGCGATCGCGCACGAAGCCGGCATCCCGCTCGACATCGAGGATTTCGAGACCGCCGCGGCAATGACGCCGGTGATCGCCGATCTGGTGCCGGGCGGCCGCTACACCGCGGTCGAGATGACCGCTGCCGGCGGCATGGCGCAAGTCGCACGCGAACTGCGCACGGCCGGCCTGATCGACGACATGCCGACCGTCACCGGTCGTACGCTGTTCGAGGAAATCGATGCCGCCGCCGACGCACCGCAAGGCCAGCAGGTCATCCATGCAGTCGACGACGCCTTCAAGCCGCGCGGTGGCTATTCGATCCTCTATGGCAATCTTTCCCCGGAAGGCTGCGTGCTCAAGCTGGCCGGTCACGGCAATATGCATTTCGACGGCAGTGCACGCGTGTTCGAGAGCGAGGAGCTGTGTTTCCGCGCCGTGCAGTCGGGCGTGATCGAGCCCGGCGACGTGATCGTGATCCGCAACGAAGGTCCGGTCGGCGGACCCGGCATGCGCGAGATGCTCGCGGTGACTGCGGCACTGGTCGGTCGCGGTCTCGGCGACAAGGTTGCGCTGATGACCGACGGCCGCTTCAGTGGCGCGACGTATGGATTCGTCGTCGGCCATGTTTCGCCGGAAGCGGCGCGCGGTGGACCGATCGGACTGTTGTGCGACGGCGACCGCATCGTCATCGACATGGCCCGGCGCGTGATCGAGACCGATGCCGATCTCGAATCGCGCCGCGCGCAATGGGTTGCACGCGCTCCGACTGTCACTTCGGGCGTGCTGGCCAAGTACGCGCGACTGGTCGGATCGGCAGCGAAGGGCGCCGTTACCTCGGCATGAACCGTTCGATCTCCACCGTGCATCGATCCCCATTGATCGCGCCTTCTTTCGATTTTCCCTTACTGCATTCACGGAGAACCACCGCATGACCGCCACCGTCACCACCGAAGCGCTCAGCACCGCGCGTATCGCCGTCCTCGGCTATGGCAGCCAGGGCCGCTCACATGTCCTCAACCTGCGTGACTCGGGGCTCGATGTCGTCGTCGGCCTGCGCGCCGGGGGTCCGACCGCGGCGAAAGCCGAGGCCGACGGTTTCGTTGTCGTCTCGCCCGAAGAGGCCGTCACCGGTGCCGACCTCGTTGCCGTGCTGACGCCCGACATGGTGCAGCCGAAGCTCTACACCGATGTGATCGCGCCGAACATCAAAGCCGGTGCCGCACTGCTGTTCGCGCACGGCTTCAACGTGCACTTCAAGACCATCGTGCCGCGTGACGATATCGACGTGATTCTCGTTGCGCCGAAAGGCCCGGGCCATCTCGTGCGTACCGAATACGAGATCGGTCGCGGCGTGCCGTGCCTGTACGCGGTGTTCCAGGATGTCAGCGGCAGCGCCGTCGACAAGGCCAAGGCGTATGCCGCCGGCCTCGGCGGTGCACGCGCGCTGCTGATCGAAACCGACTTCAAGGAAGAGACCGAAACCGACCTGTTCGGCGAACAGGCTGTGCTCTGCGGTGGCGCCAGCGAACTCGTGCTGAAGGGTTTCGAGACACTCGTCGAAGCCGGTTACCGACCCGAGATCGCCTACTACGAAGTGCTGCACGAGCTCAAGCTGATCGTCGACCTGCTGTATCAGGGCGGCATCACCAAGATGTTGACCTTCATCTCCGAGACGGCGCAGTACGGCGACTATGTCAGTGGTCCGCGCATCATCGACGCCGCCACCAAGGAGCGCATGAAGGCCGTGTTGACCGACATCCAGGATGGCACGTTCGCGAAGAACTGGACCGCCGAGTACGCCGCCGGGCTGCCGAACTACAAGCGCTGGAAGCAGGCCGATCTCGATCATCCGATCGAGAAGGTCGGTGCCGAGCTGCGCAAGAAGATGACCTGGCTCAACGAAGCGTGATGATCGATGCGCGCCACGTGAAACAGCGGCTCGCTCGCGGGGAGAATGAAGCGTGAATGCAGTGCTCGACACCGAAAACCCGTATCCGCCCACTGCACCGGCGCATGCGCTTGCCGGCACCTCGATGTCCGGCGCCGACATCGTTGTGCAGGTGCTTGCCGACGAAGGCGTCGGCGTCGTGTTCGGCTATTCGGGCGGCGCGATCCTGCCCGTCTACGATGCGGTATTCCGCTTCAACCACGATAATCCGACGCCCGACGGTGGCGAACCGTTGCCATTGATCGTGCCGGCCAACGAGCAGGGCGCGGGATTCATGGCGCAAGGGTATGCGCGCGCGTCCGGCAAGGTCGGTGTCGCCCTCGTCACCTCGGGTCCCGGCGCGACCAACACGGTAACGCCGGTGCGTGACGCGATGGCCGATTCGGTGCCGATCGTGGTCATCTGCGGACAGGTGCCGCGCGCGGCGATTGGCACCGATGCGTTCCAGGAAGCGCCGATCAGCAGCATCATGGGCTCGTGCGCCAAGCATGTGTTCCTCGTCACCGATGCGAACCTGCTCGAGGCGACCTTGCGTACGGCATTCGAGATCGCCCGCACCGGTCGTCCCGGCCCTGTCGTGATCGACATCCCGAAAGACGTGCAGAACGCCGAACTGGTCTTCGCCGGCGTCGGCAACCTGCCGATTCCCGGCTATCGCGCGCGCCTGCAGGCGGTCACCGACAGTGTGCTGGAGACGCCGGCTTGCGAACGCTTCTTCGCCGCGCTTGCGCGTGCCGAACGGCCATTGCTGTACGTCGGCGGTGGCGTGATTGCTGCTGAAGCAACACGCGCGCTGCGCGCCTTTGCCGCTGCGTTCGGCATTCCGGTGACGACCACGCTGATGGGGCTCGGGGCGAGTGACACCACCGAGGCGCTGTCGCTGCACATGCTCGGCATGCACGGTACCGCGTTCGCCAACTACGCGGTCGAGGATTGCGATTTCGTCATCGCCGTCGGCGCGCGCTTCGATGACCGCGTTGCCGGCGTGCCGAACAAGTTTGCCGCTGGTGCGAAGTTCTTCGCGCATCTTGATGTCGATCCGGCCGAGATCGACAAGGTCAAGCATGTCGACTGGCACCACCTCGGTGATCTCACGCGCGCGCTCGACGGGCTACGCGAGCATGGCACGCGCAGTGGTTTCGATCCGCTCGGCAGCGGAGCCTACGCGGCCTGGCACACACACCTCGCCGGGCTCAAGCGCACCTACGCGATGAACTACGATCGCGAAAGCGTCCTGATCCAGCCGTATGCAGTGATTGAGGCGATCAACCGCATCACACGCGGCAACGCGATCGTCTCGACCGGCGTCGGCCAGCACCAGATGTGGGCCGCGCAGTATTTTGACTTCACCGAGCCGCGACGCTGGCTGACGTCGGGATCGATGGGCACCATGGGCTTCGGCCTGCCTGCCGCGATCGGCGCGCAGTTCGCACGTCGCGACATGATCGTGATCGATATCGACGGTGACGCCAGCATCCGCATGAATCTCGGCGAGCTTGAGACCGTGACCACCTACAACCTGCCGGTCAAGGTCGTGGTGCTCAACAATTGCGGTGATGGCATGGTCCGCCAGTGGCAAAAGCTCTTTTTCAAGGGGCGTTTTTCGGCGACCGACAAGAGCCTGCACAAGAAGGATTTCATCAAGGCCGCGCAAGCCGATGGTTACGAGTATGCGGTTCGCCTCGATCGTCCTGAAGACGTCGAGCGCATCGTCGGCGAGTTCATCGCGTACCCGGGTCCGGCCTTCCTTGAAGTCATGATTGATCCCGATGCAGGTGTCTATCCGATGGTCGGACCCGGCATGAGCTATGCGCAGATGATCACCGGCGATCACATTCCGTCGCGCGCCATTGCGCCGGCGAACGAAGTTGGTCCCTCGGAGATGTTCTGATGCGTCATATCATTTCGATCCTGCTGCAGAACGAAGCGGGCGCACTTGCACGCGTCGCCGCGATGTTTTCCGCACGCGGCTACAACATCGAATCGCTGACCGTGGCCGCCACGCACGACCCACAGGTTTCGCGGCTGACCATGGTCACGCTCGGCGAGGACGCGGTGGTCGCGCAGATCATCAACCAGTCGCGCAAGCTGATCGACGTGATCGAGATTGCCGACATCACGCGCTCGCCGCATCTCGAATCGGAACTGCTGATCGTCAAGGTGCTGGCCACCGCCGAGAACCGCGACGCGATCGCCGATTTCACGCAGCGGCGCTTTGGCATCACCCTCGACGACACCGAGCGCACGCGCACGCTGCAGTTCACCGGCGGCGCCGCGCACATCAGCATCGTGCTCGACGAGTTGTCGGGCGTCGCCAATGTCATCGAGCTCGCGCGCAGCGGCACCGCAGCGCTTGAGCGCGGGCAGGCAGTGCTGTAGTCGGCAGGAATGTCGCGCCGGAAAAATCGCGACTGACGTCGCTCGCACAGGGATGAAGTCTCGCGTTGCGGGATGGCTTTCGCGACTGAGGTCGCTTATGCCAACCATGATCTCGCGTCGCTATCGATTGGCACGAGAGACTTCAGTGCCGACAGCGCTGCGCTTTGGCGCAACCGGCGAGTCCGGAAAAGGAAATCAGCGCTCGGCAATGATCGGCGGCATCGCGCCGAGCTGCACCACGCGGTCCATCGTCAGGCCATTGCGACGCAGGCTCAGGGTGACCGGCTTGCCGGCCTCGCTCTTGAGCAGTTCCTGGAACTCGACGCGATCGCGAAACGACTTGCCATTGAACTGCGTGACGATGTCGCCGGCCAACAGGTTCGCCTGCGCCGCCGGCGTGCCGCCGACGATCGAACCGATCTCGACGCCGCTGGCGCCATCCAGCGCCGCACGTTCGGTCGCCGTCAGATTGCGAAACGTCGCGCCAAAAAGCAGCTTGAACTTGACGTAGTACATCGCGAGAAACCCGCTGCTGCCCGTGTCGCTCTCGTGCCTGCGATACAGCAGCACCTGGTCGGCTCCGATGCGCGTGCCGAGTGCGATGGCGTCGCTCTCGGCCATCGGGTCGCCGCTCGCATAGCGTCCGTTGCCGACATGCACAAAGCCGCGCGCAGCCAGCGCACGCTGGTCACCGAGTGTGTTTCGGCCTTCAACGATCTGTGGCCGCACCGGCGCCGGCTCGGCGCGCAACGAAGCGATCACCTCGGCGCCGCGCCCCGCAATCGGCTCGAAGTTCGGCTCGGCAGGCGCGACAGCGACCGGCGGCTCGGCAGTGCCGTACGGTTCGACAACCACCGAACGCGTGACACAGGCGGTCGTCGCACAAAGCAGCGCGACGAGGATGAACAGGCGCGTGGGTTTCGTCATGCGCGCAAGCATACCGCGATCGACCCGCGAGGCCAGTCCTGCTGCTGTCGCGCCGCGATCAGCGAGCCGATGCGTTCAGGGTGACGTCGTCTGCGCATTTGCCCACGCCTGCCGCGCCAGACTCGCCCTGGCGAAGATCCGGTGAAGGCCGTCTGCATCATTGTTGGCAATCATGCCGCGCAGGGTGGCGAGCATGTCGCGGTAGCCGTCGAGTTCGGCGAGCAGGGACTCGCGGTTGGCGAGCGTGATGTCGCGCCACATTTCGGGGCTGCTCGCGGCGATCCGTGTGAAATCGCGAAAGCCGGCACCGGCGAGGTCGAGCTTGAGTTGCGCATGCGGTCCGTCGATGATCTGCGCGACGAGTGCGTAGGCGAGCAGATGCGGAAGGTGACTCACGCTCGCGAGCACGACATCGTGCTGCTCGACATCCATGGTGGTCACGTGTGCGCCGCACTGCTGCCAGACGCCACGCACGCGCTCCAGCACCGCTGCCGGATTTTCCGCGAGCGGCGTCAGGATCGTGCGCTTGCCGTCGAACAGGTCGACGCTGGCCGCGCGCGGGCCATGGATTTCGCGTCCGGCGATCGGATGTCCCGGGACGAACTGGCCGACGCGCGCGCCAAGTGCGGTGCGTGCGGCGGCGACCACGTCGCGCTTGGTGCTGCCGACATCGGTGATGATCGCAAACGCGTGGATTTCTGCCGCGAGCATGGCGAACACCTCCGACGCCTGCGCCACCGGCGTCGCAAGAACGATCAGGTCGGCGCCGTCGAAAGCACCGGGTGCTGCCGCCGCCGTTGCATCGACGAGGCCAAGGCGCAGCGCCTCGGCGAGCGAATCCACGTCCCGATCGAGACCGACGATGTGGTCGGCTAGGCCCGCGCGACGCAAGGCCAGTGCGAACGATCCGCCGATCAGTCCGACCCCGACGATGACGACTTTGGCGAACACCTGCATGCCATCGACTCCGCATTCGTGAGCGCGAAGTCTACTGCCCGCCGGCTCTGGTCGCCTCGCCGTTCGGAGCCAATGCTGTTCGCCTGGCGTGGCAAATGGCCCGCGACGCCGATTGCGTATCGTTCTACGCTGCGACGCACGTTTGTCCCACGAGGTCGCGCATGTCCGAGCACACGGTCACCGTCCACTGGCAGCGCGGCGACGCAGCGTTCCTCGACGATCGCTACAGTCGCGCTCACGGCTGGTCATTCGATGGCGGGCTTGAAGTACCTGCATCGTCATCACCATCGGTGGTCCCTCTGCCGATGTCGGATGCCGCCGCGGTCGATCCTGAAGAGGCCTACGTCGCGAGCCTTTCCAGTTGCCACATGCTGTGGTTCCTGGCGATCGCGCGCAAACGGGGATTCGTCGTCGACGATTATCGCGACATGGCGTGCGCAGAGTTGGGGCGCGACACGACAGGCAAGACCGCGATCACGCGCGTCACCCTGCGTCCGGACGTGCGCTTCGTCGGCACACGGCAACCCGACCGAAGTGCGCTCGACCAGCTGCACCATGCCGCGCATGAAAGCTGCTTCATCGCCAACTCGGTTCGCACGGAGATCCGCTGCGAGCCGGTTTTCCCGTCGTCCGATCTAGCGCCGGGCTGATCACTTCCAACCGCCGCGCGTTGCAGTATCGCAATCTTGAGCATCTTCACCTTCCGCGTGGCTTGCATGACGCGCCCGACCTGTTCGCGCTCGGGGCCAGACAGCAGTTCCGGCAGGTGTGACGGCAAGATCTGCCTCCGATCGGCAGTGATCCGTGAGCCAGCCGCATTGATCGCTTGCCGGATACGCACTGAGCGCGCTCCGCTAGCGACGCACGTCGGCATGCTCACTCACGGGGATCAGGAACCCATTTCGACGACCGGCGAGAAGCCGCCGAAGATCATGCGCGCGCCGTCGAACGGCATGTCCGGGGATTGCGCCATGCGCGGATCCTTCATGAAGTCGGCCATGCCTTTGTCGCGCGCAGCCTTGTCGGGCCACTCGATCCAAGAGAACACGACGCTTTCGTCTTCCTTCGCCTGCACGGCACGGCGGAAATCGGTCTGCTTGCCGTCGGCAACGTCGTCACCCCAGCACTCGAGGATGCGCGTGGCGCCGTACTCCATGAAGATCGCGTCGAATTCGCGGGCGTGATCGATGAATTTCTGCTTGTTGGCGGTCGGAACCGCGATGACGAAACCGTCTACATAGGACATGGGGATTCCCTGGCGCAGCGTGCATGGGCAATGCGGGTCACGTGGACCCGGGTGAGTCGAATGGGCCTTTTGGCCTGTTCTCGATGACGACGAATGCGTGCGAGCAGAATCGACACGGTTGATGCATCGATTCATCGTTGGCCACGCGAATGATTGACCGGTTTGTCCCCAGTCCGTAAAAAGGGCCGAGCTTTTCAGGGGAGATCGACCGTGGAAGTTTCCGGAGCGGGTGGTACGCCAGGCGGCGTCGGGCAGTTCCTGTTCGGTTTCGCACTGGCCGTCGTCGGCGGCTGGATGCTGCTCAATCAGGTCAGCGTGAGCGGTGGACGTTTCCTGCTGTGGGGCTACAGTTCGTTCGGCATCTCGCTCGTCCCGTTCATCATCGGCGTCGGCATGCTGTTCTTCAATGGTCGTTCGGTGATTGGCTGGTTGCTGCTGGTCGCAGGATTGCTGATCGTGCTGGCCGGCATCCTCGTCAACATGCAGATCTACTTCCGGCCGACCAGCCTGTTCAACACGCTGATGATGTTGACCATGCTGTTCGGTGGCATCGGACTGATTGCGCGTGCATTGAAGGCGCACGGTGCCAGGACCTGAGTTGCGCTCGGGTCTTCGCGCGTGTTGACCACGCTTGCGGTCGCCAACTATCGATCGCTGCGCGAGTTGATTGTCCCGTTGGCGCCGTTGAACCTGGTCACCGGCGTCAATGCCAGTGGCAAGTCGAACCTCTATCGTGCGCTGCACCTGCTTGCGCAGACCGCGCAGGGCGGGGTTGTGGCGGCGCTGGCGCGAGAGGGCGGACTTGCCTCGACACTGTGGGCAGGTGCCGGCAGTGTCTCTCGGCGCACACAGCGTGGCGACCTTCCGGTGCAGGGCGGCAAACGCTCCGAGCCGGTCTCGCTGCGGCTCGGCTTCGCTGGCGAGGACTTCGGCTATGCGATCGATCTCGGCTTGCCGACCCCATCGCAGTCGGCATTTGCACTCGATCCGGAAATCAAGCGCGAGTCGATCTGGAGTGGCCGGTTCCTGCGTGCGGCCAACGAACTGATCGATCGTCGCGGGCCACTGGTGCGTGTGCGCGAACAGCGTGGATGGCGGATCGTTGCCGAACACCTCGATCCGTTCGCCAGTTTGTTCACGCAGATTGCCGACCCGCAACGAGCGCCCGAGGTGCTCGCGTTGCGCGAAGGCATTCGCAGCTGGCGCTTCTATGACCATTTCCGCACCGACGTCGACGCGCCCGTGCGCATGGCGCAACTCGGCACGCGCACCCCGGTGCTCGGCCACGATGGCCGCGATCTCGCCGCTGCGTGGCAGACGATTCGGGAAATCGGCGACGGGCGCGCGCTTGCCGCGGCAGTCGACGATGCGTTCCCGGGTGGCGAGGTTTCGGTGGTGTCGACCGATGGCCGACTCTCTATCGCGCTGTCGCAGCCGGGCCTCCTGCGCGGGTTGTCGGCTGCGGAGCTTTCCGACGGGACGTTGCGTTACCTGCTGTGGATCGCTGCCCTGCATACGCCGCGCCCGCCACCGCTGATGGTGCTCAACGAGCCCGAGACGAGCCTGCATCCTGACCTGCTGCCCGCCTTGGCACGGCTGATCCGTCAGGCCGCTCAGCGCAGCCAGGTGTGGGTGGTGTCGCATGCGCAACGCTTGATTGCGGCACTCGAGGAAGATCCGGCGTGCAACACGATCCCGCTCGAGAAGGCGCATGGCGAGTCGCGCATGATCGGGCAGGGTCTGCTTGACGTGCCGGCATGGCACTGGCCGCAGCGCTGAACGGTTTGCATGAACCTGCACATCATCAAGCAATCATTGACCCGGAGAACGTGATGCCCCAACACCTTCATGCCTTCGCACTGCTCGTGCGCGACTACGACGAAGCGATTGACTGGTACACGCGCGTACTCGGTTTCAACCTGCTTGAAGACGCGCCGAGGGAAGCCGGCAAGCGCTGGGTGCGGGTGGCGCCGGCGGGCGCGCGCGAGACGTCGTTGCTGCTGGCCAGGGCGACTACGCCGGAGCAGTTGGCCAGCGTCGGCAAGCAGTGCGGCGGACGCGTGTTCCTGTTCCTGCACACCGATGATTTCACGCGCGACTATGCACGCATGCGCGCTGAAGGCGTACGCTTCTGCGAAGAGCCGCGCGACGAGACGTATGGCACCGTTGTCGTGTTCGAGGACCTGTACGGCAATCGCTGGGATTTCATCGAGCCGAAGCCGCCGGGGCCGTGACGTTCGGATCGTCTGGCTTCGCGAATGAAGTCGCTCGCACACGTTGATCGTCGACTGAAGTCGCATCCACCGGCAAGGCCAACGTGTGAGCGATTTCAGTCGCGATCTGATAGGCGAAACATACCCGTTGCGCAGGCTCACGCCGTACGCCCGTCACTCGCCGCGTCACGCCGCGCGAGCCAGCGATCGAGCTGGTTCGCAAACGCCTGGCGGTCACGTGCGTCGAGTGTCGGTGGGCCGCCGGTGTTGACGCCGGCGCCGCGCAACGCATCCATGAAGTTGCGCATCGACAGGCGCTGGGCAATCGTGTCGGGCGTGTACAGTTCGCCGCGCGGATTGAGTGCCAGCGCGCCCTTCTCGAGCGCAAGTGCGGCCAGCGGAATGTCTGCGCTGACGATCAGATCACCGCGTTCGAGTCGGCGCACGATCTCGCTGTCGGCCACGTCGAAACCTGCCGC
>JBBSOU010000054.1:0-23490 GCA_038259445.1 Lysobacterales bacterium | reverse complement strand
GACGCAGATCGCGCGCCAGGCACGCCTGCCATCGCGCGACGTGCTGTCAGCGGCACTGGCGGCGGCGCAGGAATCACTGCCGTTTCGCAGCGACCTGTTCACGCCGTTCCTCGACGACGTCGAGCGCGCGCGCGGATTGCCTGCGCTGACCCCGACAGGCTTCAAGGCATCGCCACTCGGCGCGCGCCTCGATGCGATGCTGGTCGAGCGCAACGGTCGCTGGCTTGGACTCGGCACGATCATCGGCATGCACGACGCCGCCGCGTTCGATGCGCTGTCGCAGTCGACCGATGGTCGCGTGCGCCTGCTCGATCTCAAGGGCGCGTCGGAATCGCTGGTGGCCTCGTATCGCGAGCGCATCCTGCGTGCGTTCGGCATCGCCATCGTGCTGCTCGTGCTGACCGTGTTCGTCGCGTTCCGAAATGTGCGCCGCGCCTGGCACGTACTCGCGCCGATGACGCTGGCGACGATCCTGGTGCTCGCCGTGCTGCGCTTCGGCGGCGTCTCGCTGTCGCTGTTCCATCTCGTCGCGCTGACCCTCGCCGCCGGTCTCGGCCTGCACTACGCGCTGTTCTTCGAGCGTGAGGTTCCCGATGACGCCGAAGCCCGCCGCACCCTGCACGCCACCCTCGTCTGCGTAATCTCCGCGTTGCTCGTGTTTGCCCTGCTGGCGTGGTCATCATTGCCCGTACTGCGCGCGATCGGCCTCACCGTCAGCCTCGGCGTCGGTTTTCATTTCTGTCTGTCGATACTGATGGCGCGCTCCGGGCGCGCGGCGCGCCCGGCAACGGGGAATGCGCAATAGGGAACCGGCGAAGCACACCTCACGCTCTCTCGAAAACCTCGCAAAGATGTCGAACCCGAGCTCCCGCCTTTCCGATCAACGATTCCCCATTTCCGGCTCTTGAGATGCTCGAAAAACGCGACTGGTCACATCTGATTCCGCATCAGGGCCTCATGTGTCTGCTCGATGAGGTGGTTGCGTGGGATGACACGCGCATCCACGCGCGCAGTGACTCGCATCGGCGCGATGGCAACCCGTTGCGCAGCGACGGCATGCTGCGCGCGCTGCACCTGTGCGAGTACGGCGCGCAATCAATGGCCGTGCACGGCGCCCTGCTCGCGCGCGCCACGGGTGGCGCGGCATCGCCCGGTTTTCTCGTCTCGCTGCGCGCCGTCAACCTGCTGGTCGCGCGCATCGATACGCTCGCTGGACCGCTCGATGTGCATGGCGAACGCCTGATGGGCAGCGACACGAGCTGGCAATACGCGTTTCGCATCGAGCACGGCGGCGACGAGATCGCGAGTGGGCGAGCGGCGGTGATGTTGCGCTGAAGCGGCGCACGAATGCGATGTTCGCTCTTGCCTGAATCAGTCGGAATGGGACAAACCGTCCACCCGTCGCGGCATCCGCCATCCCGCAAGTCGCGTCAAACCGCGGGCGCTCCCTCAGCGCCAGCGCCGCTCGACGACGAAGATCGCGGCGCAGCCGTCGCTGACCCAGATGCCGGCGCGGTTCCAGCCCCAGTTGCGGCCTTCGCTGCATTGAGTGCGCGAGATCTGGTCTTCGATGAAGACGCGGCTGCCGCGGCCGGTGTCGACGCTGCACATGTGGTAGTCGTAGTTGTCGCTTTCGCAGCGCACGCGGATGCTGCTGTCCCAGTCACCACCCGGGCGCCAGTCGTCGCGGTCCCTGCCACGATCCCGGTCGCCATCGTCGTAGCCGCTGTCGCGGCCGCGGCCGGCTTCGACGAATACCGCGGCGCAGCCGCCGTCGACCCAGATGCCTCGGCGATCGAAGTCCCAGTTGCTGCCGCGCCGGCAGGAGGTCTCGGAAATCTGCTCGACGAGGCGCGCATCGCGCCACGGCACATCGCAGCGTGCGCGCTGGTAGTCGCGGCTTTCGCACGCGATCGAATCGGCACCGCCCCGGCCGTAGCCAGGCTGTGCCGCAGCGTGCATGGAACCGAGCATCAACAGCGCAACGAGCGCAAGGTGGCGAAGCATGGTGATCTCCCCGATCAGTCACAGGCGTGAGTGCCTGTGCGCGGCATCATCGCGCAAACGTCTGCGCCGGTCGATGGCGCATGAAGCAGCGCCCGCACGCCGATCGGCGCGTCGAAATCGGGCATCATTGCCGGCCCGGCGCAGCGCGAGATTCCACCGATGAATGCAATGACGCGACGAGCACTGGTCACCGGCGGCAGCGGCGATATCGGTGGAGCGATTGCGCAGGCACTCGCCGGCGATGGCCATCACGTGATCGTGCATGCGAATGGTCGACTCGAGCGCGCACACGCCGTCGTGGCGGCGATCGTCGAGGCCGGTGGTTCGGCCGAAGCGGTGGCCTTCGATGTCGCCGATGGTGACGCCACGCGCAGCGCGATCGAGGCACTGCTGGCCAGCGGCCCGATCGGCATCCTCGTCAACAATGCCGGCATCCACGACGACGCGCCGATGGCCGGCATGAGTGACGCGCAGTGGCGGCGCGTCATCGACGTATCGCTGCACGGTTTCTTCCACGTGACCCAGCCGCTGCTGCTGCCGATGGGCCGTGCTCGATTTGGGCGCATCGTCAGCGTGTCATCGGTGGCCGCGGTGATCGGCAATCGCGGCCAGACCAACTACGCGGCGGCCAAGGCCGCGCTGCACGGCGCATCGAAATCACTGGCGCGCGAAATGGCTTCGCGCGGCATCACCGTCAATGTCGTCGCGCCCGGCCTGATCAGTGGCAGCATGCTCGGCGATGCATTCGACCCGGCGCACATCAAGGCGATCGTGCCGGCCGGTCGCGCCGGCAGTCCCGACGAGGTCGCGGCTCTCGTGCGCTTCCTGTGTTCAGATTCGGCGTCCTACATCAATGGTCAGGTGATCGGCGTCAATGGCGGCATGGCTTAGCCGAATTCGGTGTAGTTCCCACCGCGACTGACGTCCCTCCGACAACACCATGTGCGATTGTGGGAGCGACTTCCGTGGCGAAGACGTCTGACCCGTACACGGCCGGGCATTCCGGCACGGCGATTGCATCGTCGGATCGCGGTCGCTGTCGACCGTCCACAACCTGAGGAGTTCGCGTGAGAATCCACCACCCTTTCATCGCAGCACTGATTTCCGCAGCAGCCTGCCAGTTCGCTCAGGCGGCCGATCCGGTGCTGATGCCCAAGCCGGTGCCGTTCGCCAGCGCCAACCAGATTGCCGGCAACATCAAGCGCGAGTGCACGATCCAGGACCAGTTGGCTGACTATATCGGCGAGTACGCGGCCGAAAAGAACATCAAGGTCAACTTTGCCGAGACCGTTGCGCCAGATTCGGCGGCGCAGGTACTCGAGGTGCAGATCGAGGATTCCGAATCTCGCGGCAACGCGTTCATCGGCCATCGCAAGAGCACGACCGCAACCGGCACGCTGTACCGCAGGGGTGAACGCATCGGCAGCTTCACCGCCCGCCGCGATTCGATGGGCGGCATGTTCGCCGGTTACAAGGGCTCGTGCTCGGTGCTCGGCCGCACGGTCAAGACACTCGGCAAGGACATCGCCGAATGGCTCGCCGCGCCGAGCATGGACGCGCAACTCGGTGATCTCAAGTAGTCCGCGGGACAGGCCGCGCGGATCATCGCGCGGCCTGCACTGATGGACGCCATCAAGCGGCTTGCGCGAACAGCGGTGTGGCCGCGTTGACCTCGCTCGGCAAACCACTCACGTCGAGTTCGGGGCATGTCGCGCGTGCGCGCGCGACGGTGGTCGCGGCGAGGTCGCGCATGATCTGCAGGTTGTCAGCCAGGCGCTGGCGCAGGCCGGCATCGTCGAGTGGATCGGCCAGCGTGCGGTTCATGTCGAGGAACCAGTCGAGTTTGCCCTGGTCCAACATGACTGCATCGTTCGAACGCGAACCCACCGCGTACCAGCGCCGGAAGAATGCCTGCATGTCGCGGTTGAGGTCATTCGCCTCGGCGAACAGGTCACGCAGCCCGCCGAGCAGGGCGATGTCGGTGAGGCGCTTCTGGAACACCAGCTGGCAGAGGATGCCCCAGTAGTAGGTGTAGTCCCAGATCACCTTGATTGCCATGACCTCGGCGTCGCCGAAGATCGGATACTGGTGCTTGTACAGGCTCAGCGTGTTTTCGTAGAACGAGAAATACAGCTGCTCGTAGATGCGCGCATACGGACCGAGCGGCTTGCCGGCGCGCTCCAGCGCGACCATTTCGCAGATGTAGGTGTTGGCAATCGCAATGAAATCGCTACCCGGCGAATAGAACGGATCGAGGAACACGCCGGATTCGCCAGTCATCGCCCAGCGATCACCCGAGAACACCTGCTTGCAGCCGTGCGAGAAGCCGCGCAGGAACATGAAGTCCATGAGTTTGTCGCGGTGCGCTTCGCAGTGGCGCCCGACCAGCGGCTGGAACTCGTGCAGCCATTCGAGCGCGCGCTCGAATGTGTTCATCTTCTCGAGCGGATGCATCGCTGCATCGCAAACGATGCCGACCGAGTGCGCGCCGGAGCTGAGAGGAATGAGCCACACCCAGTAGCCGGGACCGCACAGGTGATTGGTGGAACGCCAGCGCTCGGCCGGATCGCAGCGTGCGCTCCATGCGCCGTCGTCGCACCAGTCATCGATGGTCAGGCGGCCGTCGAGGCGGAACCACACCGAGTTGGCGTCGTGACCGTTGGCCTCGACGAGATCGAACTTGCGCTTGAGGATGCCGGCGCGACCGGCCGCGTCGATGACCCAGCGTGTCGCCAGGGTCGTTTCCATACCGTCGATGGTCGCGCGCACGTGATGCGCTGCATTGCCCTTGCCGAACTCGATACCGCGCACGACGGCGCCATCATGGAACGTCACGCCGAGCGCGCGCGCGCGCTCGGCGAGGTGGTTCTCGAAGATGCCGCGATCGATCTGCCAGGTCGGCGTCGGCATGACCTGGCTGACGCCGAGTTCGGTGACGCCTTCGAGATCCTCGCGTCCCTCGGACCAGAAGAAGCGGAAGCCGAACTTGCGGATGTGGGCGCTATCGAGATGGCTGCGCAGACCGAGCGTCTCGGCGAAGTAGTGCGCGCCGATCTCGACGGTCGACTCGCCGACCTTGTGTGCGGCCGGCGCCACCGGATGCTGGCGCCGTTCGACGACGACGATGTCGAGATCGCTGAAACGCTCGCGCAACTGCAGGGCCAGGCAAAGTCCGGCGAGTCCGCCGCCCATGATGACAACGTCGTGTTCCGCGCTGGCGGACGCGTCGGAGACTTCGGAGTTTTGCGCTGCAAGCGGATTCATGCGGTGGCCTGGACGAGGTTCGGGGGATCGAATACGCGCGGTGCGCTGCCGTGCGCGCTACGGTAGCTCGCGAAAATGTGGCCGTACCGGAGCACGCGCCAGATCGTGTACCAACTGATGCGGGTAATGTCGAGCACCGGGCGGAAATGGCTGCGCCGCGCGCCGGCGTGGTAGCGCGCTTCGATCGGCACCGAAACCACGCCGAGCCCGGCTTCGCGAACGCCAGCAATCAGGATCGCGGCCTCGAACACGAAGTGCTCGGCCGGCAGGTCGACCAGTTGCATCGCTGCGCGCGGATAGTAGCGCTGCCCACTTTGCGTGTCGGCAACCGGAATGCCGCATCCCCACGAGATGCCCCAGTCGGCGACCGCGTTGGCGCGCCGGCGTGCATTCGGCTGATTTTCCCGGGTACGGATGCGCGCGCCGATGACCAGGTGCGCGGGGTACTGGATCGCCGCAGCGATCAGGCGCGGCACGTCGGCAGCGCTGTGCTGGCCATCGCCGTCCATCGTCACGACCGCGTCGAAACCGCGTCGCAGCGCTTCACGGAATCCGTCGCGCAGGCTCTCGCCCTTGCCGCGGGGCGTGGCGTGGCGCAGCAAGGTGATCGGCAGGTCGGCAATCAGTTCGATCGTGCGATCGGTCGATCCGTCGTCGACGACGATGACGTCGGCGACCACGGCGAGCGCGGATTCGACGACCGCACGAATCGCGATCTCTTCGTTCAACGCAGGAATCAGGACAGCGACGCGCGGCGCCGCATGCGTGCGATCCATCATCGGCGTCTCCGTTCGCGAAATGCAGGCAGGAAAACCACGCATGCCGACGCATGGCGAGTGCGCCGGCTCATCCGAGCAGCTCCACGCGCACGGCGCTGTCGGCGCCGGCCGGCAGTTCGAGCACCCGGGCGCTGTCGCTGACCAGGGCCACCAGCAACGGCAGTGCCGATGTCGCCATCGGATTGCCCTCGGCGAGCGCGCGCAGTACGTCGGGAATCGCCCGGTCCGATTGCACCGATGCGCGCACGAAATCGAGGCGCAGGCGCGGCAACTCGACATCGGTCTGCGCCGGTGCAATGACCATCGCCACTCCGAACGCAGGCGAACTTGGCGACACCGCGACCAGCGGTCCGCGCGATTCGTTGTCGTAGGCAGCGAGCAGCACCGGGGCGTTGTCGGCGACCGCCTGCACGGCGGCCTCGAACAGGGCGACGGCAAAGCTCGTGTGCCATCCGCTGATCGAAGTCGATGCGGCGTGGCAGTGCGCGGCGATCGTCCAGTAGCCGGCCGGCGCGTTGTGCACCGAATTGTGGAAGCGCACGGGCGACAGTTCGCGCGGCGCGCTGGCCAGCGTCGAACACATGTAGTCGGTGATGAGCAGATCGCCGTGCGTCGAGGCGAACACGGTGGCCAGCGCATCGCCGTCGCGGCCCGCCGCGGCGCAGGCCTGCGCAGAAACCTCGCAGGCGATCAGTACCGGATCGGGCGCGCGCCGGCGTTCGGCCTGCGGCAGCATGGTTGCCACCGGTTTGGCCGGCATTCCCTCGGTCGGTGCACGGCCGAGCCGCAGGCCTTCGCAGAGGGTGTCCCAATCCGGCCAACCCGGCGCCCAGAAGCCGATGCCTTCGATCTGGATCTCGAGCGTGGCCTTCACGCGCGTGCTCCGCGCGCAAACGCGAGCGTGCAGTTGCTGCCGCCGAATCCGAACGAGTTCGACAGCGCGATGCGGATATCGGCATCTTCGTTGGCCAGCGCGAACTGCGGGCCGCACAACGCGTCGGGTTGTTCGCAGTTCAACGTGCCCGGCACAAGACCGTGTTCGATCGCGAGCAGCGCGATGCCGGCCTCGATGATGCCGGCCGCGCCGAGCGTATGACCGGTCCAGCCTTTGGTCGAACTGGCTCGCGTGCGCGCGCCGAACGCGGCGGAGACCACGCCGGCTTCGATCTCGTCATTCTTCGGCGTGGCGGTTCCGTGCAGGTTGATGTAGTCGACCTCGTCGGCGCCGATGCCGGCGCGGGCGAGCGCACCTTCGAGTGCAAGGCGCGCGCCGAGACCTTGCGGATGTGGCGTCGACATATGGTGCGCGTCGCTCGATTCGCCCCAACCGATCAGTTGCGGTGCGGCGGCCGGTCCCGTGCGTTCGACGATCGCGAACGCCGCCGCCTCGCCCAGCGAGATGCCGCGCCGGCGTGCATCGAACGGGCGACATACTTCCGGCGAGACGAGTTCGAGCGAGTTGAAGCCGAACAAGACGCTGCCACACAAGGTGTCGACGCCGCCAAGGATCGCCGCGTCGACGATGCCGAGGCGGATCATGCGTTCGGCCTGAGCGAAGATCTTTGCGCTCGACGAGCACGCCGTCGCGGTCGTGATGCAAGGTCCGCGCGTGCCGAACACGTGTTCGAGGAACAAACCGAGCGCATGTGGCGTATGCACTTCGGAGCGACGCAGGTCGGCCGGCATCTGGCCATCATCGAGCCGCGTGTACGCCTCTTCGGTGGCACCGATGCTCGATGTCGACGTCGCCAGCAGCAAGGCGACGCGATCCGCGCCATGCCGCTCGACCGTCGCGCGCGCCTGAGCGAGGAAGTCATCGGCCTGCAGGCCAAGCCAGGCGAGCCGGTTGTTGCGGCATTCGTAGCGCGCCCACGGGTCCGGCAAGGCCGCCTGCTCGAGGCCGTCGACGCGCCCGATCGCGCAGGTCAGCGGCGCGTGCGTGAAGTCGTTTTCGCGCAAACCGGTGGCGCGCGTGCGCAAGGCCTGCAGATGATCGGCACGACCGTGACCGAGCGCGGACGTGGCAGTGTGCGAGGTGACGAAGATCGGATCGATGAAAGCGGCCACGTGCACCCGTTGGATGTCAATTGGCGGAGTATAACGAGTCGTGTGCACGCCAAGCTGACTGGCCCTGGTGCTGCGTCAACGGCTGCACCTCGACGAGGGTTCGCAGACGGCGAGGTCGCTCATGGCGAGGCTGCGCCGGCATCGACGCGCACCAGCTCCACTTCGAACTTTCCGGTTTCGGAAAATGGCAGTTGCACGGTCTGCTCATTGCCATTGGAGTACGCGCCCATCACCACCGGGGTCGCCCAGACCACGGTCGAGCGCACGCCCATGATCAGTGGCTCGGCCGAGTGCCCGAGTCGGGCGCTGTCTTTTTCAACCAGCAGATAACGCGGCGCGTCGGAATCAGGCAGATGGAACGACAATGTATGCCGCATGCCTCGGTGCACGAAGGGCTCCCCCTCGAATCGACGGCTGACGCGGCGATTCGCATCGAGGACACTGACCATCAGAGGCAAAAGACCGTTCTTGCGATCGGCCAGTGCGCTGACGTTGACCTGCAGGTTGCCGCGCGCGGTGATCGCGACGAGAACCGCGTCGCGGCGCACGTCGGCGTCTTCGAGGCAGCGCGCCACACGAACGAAATCCAGCGTCCGTTGCGTCGACGCATCGACGCGATTGCGCAAGGCTCGCAACTCGAGAGCAGGCATTTCGTCGATGGCGCCGCAGGGGCTGTCGGCGCGCGCCGCGAGCGAAGCGGACACTGCAAGCGCCAGCACGCCGAGCGCAACGGCGATCTTCACGGCTTCAGTTGCCTTGCGAGCTCGAGGGCTACTGCGGTGAACGCGGGAGGCAATCCTTCCACGGCGGTCGGGCCCGCCGCCTTGAGATCGTCGAAGTCGGGATAGCGATAGCGCGGATCGGGATTCAGCGTGATCGCCTTCGGCCGACCGGGGAAGACGCTGTTGTAGATGATCTGATCCTCGAACAGCACGTCTCGACCATCGGCCGAGAGCAGACGCACACTGAGCACGGCGGTCGGGCGGTACGGCGCGCCGTCGCCTGAACCCGCCGCGGCGTAGCCGATGAAGCCGAAGTTGACGTCGAGTTGCGCGTCATGACTCGACGCGATGTATGCCTTGCGCAGGCCGGCAATATCACGTCGTGTCGAAGCGTTGTCGCCCTCCATGACCGGCTCGCTCCAAACCAGCGCGTAACCGTTCTCGCGCATGGCGACATCGAACGCCGATTTGAACACCTCGACCGGATCGAGGCCGGCTGTGGCGACCTGTGACTTGAGCCATTTCGATTTCGGCGAGCGATTGGCTTCGGCGATGGCTATGCCGATCAAGCCAAAACTTTAACCGGGGTTGTTGACGATCAGCAGATCGATCTCGGCCTGGCGCATCGGCAGGACCTCGATCGAACGAACCTGCGCGTTCGATGCACGATCAAACGCGCGCTGTTGAGGGCCGCTGACGCAACCGCAAAGCAACAGACACGCAACCACAAGCCCGTTCCAGCGTTGAATGTTGGTCATCCGGTGATCCCCTGAGCATGGGCATCCATGCCGTCACACAAAGCGTAGGCAAACGGTGAGCCGGATACAAGTCGGGACAGATGCGTTCCGCTGGCCGTCGACCTTGACCGCACAGCTACTTGCACTATTCTCGTGCAATGCCGAATGTTCGCACCGCTGCAGGGCAAATGGAGCTCGTCGACTCGATCGAAGTCTCGAACCTGTGCGTCACCGGACTGGCACAACTTGATGCCGAACTGCAGTTCACATGGCTCAATCCGTCGTTGGCGGAACTGCTCGGCACAGGGTCGAAGCGCTGGCTCGGCGCCGCCTTGATCGTTCTCGATCCGGGCGCATCGGGGCTGGTCGAGGCAGCGCAGCGCGCGCTCGATGCGCAGCACCGGGTATTGCTTCGACATGCGCGAATCCGCGGTGGCGCCGACGGCGAGTTGCTCGGCGATGTCGCCTTCACGCCGCTGTCGGGCCAGCGCGTGCTGCTCGAACTGCACACCGTCAGCGTCGCCGCCGACGGCGGTTCGCCAGCCTTGTCCGAATCGCTGCGCGGGTTCGCCCACGAGGTCAAGAATCCGCTGGCAGGTGTGCGCGGCGCGGCGCAGCTGATTGGTCGCCGTGTCGAACAGCCCGACCTCGCCGAACTGGCCGAATTGATCATCGCCGAAACCGATCGTCTGACCGCGCTGGCCGATCGCCTGCTGCGCGTCGGCGGCAAGCCGCGCATGACGCGGCTGAATGTCCACGAGTTGCTCGAACGCGTTGCCGCCCTGATCGGTGCGCAGCCCTCGGCGCCGCAGATTCGCCGCGATTACGACCCGAGCCTGCCGCTCGCGTTTGCCGACGGCGATCGCCTGTACCAGCTGCTGCTCAACCTGGCGCGCAATGCCGTCGAGGCGGACGCGCGCATGCTGACGCTGCGCACGCGCGTCGAGTTCGGCGTTCGCCTCGGCGAGCGGCTGCGCCGCATCGCGTTGCGCGTGGATGTCGTCGATGACGGCCATGGCGTGCCGCCGGAGATCACCGACTCGCTCTACCAGCCGCTCGTGTCCGGGCGCAATGACGGCAGCGGACTCGGCCTCGCCCTCGCCCAGGAGATTGCCCGCGAGCACGGCGGCGAGCTACGCCACAGCAGCCGGCCCGGGGCGACCAACTTCATCCTTTTGCTGCCACTGGAGCTGCAGGCGTGAGCGAAGTATGGATCGTCGACGATGACCGCAGCGTGCGCCTCGTGTTGTGCGCGGCCTTGCGCGACGCCGACCTCGTGCCACGCGAGTTCGCCGACGCCGAGGCGGTGCTCGGTGCACTCAAGGGCGCGCAGCCGGCGGCGATGTTCACGGACGTACGCATGCCGGGTGCCAGCGGCCTGCATCTGCTTGAGGCGCTGGCTGCGCACCGGCCGCGTTTTCCGATCGTGGTCATGAGTGCCTACACCGACGTCGCCACCACCGCGGCGGCCTATCGCCACGGCGCGTTTGACTATCTGCCGAAACCGTTCGACCTCGACACTGCGGTCGAAATCGCGCAGCGCGCGCTGGCGCAGGCACATCCCGAACCGCTCATCGCACGCAAGCCGGTGATCGCCAGCGAACCGGAACTGATCGGTAGCACGGTCGGCATGCGCGAACTGTTCCGTGCGATCGGGCGCGTCGCAGCGAGCGGACTCAACGCGCTGATCACGGGTGAAACCGGCACCGGCAAGGAGCTGGTCGCGCGTGCGCTGCACCGCGAGAGCGCGCGTTCAGCGACGGTGTTCGTCGGCCTCAACACCGCAGCGATCCCGTCCGAACTGCTCGAATCGGAACTGTTCGGCCACGAGGCGGGCGCGTTCACGAGCGCGATGAAGCGGCATTCCGGCCGCTTCGAACAGGCCGAGGGCGGCACACTGTTCCTCGACGAGATCGGCGACATGCCACTCGGGCTGCAGACCCGCCTGCTGCGCGTGCTCGCTGCCGGCGAGTTCTATCGGGTCGGCGGCCGTGAACTGATCCGCGCCGACGTGCGCGTGCTCGCGGCGACCCATCAGGATCTCGAAGCCAAGGTCGAACGCGGCGAGTTCCGTGCTGATCTGCTGCATCGTCTCGATGTGCTGCGCGTGCACGTGCCGCCGCTGCGCGAACGCCGCGATGACATCGCGCGCCTGGCCGAACATTTCCTGCTGCGCGCAGCGGCCGAGACCGGCGGTGAACCGAAACGCTTCGCGCCGGCCGCGCTCGCCGCCCTGCGCGAGCAGGCCTGGCCTGGCAACGTGCGCCAACTCGAAAACGTGTGCCGGCGTGTCGCCGTGCTCGCCAGCGGGCGGCTGATCGGCATTGGCGACCTGCCGGCCGAGATGCGTTCACTGCCGTCGCCACGTCGGCCCGCGTGGAGTGTCGCGCTTGGCGACTGGGCCGAGCAGGAGCTTTCCGGAGGTGCCGATGACTTGCATGCGCGCGCGCTCGCCGAATTCGACCGCGTGCTGCTCGATACCGCGATGATCGCCAGCAAGGGCCATCGCCAGAATGCCGCGAAGGCGCTCGGGCTCGGCCGCAACACGCTCACCCGCAAACTCGGCAGTTCGCGTACGCGGCGACCGAAATGAGCACGGTTCGGCGAACCCTGGCGTGGTTGGGCATCGCGTCGCTTGCGATGGTTTCCTTGTTCCTCGTCAACCTCGTCGCGCATCGATGGCTCGGGCCGGGGGCCAGTCACGCCGCAGCCCTGGCCCTGCTCGCATTCCCCAATGACACGCGAGCCGATGACGGCAACGTGTTCGCGCTGATGTGGACAATGCGCCACGCGGTGCCCGATTCCCAGATCGAAAGCATTGCTGCCGAGGACGTGCGCGAGGCCGAAGCTCGGCTTGCCGATGGGCGGCCGCTGGCCGGCCTGGTTGCCGACGTTCGTCCGTTGCTGGAGGCGCCCGACGACAACGACCCCGGACTGTGTCCATCGCGCGAGCGCGGCTGCCTGACTCACGTGCGTGCGGACCATGAAGCCGCGCGCAGTCTCGTCGCCAAGCACGGCAGATGGATCCAGCGCATGGCGAGGCTCGAGGGCAAGGACTACTACCGACTCGAGTTGCCGATGACGATCGAGTTGCTGCTAACCCATCCGGGACCCGCACAACGCATTCGTCTCAGCGCGTTGGCGCTGCGATGGAGCGAGGGCGACCGCCACGCCGCGCTGTCGGACGCCTGTCGCAATGCCGGCGCCTGGCGACGCTTGCGCCACGACACGAACCTGCTCATCGCATCGATGCTCACCGTGGCTTATCTGGAGAGTCGCCTCGATCCCGTCGCCCACATGCTGGCCGAGTTGCCCGACGCGGACGCCGTAGCGGCCGAGTGCCGCGTGGCGCTCGCTCCCATTGATAAGAGGGATGTCTCGATCTGTTCGGAGATGCGCAGCGAATTCGCGTTTATGCAGAACTCGCTCAAGGGACTCGCCGACGCCCGCCAGCATGAATCGTTGGGCGACGCGATCGCCAACGCCGTTTTCGTGCCGCTGATTTACTCGGATGAACAACACGCAGCATGGTTCAGCCCGACGTACGCCGTCGCCGGCACGGAATTGGCGCAGGAAGAGGGGCTCGCTGATCGCCCGATCATCACGCTAGCGCCCGAAATCTCGCCCACGAGATGTGCCAGCGCACTGGCGAATAGCATCCTGGCCCACGCCGCAATGTCTGATTTCCGCGAGCATCACGAACGCCTGCTCGACAGCGCCGCGCGCCTGCGGCTGGCCGCCACCGTGCTCTGGCTCCGCGACACGCGCGAGAACCCGCGCAACGTGGCCGGGCGATTCGCCGAACGTCCCGATGTGTTGCGCAGCGCCACGCGGGCAAGCGGGATCGACGCGGACGGTCGCTCGATCTGGGTCGATAACCTTCATGACCGCCGCGCACCGCCTTCCATCCTCGCCCTGGCGCCGGAATCCCGGAGTGTCCGATGACAGCAACCGCGCACATCCGTGCTGCGACGCGAGCCGACCTCGCGTTCCTCGTCGACAGCAACGCAGCGATGGCGCTGGAGACCGAAAACAAGGTGCTCGATCGCGGCATGCTGACACGCGGAACGGACGCGGTGTTCGCCGACCCCGCACGCGGCTTCTATCTGCTTGCCGAGCGCACTGCCGAGCCCGTCGGCTGCCTGCTCGTGACGCGCGAATGGAGTGACTGGCGCAATGGCGACTGGTGGTGGATACAGAGCGTGTTCGTGATCGGAACGGCACGGCGCAGTGGCGTCTTTCGCGCCATGTACGCGGAAGTCGAGCGACGCGCACGGACCACGCCCGGCGTGATCGGGCTACGCCTTTACGTGGAAAACGACAACCTCGATGCGCAGGCAACGTACGCCGCGCTCGGCATGCACGATGCGCACTATCGACTGCTGCAGACGCCGTTTGTCGACATCGCGGTGAAGCCAGCCAGCAAGGTCTGAGCCCTTGCAGTGGTCACCCGGCGCGCGACTCCAGCGACAACGGCCGCCGTCGCGATGACGCCGGCCGCTATCCCTTGCCGTGCGCATCGCCAGCCGTGATGCCGTGCGCGGCAAGGATCGCGGTGACCTGTGCGCGCAGGCGCGCATCGCCGGTCGTGCACTTGACTTCGCCATCACGCAAGCGCACGGCGCTGCCGTCACCGAGCGATGCGGTGGTGTCGGCGCCACCGCGCAACAGGCACTGTTCGATGACGTGCCATATGCCGTCGAGACCGGCGTGCGCGTACTGCGCGCTGGCCAGCGCACACAGGTCGAGCACAGTCAGGTGACGCGCATGGTCGAGGCCGAGGCCGAACGCATCGGCCAGTGCCAGCGCCAGCGAGGCGTCGACGAGACCGGTTTCGAGCAGCTCACGCTCGAGTTGCGCACCGACTGCGGCGACACGGTCGGCAGGTCCGGTGAGCAGCCATGGCAACACCAGCAAGGGACTGCCGAAAAGGCGCAGGTCCGGCTGCAGGGCCGGCAACGGCAATCGTGAATCATGGGTGCCGAAGGCGATCACGTTGCCGCCACTTTGCGCGCTGCCGAACCGTGCCGGTGCGTCACTCAAGGCGCCATGCACCGGCCAGTGCGGACGCAGCACTTGTGCCTGGTCAAACAGCGCGCCGACCAGCACCAGGTCGAGCGACGTTGCCGACGGAGCGAGCCGCGCGATGTCGCGCGCGAGCAGATCGCCGAGCGCGGCCGCGACCTCACGATCGACGCTGGCGCGCAGCGGTGCCGCAGGTTCAGAGCATTCGAGCGCAAGCACGCAGAGCACGCTCGATCGAGCCGCGTCCGCCGCGGGAGTTGAAGTCGACAAGGGAGACGTTTCGGTTTTCGTGCGCGTGAGCCACAGTGTACCATCGCGTTTTCATCCGACCGCCCGCGCGCAGCAATGGATTCGCAGAAGAACTACAAGAATTTCTGGAACGACAAGGCATCCACGGTACAAGGTGCCTTCATCGCGGTCGACGGCAGCACCAATGACGAGGTCGCGCAGTTGACCGGGCGCTACAGCGCGCGTCAGGTCAGCCTTGCACTTGATCTGAAGGCGACCGATCGTGTGCTCGAACTCGGTTGCGGCGTCGGCCGCATCGGTCGCGAGCTGGCGCCGAACATCGCGCACTGGGAAGGCACCGACATCTCGGCCAACATGCTCGGCGTCGCCCGCGACCGCTTGTCCGCGCAGGCCAACGTCGGCTTCACCGAACTGCATCGCGCGAACCTGCAGCCGTTGCCCGACGCCGCTTTCGACAAGGCCTACTGCGTCGCCGTGTTCATCCACATGGACAAGGAAGACTTCTACCTCTACCTCGAAGACATGGCACGCGTGCTGAAACCGGGCGGCCTGCTCTACTTCGATACCTGGAATCTCTCCAGTCCGGTCGGCTGGCAGCGCTACGCACTCGAAGTCGACCAGTACCGCGCGGCCGACCATGCCGCGCGCAAGGATGTCGCGCGCAACCAGTTCTCGACGCCCGAAGAAGTGCGCGTGTTCCTCGACCACGCCGGTTTCGACCTGCTGCTGCTGCTCAGTGATTCGCCGTGGGTGCAGGCGATCGCCGTTCGCCGTGGCGGCAGCGCGGATGTCGCCGGGCTGCGCGCGCGTGCCGAAGCCAACGCCGCGCGGATTGCCTACACGCCGCTGTGGACCGAGTTGTTTGGTGGCATCCTCGATGTCGCCAGCGGACGCCAGACCGCCGCCGCGATGTGGGCGATGCTCGCCGACGATGCGCGTGGCGACGAGATCGGCATGTTCCGGCCGTGGTTCCGCGAACTGTGGAAGAACAACGAACATGCATGGGGCGCGGCCCCGAACTGAGTGACTGGAGCGATGACGATGGCCAAGAGCGGCAACAGCGCACTGAAACGTGTCGGCGTGATCGGCGGTGTGCGCATTCCGTTCTGCCGCAACAACACCGCCTATGCCGACATCGGCAACTTCGGCATGTCGGTGAAGACCCTTGGCGCGCTGGTCGAGCGCTTCGGCCTGCATGGTGTCGAACTCGGCGAAGTCGCGCTCGGCGCGGTCATCAAGCATGCCTCCGAGTGGAACCTCGCGCGCGAAGCGACGCTGTCCTCGGGACTCGCACCGACCACGCCGGGCATCACCTCGGCGCGCGCCTGCGGCACCGGGCTCGACAATGCCATCCTTATCGCGAACAAGATCGCCACTGGCCAGATCGATTCCGGCATCGCCGGCGGCAGCGACACCACCAGCGACGTGCCGATCGTCTACGGACGCGCGCTGCAGCAGCGTCTGCTCGCCGTCAATCGCGCCAGGAAGCCGGCCGACAAGATCAGGACCGCCATCAAGGGATTCTCGTTCGGTGAACTGAAACCCTCGTTCCCGGGCGTTGCCGAACCGCGCACCGGCAAGTCGATGGGCGAGCACTGCGAACTGATGGCGCGCGAGTGGAAGATTTCGCGCGAGGACCAGGACCGGCTCGCCTTCGAGAGCCACCAGAAAGCTGCCGCGGCCTATGCGCGTGGCTTCTTCAAGGACCTCGTCGTGCCGTTTCGCGGACTCGATCGCGACAACATCCTGCGCCCCGACACCACGCTGGAAAAGTATGCGTCACTGAAACCCGCGTTTGACCGCACGTCGGGATTCGGCACGCTGACCGCGGCCAACTCGACGCCACTCAGTGACGGCGCCTCGGCGGTGCTGATGGCCAGTGAGGAATGGGCGGCCGCACGTGATCTGCCGGTGCAGGCATGGTTTACCCAGGCACAGGTGTCGGCGGTTGATTTCACGCATGGCGAAGGCCTGCTGATGGCGCCGACCACCGCGGTGCCGCGCATGCTCGATGCGGCCGGCCTGACGCTGCAGGATTTCGACTACTACGAAATCCACGAGGCATTCGCCGCGCAGGTGCTGTGCACGTTGCGCGCATGGGAGTCGGACGACTACTGCCGCAACCGGCTGGGTCGCGATGGCGCGCTCGGCACGATCGATCCGGGCAGGATCAACGTCAACGGTTCGAGTCTCGCGCTCGGTCATCCGTTTGCGGCGACTGGCGGGCGCATCATCGCGACGCTGGCAAAAATGCTCGAAGAGAAAGGCAGCGGGCGTGGGCTGATTTCGATCTGTACCGCCGGCGGAATGGGCGTGACGGCGATTCTCGAGCGGTAGCGCCGCACGACGTGGCGGGGGCCGCGTCGCGCAAAAGCAACTCGAAAACTGCGCCAGCCGGCGCGTGCGGCATCATTCAGGGGAAAACCATGGCGGAAATCAAGCAGGCGCTGGTGCTGACCGGTGGGCTGTTGCCCGGCTTCACGGCTGCCCAGACCTGGCCGGCACTTGCCGCGTATCTGCGCATCGATCCGCAGCGACTGCGCGATGACGTACTCGCGCGCGCGCCGATTGCCCTGAAGGAAAGCGACGACGTCGCGCGCCTGCAGTCCTTGCAGCAAGGCGCCGCCGCGGTCGGCGCCGTCATCGAGATCCACCCTGTCGATGCCCGGGGCAGCGTGTTCGTGCTGATCGACAACGTCGCGCGCGGACCGCTGCCGCGCGCGTTCGTGGCAAAACGCATCGTCGCAGGCGACTGGCCTGCAGGCGTGCGTGTCGCCGCAGTCGGCAGCACGCAGTGGGCTCCGTTCGAGTTGCCCGAGCCCGCGGCTGTCGCCGCGCCGGGAGCGTTCGAACTGAGCCTCGAGCCTTTCGTCGAGCCTGAGTCGGAGCCGGAACCGGCCGCCGAACCCGATCGCATGGCCGCAGGGACGCATCGCGCGGCAACCTCGACGGCAGTCAGCGTGCGCCGCGACGGTGTCACGCCGAGTGCCGAAGGCGCCGCATTCGAGCGCCTGCCCGCCGGCGAAGCCATCCATGCCGGATTCTGGCGGCGCAGTGCCGCCTATGTGATCGATGGGCTCGTGCTGTTCATTCCTCTCATCATCCTCAACGTGGTGCCGGCAATCGGCTGGCTGCTGGGACTGGCCGGCCACTGGCTTTATTTCACGCTGCAGGAAAGTTCGTCCCATCAGGCTACGCTCGGCAAGCGCGCGATGGGCCTGATCGTGACCGATGCGCTCGGTTCGCGGCTGGATTTCGCGCGCGCCTGCGGTCGTTACTTCGGCGGCATCCTTTCTGTGCTGACGTTCTATGTCGGCTACATGCTGGCCGGCTGGACCGAGCGCAAGCAGGCCTTGCACGACATCGTCGCCGACACCTTCGTCGTCTTCGAAGACGTCGTTCCCGGCTACGAGATGCCGACCACGCGTCCGCCGATGCCGTGGTGGGGATGGGTCGCCAACATCGCCGTGTTCGTGCTGCCGATCGCACTCGTCGGCATCCTTGCCGCCGTCGCCCTGCCGGCTTATCAGGGCTACGTCACGCGCGCCAAGGTGCTCAGCATCGAAAGCGAAATCAGCAACGCCAGGATCGAGATCGCGGAAGCGCAGATGAGTGGCGAGGACTGTCCGCAGGGATCGCGCACTGCCAGCAGCGTGATGGTTGCCGGGATCGAACTCGGCGGCAGCGCACCGGCGTGCACGATCACGGTGACCGTGGCATCGGGCGTGCCGGACGTCGGAGAGCTTGCCGGCGAGACCATCGTGTGGACCTATTCCGATACCGGCGTCTGGACCTGCGCGGCGACGATCGACAGCGAGCAGCTGCCGCCATCATGCCGGTAGCCAGGAGTTGATCGACCTCTCGTCCGCGTGAGCGCAGGGTGCCTGATCCGGTCGGCACAGGCAATGCTGATCGAGGCGTGCATATGCACGCCTCGCCAGCGATACTTGACGCTGAACGGCGTGCGCGACCGTGCGCTATCGATCCAGAACTATGGGAAGGGAAGATGGACACCATCAAGCATGCCTTGGTCCTGACCGGCGAAGTGCAGCCCGGTTTCAATGCAGACGACGTCTGGCCGGCGCTGGCCGCCTACTTCCGCATGGAGCCCGAACGGCTGCGCAGTGAGCTGCTGTCACGCGCACCGATCTCGATCAAGGAAAGTGACGATCTAGCCAAACTGCAGAACCTGCAGAGCGGCGCCGCCGCGATCGGCGCGATAACCGAACTGCATGCGATCGGCAGCGAGGGCAGCGTGTTCGTGCTGGTCGACAACACGCCGCGCGGGCCCGTGCCGCATTCGTATGTCCAGGATCGCGTGCGCAGCGCCGCATGGCCGTCATCGATCAATACCGCCGCTGTCGGCAGCGCCAACTGGCGCCCGTTCAGTGCCGCGCCAGCCCCGATGCGTGCCGCTGCGCCGACCGAGAACCAGGCTACGGTCGCCTTCAGCGCGGTGTCCGCCGATCAGGATTCCGCCACACGGCCCGTCAGCGACCTGCGTGCGGCCTCGGCGACGCCGGCCGCGCGTTACGGCGGCAACACCGACGTGGCATCCGCCGAAGGCAAGTTGCCCGAAGGCAACGCCATCCACGCCGGCTTCTGGCGTCGCGTGGCCGCCTATACGGTCGACTCGTTCCTGGTCGGCATCGTCATCGTCGTGATTTTCGGCCTGCTCGGTGTCGCCAGCGCCGCTGCCATCGCCAGTGAGAGTGCCGGAATCGCGTTTGCGGTCATGGGCCTGGGTTACGTGCTGGCAATCGTCATTTCGTGGCTGTACTTTGCCAAGCTCGAAAGTTCGCCGAGACAGGCGACCATCGGCAAGCGCGTGATGGGTCTGAAGGTGACCGACGACAAGGGCGCGCGCATCACCTTCGCACGCGCCACCGGCCGCTTCTTCAGCAAGATCGTCACCGGCCTGATCCCGTTCGGCATCGGCTACATGCTGGCCGGATGGACCGGGCGCAAACAGGCGCTGCACGACATGATGGCGACCACGCTCGTGGTGTTTCGCGAGGTCGAGCCTGGCCGGACTTTGCCGACCGTGCGTCCACCGATGCCGTGGTACGGATGGGTTCTGAATGTGCTGCCGTTCGTGTTCGCCGCCATTGCGCTGGCCAGCTGGACGTGGTTTGCGGCGACCATGCTTGGCCAGGCGCAATCGGACCTTTCCGATCTGTCCGATGTCGTCGAGGAATCCCGCGTCGAGGAGTGGTCGAGCATGCCGTCGAGTGACGACGCCGATGCCGAAAAGGCGCTCGTGCTGGCCGGACTCACGGCCATCTTCGACGAGGTTGAGGCGGTCAAGGGGGAAGCGGCCCAGGCGCTGGCTGCCAGCAACGAATGCATGAGCGAGCAGCGCCCATCGAACAATGCGTGGATCGAATCGATCCAGCTAGGCGGCTTCGCCCCGCAGTGCACGGTGCAGGTGCAGCTGTCGGCGTCTTCGGACATCCCGTTCGCTGCACGCATCGAGCGCATCGAATGGACCACCGATGGCAGCGGCGGCTGGCGCTGCTCGTCGAGCATGGATTCGAGCTATCTGCCGTGGCCGTGCGAGTGACGGTGGGTGCCAGGGCCGCGGGCTGATTGCGGGCCTTGTAGGTGCAATGAAAAAGGCGGCCATCGGCCGCCTTTTTCATTGCTGGCTGCGCTTCGCTCAGCGCATCTTGAACAGCGTCGGGCTCCAGCCACCGCCGTAGCCGTCGCGACGACGACGGCGCATGCCTTCATGCGCTTCCTGGCGACGCGTCTCGAGCCAGTCGACGCGCTGCGTGCGCAGATCGGCCGGGTCGACACCGCGCCGGGTCGCTTCCTGTGCGCGGTAGAGCACGAAGTCCGAATACGATTCGAGCTCGGGGCGCAGTTCGCGAACGCACAGCTCGATCATGATTGCGTCATCGAGATAACCGATTACCGGGATGTCGTCGGCGATGATGTCGTGCGGATCGGCGAAATAGGCGAGGCAGGAAAGCACGCGGGTGCGGTCCTCCTCGGGCAGGCCATAGCCCTCGTCGCGCACCAGCTGGATCATCGCGTCGAGCTTTTCGAGGCGATCGCGGATGAATGCCGGCACCTTGACCTTGGGCACGTCGACCAGCAGCTTCGAGGCGGCACTGGCGATCGCTTCGGGATCCATGTCGGCCGCTTTCGATTGCGCGCGGCGCATTGCCTGCACGAAGTGCTCGAGATCTTCGTCGCCGAGTTGGATCGTGATGTCCAGGGACATGGGTGCCGCTCCGCATGAGGAAAAATCCAGCCGCTGAGACTAGTCGGCGGACACAGGCGCGTCAATGCGATCGACGGCACTTGGGCACCGTGGACCCGGCGCGGCGCGTGGTGGCCGCATCCTGCGCATCGATGCGCGGACCAAAAGCCGCCTGCCGACGTACCCGGAGCAAACAACGATCAAGCGGTCATCCCGGCGAACGCCGCGGTCGAGCGACTCAGAATGCGTTGAAGGCACGGATACCGGACCGCGTTCGCTGCAAGCCCGGCTCGACCGGGCGCGCACCCGTTGAAGCCCAGCGGACTCACCGAATCAAGGTTGATCCGTGTTCCCCCATGCCCGATTCCCGCTCAAAGTATCCCCGCCGCCGGCGCACCGAACGCCGTGGCGATGCGCGTGTAGATCGACTTCAGCGGCAGGTCGACGCCCGGGAAGTCGCCGACGGCGGTGTAGCAATCGTGGAAGCCCGGGTCGTTCGGCGGCAATGGCTGGCAGCCCTCGTTGAGTTCATAGCTCGTCGAGTAGCGGAACGGCCAGAAGTCGAACAGCGGCAGCACGGTCGAAAAATCGGCGATGGCGTTGTTGACGCGGTGGATCAGGTTGGTGCGCGGGCGCTTGGCGATCGTCCATGCGTTCTGCGGGGCCATGTCCCGCCTGATCGACGCAGCGACCTGTGCGGCAACCGCGCGGTCATAGATGATGAAGCCCGATTCGGTGTTGTAGTTGTCCGAACGCGGATCGAAGTTGTGCGATCCGATCATCGTGATCTGGCCATCGATGACGATTGATTTCGCATGCATGCCGATGCGCACGTTCTCACTCGTCACCGGCGCCCGGCCGAAGCGCTGATAGCCGCGGTCCGCGCCGCCACCGGTCAGCTCGGCATAGCCCGCGATCATGTCGGGCGCATCGGCCGGATGCGGCTTGAACTCGTGGATCTGGAATCCGAACTTGAGGTAGCGCTTCTTGTACTTGTGCGACAGGGCATAGACGTAGAACGCGTCGGTCGCCGCCAGTGAATTGGTCGATACCAGGATCGTCGGGCTGGGGTCGCGACGCTGCAATTCGCGAAACACCTGCTGCGCGCGCTTGCTCAGCACGAGATACGGTGTCTGCACAACGATGCGCTCGCGCGCGTCACTGATGAGTCGCGCAATGCGTTCGCCGAGAATGCGGTTGTTGTCGGATTCGCCGTCCTGTTTCTCCGGCTCGTCGGAGAAGTAGTCGACCTGACCGACGCGCAGGGCCTGGGCATGGAATCGCTCGTCGATCAGCGTCTCATTGCCGGCCTGCGCGAGCAGCTGGGCGATGCGCGCCGGGTTGAAACTGCGTTGCGGTTCCGGCAACTGCAGGGCTTGGCCGGCTTCGGCGACGACACGCTGGTTGACGTCATTGAGCCGCGTCAGCGGGGCCGCTCGGCGGTAGTTCCAGAACTCGTCGAACGACGCCTGCATCTGCCTGCCGGCATCGGCACCGGTGACGAGGACATCGCGGTCGCGATAGTTGAAC
The DNA here is from genome assembly GCA_038259445.1 of Lysobacterales bacterium. Taxonomy (GTDB): domain Bacteria; phylum Pseudomonadota; class Gammaproteobacteria; order Xanthomonadales; family Rhodanobacteraceae; genus Dokdonella. The sequence goes on along the minus strand of JBBSOU010000054.1, from coordinate 902 downwards.
TCGTGATCCCAGTCGAAGTAGCGGTTCTGGTAGTTGCGTCCGCCGACGATCCCGAACACGCCGTCGACGAGGAACAACTTGTTGTGCATGCGCTGGTTGAAGCGCGTGAAGCAGCACAGGATGCTGGCCGCGAACTCGAGCGGACGGGTCACCGCCTTGTCGAAGGTCGCGTTGTAGATGCGCACCTCGAAGTTCGCGTGGATGCGTGCCAGCTGGGCGAGCAGGTCGACGTCTTCGAGCGAGAACAGCTGGTCGGCGATCACGCGCACCTTGACTCCGCGCCGCGCTGCGGCCAGCAATTCATCGAGCAGCAGGCGACCGGCGTCATCGTCGACCCAGATGAATGTCTGGATATCCACGCTGGCGCGCGCCGTACGGATCAGATGCACGCGCAAGAGCAGCGACTCCTCGCCGTTCTCGAGCATGTTGACGTAATGGATCGGCTGGCTCGGCGTCGAGTCGGCATTGGCCTTCTCCGCGAGCGAGCGCAACGGCGAGTCAATCGCGCAACGGTCCGCGCGGTCGCAGTCGATCGCCGTGGCGCGCGTATCGGCGACAACGCGATCTGCCTCTCGCGCCAACTGACGGTTGACCCCGCAGCCAACAACAAAGAGCAACGCGATCAGCAGAACAAAGCCTCGAAGCACCCTACGCATCCGCATTCACACCCAAGGTCGAAATCATGAAAACGTCGGTAGCGGATGGCGCATAACCCGCGGCAACGCGATCAGCAAAACAAAGTCTCGAAGCACCCTGCGCATCCGCATTCACAGCCAAGGTCGAAATCATGAGAACGTCGGTAGCGGATGGCGCATAACCCAGGGCAACGCGATAAGCAGAACAAAGCATCGAAGCACACAGCGCATCCGCAATCACAGCCACGGTCGAAATCATGAAAACGT
>JBBSOU010000053.1:0-23543 GCA_038259445.1 Lysobacterales bacterium | reverse complement strand
GTAGCCGGTCTCGCGCGCGTAATCCCCCTGCTGCAGTCGTACGACGCGGCCGCCACGCAGATCGAGTGCGGGAATGATCTCGAGGCTCATGCAAGAAACCGCCCTAGAAGATGCGCGCCGACCGACGCCGAGCGTTCGGGATGGAACTGCATTCCGCAGAAATTGCGCTCACGCACGATCGCCGCGATGCGCATGCCGTGGTCGATACTGGCCACCGTGTGCGCGCCGGCTTCGACGGCATAGCTGTGCACGAAGTAGGCGAGCGACGGCTCCGGCAAGCCATCGAGAAGCGCGTCATCACGCTCGCGAATGAGTCGGTTCCAGCCCATGTGCGGTACGCGATGCGTGGCGTCCGCAGGGATCACGCGAACGTGTCCCGGAATGACGCCGAGGCATTCGGTGTCGCCTTCCTGCGAATGTTCGAACAGCAATTGCATGCCGAGGCAGACGCCGAGGACCGGCTGCGTCAATCGCCGCAACACCTCGACCAGGCCGCTCTCGTGCAGTCGAGCCATGCCGGGGCCGGCAGCGCCGACGCCCGGAAGGATCACGTGCGATGCACTACGTATGCGTGCTGCATCGCAGGTCAGTTCGGCAGCGACACCGAGCCGCTCCAGCGCATAGCGCACCGATCCGATATTGGTGCCGCCAGCATCGACCAGCACGACATCGCGCGCGCTCACAGCACGCCCTTGGTACTTGGCAGGTCATCACCGGCGACGCGGATTGCCTGGCCGAGCGCGCGTGCGAATACCTTGAAGCAGGCTTCGACCATGTGATGCGCATTGTCGCCACGCACGCTCAGATGCAGGTTGGCTCCGAGCGTTTCGCACAGCGAGCGGAAAAAATGCGCAACGAGTTCGGTCGGCACGTCGCCCACACGCTCGCGCGGAAAGGCGCCGTCGAACACGAAATAGGGCCGCCCCGACAGATCGAGCGCCGCACTGGCGAGGCTCTCGTCCATCGGCAGCGTGAACCCGTAGCGACCAATGCCACGCTTTTCGCCGAGCGCGTTGCGCAGCGCCTGGCCGAGAGCCAGCGCGCTGTCCTCGATCGTGTGATGCTCATCGACCGTGGTATCGCCGTCACAGCGCAATTGCAAACCGAACGCCGCGTGCTTGGCGATCTGTTCGAGCATGTGGTCGAAGAAACCGAGACCGGTGTGGATCTGCGCCGACGAGCCGGCATCGAGATCGACGCGCACGCGGATGCGGGTCTCGCGGGTGTCGCGCGCGATTTCGGCGATGCGCGGCGCAGTGCACAACTCGTGCGCGATGTTCGCCCACGATGTGCCGTCGGCGCCGACCCGAAACCCGCGAACTCCGATGTTGGCCGCGAACTGCAGGTCGGTGTCGCGATCACCGACCATCGCCGAGCGCGCGCGCGACCAGCTGTCCTCGGCAAGCAGGTGGCGGACCAGACCGACACCCGGCTTGCGCGTGTCGCGCGCTTCGCTGGCGAAGCTGCGATCGATCAGCACCTCGCTGAAACCGACGCCCTGCGACGACAGAACGCGCAACAGCAACTCGTGCGGACCACGGAAATCCGGCTCGGGGAAACTGTCCGTGCCGAGGCCATCCTGGTTGGTCACCATGACCAGTTCGAACCCGGCGGCCACGCAACGCTGCAACGCTGCGACCACTCCGGGCAGCAGGGCGAACTTCTCGAAGCTGTCGATCTGGAAGTCAGCCGGTTCCTCGATCAGGCAGCCGTCGCGATCGACGAAAAGTATCCTGCGCGTGTTCACGTGCCGAACTCCTGGCGTATCAGTACTTCCAGAACACGCGTGTTCTCTTCGCGCGTGCCGATGCTGATGCGCAGATGGTCGGCGAGTCGCGGATAGCGTGCGACGTCGCGCACGACGACGCCGGACGCGAGCAACGTGCGATAGACCGCAGTCGCTTCATCGAACTTCACGCACAGGAAATTGGCGCTTGACGGCAGCACGACGGCAATCCCCGGAAGGCGCCTGAGCTCGACCGTCATGCGCTCGCGCTCGGCAACCTGCAGGGCGATGCGCTGCAACGTCAATGCAAGCCCGTCTGCGGTCAGCGCGGCGAGCGCAGCGGCAACGCACGGAGAAGGCAACGGATAGGGCGGCATGATCCGACGCAACAGCGCGATCAACTCGGCGGCGGCGAGCAGAGCGCCGATGCGCGCGCCGGCGAGTGCCCATGCCTTCGACAGCGTGCGCAGCACACCGAGGTTCGGATGGCGCCCGATCAACGTCGTCGCACTCGGTGTGTCGGCAAACTCGACGTAGGCCTCGTCGACAATGACCAGCGCACGATCGCGCATGGCAAGGGCAACACGTTCGATCGCCTCCAGCGACATCGCCGCGCCGGTCGGATTGTTCGGCGAGCACAGGAACACCAGTTTGACGTGGCTGGGCAATGTATCGATCAGGGCGTCCGCATCGGTGGTGAAGTCTGCGGTCAGCGGTACCTCGACGATGTCGGCTCCCTGGATCGCGGCGCACACGGCATACATGCCGAACGTCGGCGGACTGATCGCAATCGCGTCGCGTCCAGGCCGGCAGAACGCGCGCACCAGCAGGTCGATGGCCTCGTCGCTGCCGCGACCGACGAGCACCTGGCTCGGATCGACTGCATACAATTGCGCGAGTCGTTCGACGAGAATGCGCGGCTGTGGATCCGGGTAGCGGTTGAGCGGTGTGGTGCGCGATTCAATCGGCACACCGGGCGGCGGCCACGGCGCCTCGTTGGCGTTGAGCATCACTTCGCCATCGCCCGCTTCGAGTCGTGCCGACGAGTAGGGCTTCAGCGCGAGGATCTCCGGGCGAGCCAGATCAAGCACGTTCACGCCGCGGCCTCGAGCACTTCAAGGCGTACGCCTACGGCCCGCGCATGCGCGTCGAGACGCTCGGCTGCGGCCAGCGTCATCGTGCAGGGTCCAATCGCGCGCAGTCCGGCGACAGACAGTTCCTGCACCGTGATCTGCTTCTGGAAGCTGGCCACCGACAAGCCGCTCCATGCACGCGCGGCGCCATACGTCGGCAGCACATGGTTGGTGCCGCTGCAATAGTCACCGACCGACTCGGGCGACCACGCGCCAAGGAAGATCGAGCCGGCGCTGTCGATCGCATCGAGCAGATCGCGCGGCTGCACGATGTTGAGAATCAGGTGCTCGGGGGCATAGGCATTGCTGACCGCAGCCGCGTCGCTGAGCGAGTCGACGAGGATCAGGCGCGCATGCTGCAGCGCACGTGCCGTTACCTCGCGACGCGCAAGCAGCGCGCATTGCGCTTCGACCTCTCGCTGCACACGCTCGATCAGATCGGACGAATCGGTGACCAGCACGACCTGCGAATCGGCACCGTGTTCGGCCTGGGCAAGCAGGTCGGCGGCGACGAAACGCGCGTCGGCTTCGGCGTCGGCGATGACCAGCACCTCCGACGGTCCGGCCGGCATGTCGACCGCGGCGCCATCGGGATCGGCGGCGGCCTGCAGCTTGGCCTCGGTTACCCAGACGTTGCCGGGGCCGAACAGCTTGTCGCAACGCGGTACCGACGCAGTTCCGTACGCCATCGCTGCTATCGCCTGCGCGCCGCCTACCTTGAACACGGTATCGATGCCGCACAGTCGCGCCGCGTAGAGGACCGCTTCGTCGCAACGACCGTCGCTGCGCGGCGGCGTGCACAGCACGATGTCTCGGCAACCGGCGATCTGCGCCGGCACGCCGAGCATCAACGCCGTCGACGGCAATGGCGCGCCACCGGCCGGCACATACAGACCGACCCGGTTGATCGCACGCAGCATGCGCTCACAGACCACGCCGGGTGCCGTTTCGACCCGATACGGTTGCACCGCACCGGCGCGGTGAAACGCATCGATACGCGCATGGGCCGCGCCGATCGCCGCCTTCAAATCGTCGGTCAGTACGGCATCGGCGGCGGCAAACTCGGCCTCACCCACGCGCAGGCTCTCGAGTGTGCAGCGATCAAGGCGCGCCGTCAGTTCGAACAGTGCCTCGTCACCGTGTTCGCGCACACGTGCGATGATTCGCGCGACGCTCTCGCGGGTATCGCCTGCCGTCGCCTGTGCCGGTCGACGCAGCGCGTCCGTCCGCGCTACCGGATCGAGCCTGTTCCAGATCAGTGTCTTCATGCCAGCATCTGCTCCACCGGCAGCACGAGCATCTGCCGGGCGCCTGCGCGCTTGAGGTCTTCCAGGTGCTGCCAGGTGATCGCATCGGTGCATACCGCCTGTACCGACACATCGTTTTCGGCGCCTTCGATCGTCGTGATCGTCGGGCGCTGACCGTTCGGCAAGATGCGCGTGATCGCTTCGAGCGCGGAGCGCGGCGCCTGCAGCAGCACGAGCTTGGAGACACGCACCTGGATGACCCCATCGATGCGCCGCAGCAGCATGTCGATGAGCTCTCCGCGCTCGTCGGCCGGCAGTACCGATCGCGCAGCGAGCACGGCCTCCGATTCGAGGATGATCGCGGCCTCCTTGAGCTGATTGGCGGCCAGCGTCGCCCCGCTCGAGACCAGATCGCAGATCACCTCTGCGCTGCCGAGGCGCGGCGCAATCTCGACAGACCCGGAAAGCGTCACCACCTTTGCGTCCACCTGCGCACGTCGCAGCCAGTCCGTGAGCAGCTGCGGATAGGTCGTGGCGATGCGCAACCCGGCGAGCTGACCCGGCTCGGAATAGTCGAACTCCTGCGGCACGGCCAGCGACAACCGGCACTGGCCGAAGCCGAGCGTGCGGATTTCCTGAAATGCCGGCGCTTCGCCTGCATGCACGGCGCCGAGGATCTGCTCGGCAAGCACGTTGCGTCCGACGATGCCGAGATCGCAGACGCCGTCGGCGATCATGGTCGGCACGTCGTCGTCGCGCACCAGCAGCAGATCCACCGGCAGGGATTCACCGAAACAGAACAGCTTGTCGCGACTGCGGCGGAACTTCAGACCGCAGCGTGCGAGCAGATCCTGCGAAGCCTCGCTGAGTCGGCCGGATTTCTGTACGGCGATGCGCAGGCGGTCTCTGGTACTCATGCGCCTGCTCCGGCAGCGGCAACGGGTTTTCTCGCTCGTCGTATCTTGCCTGCCGCCGCATCGTGCGCGAGTACAGCGAGGTAGCCGCCGTTGCCCTGATTGAGAAAGCGCGCGACGCGCCCGATCGTGGTGATGCTGACGGCGGTGCGCTCGTGGATTTCACGGTACGGCATGCCGTCGAGGATGTACGGCACGACGCGCCAGCGGTCGACCAGCGCCTCGAGCTCCGATGGTGTGCACAGATCGCGCAGGAACGCGCGCATCTCCGCGACGCTGTCGAGCGCGAGCAGCGCCTTGCAAAGGCTCTCTTCGGCACGCACGGTCGGTGTCTCGGCTTCGAGGGAGCGTCTTTTCATAACGTATTAATGCATTATCACACGGGCTGCGAAGCTTATCCGCCTTGCCGCAGTTGCGCAAGCACCACGAGCAGTGACACCAGGATGCGCTTCAGGAAGATGGCAACCGACAACGTCGCGGCGTCAGGTTGGCAACGACGAGCAACCGCGCTGACGCGTTCGCAACGGCGCCGCAGTGCCTTCAGGCGCCGATATCAAGCGGCTTTTCGAGGATCTCGAAGCGCAAGTCGTCGCGTTTCGGAATCCCGTAGCGCGCGTCTCCGTAAGGAAATGGCTTGTGCACGCCAGTACGCCGATAGCCGCGGCGCTGGTACCACGCGATGAGCTCCGAGCGGATGTCGATCACGGTCATCTGCATCATTCGGCAGTGCCACGCGCTATGGGCGATGCGCTCGGCCTCGGCCAGGACCAGGTTGCCGACTCCCGCGCCCTGCCCGTCCGGACGCACCGAAAACATGCCGAAGTACGCGGTATCGGCGTTGCGGCGAAGCTCGCAGCAGGCCACCAGCAGGTCGTCCCTGAATGCCATCAGCACGCGCGCGTCGGCGTCACCGATGAGCTCACGCAAACCCACGACGTCGATGCGCTGGCCATCAAGAAAGTCGGCCTCGGTGGTCCAGCCACGCCGACTCGATTCACCGCGATAGGCCGATTCAACGAGGTTGCGCACCGCGTCGAGATCGCCTTCGCCAGCGTCACGAAACGAAAGCGTCACGGTCAATCCGCTCACCCGAGCATTCTGCGCACGCGCGCGATCGCGGCAACGAGCTGGTCGATTTCCTCATGCGTGTTGTAGAACGCGAGTGACACCCGCAGTGTTGCCGCCACGCCGAAGAACTGCATGAGCGGATGCGCGCAATGATGGCCGGAGCGCACCGCAATGCCTTCGTGGTCCAGCAGTGTGGCGAGATCATGCGCATGCACGCCATCGATCAGGAACGCGATCACGGCCGCCTTGTGCGCGGCTTCGCCGAAAATGCGCAAGCCTGGCACGCTGCGCAATGCGTTCGTTGCATGAATGAGCAAGTCCTGCTCGCGCGCGCCGATGGTGTCCAGGCCCAACGCTTCGACGTAGTCGATGGCTGCACCAAGACCGACGAACCCGGCGATGTTCGGCGTACCGGCCTCGAACTTGTGCGGCGGATCGGCGAACGTTGTCCCTTCGAAGCTGACTTCGCGGATCATCTCGCCACCGCCGAAGAACGGCGGCATCGAATCGAGAAGTTCGCGCCGCGCCCACAGCGCACCGGTACCGGTCGGGCCAAACAGCTTGTGGCCGGTCAGCGCATAGAAATCACAACCGAGCGCGTGCACGTCGATGCGCAGATGCGGCGCCGCCTGCGAACCGTCGACCAGCAGCGCAATGCCGCGTCGGCGGCATTCGCGCGCGAGTTGCGCGATCGGGTTGATCGTGCCAAGCACGTTGGAGACGTGCGTGACCGCGGCGAGGCGCACGTCGGGCGTCAGCATCTCGATGAATCGCTCGACAATCAGCTCGCCCGACTCGGTGATGGGCGCCACCTTGAGATTCGCGCCGGTACGATCGCAGACGAGCTGCCACGGCACGATGTTGGCGTGGTGCTCCATCTGCGTGACGAGTATCGAGTCACCGTGCTTGAGTCTCGGCAGCGCATAACTGTAGGCGACCAGATTGATCGACTGCGTGGTACCGGAGGTGAAGATGACTTCGTCACGCGACGGCGCGTTGATGAAGCGCGCAAGCGTATCGCGCGTGGCCTCGTAGGCGATGGTCGCCTCCTCGCCGAGGGCATGCACGGCACGCGCCACGTTCGCGTTGGTCTGGCGGTAGAAATGGTCAACCGCCTCGATGACCGCACTCGGCTTCTGCGCGGTATTCGCGTTGTCGAGATAGATCAGCGGCTTGCCATGCACGCGACGCGCGAGCAGCGGGAAATCGGCGCGGATGCGATCGATGTCGAATGACGGCAATGGGGCGATCTTCGCGTTCATGCCGATGTCCCCGCGTCGGAACCGCTCGGCAGGCGCTCGAGCAGCAACGCGCCAACATGCTCGCGCAGCGCGGCCGGCTCGAGCGAATCGACTGCCACCCGACAGAACGCCAGAGTCAGCATGCTGCGCGCCTGGGCCTGCGAAAGTCCGCGCGAGCGCAGATAGAACAACGCCTTGTCGTCGAGCTGGCCGACCGTGGCGCCATGTGCCGCCTTGACCTCGTCGGCGTGGATCTCGAGCACCGGCTGGGTATCGATCTCGGCCTGCTCGGAGAGCAGCAGATTCTTGTTGCTCAGCTTCGCATCGGCACCGTCGGCGCCCGCTTCGACCGTGATGCCGCCATGGAACACACCACGTGCACGCTGGTCGGCGACGCCACGCCAGAGCAGATCACAGCGCGTATCGCGCGCGCGGTGACGCACATCGATGCGGGTATCGCCGTGCTGTCGTCCGCGCAGCGCAAACACGCCACGCGACTGCAGTCGCGAGCGGTCTCCGGCGAGGTGTACGACCAGATCATGCCGCGACAATGCAGCACCCAGCTCCACCGAATGCAGATCGAGCAGCGCATCCGCGCCGAGCATGGCTTCCGTGCGCCGGATCCGTGTCGACGAATCGGCTGCCACCTGCAACTGCAGAAGGCCGAGGCGGCACCGCGCACCGAGTGCAACCTGGGTGACGCCATTGAACAGGTTCGCCTCGCCGGCTTCGCCGAGGTGATGCTCGACGATCGACACGGAGGCGTCCTCGCCGACGTCGATGAGCACGCGCGAATGTGCGACCGTTGCATTCGCAGCAGCAGTCCCGAAGTGGACCAGATGCAGCGCCTGCGGCACATGGCTGCCGGCGGCAACCCGTATTACGGCGCCGTCCTCGACCAGCGCCGCATTCAGCCGGGCGAAGGCGAGCGCAGTGCCATCGAAATCCCGATCGAGCCAACTGCGAAGCGCATCGGCATCGTCGTTCATGGCTTCCGACAACGTGGTGACGACCAGACCGCTCTGCGCAATCATGCGCGAGAGATGCGCGCGAAACACGCCGTCGACGAACACCAGCCGAGGGCCGTCGACGTCGGGCAAGGTGATCGCCGAAGCATCGATCGAAACCTTTCCCCTGCCGCGCTCTGGCATGGCGTACGTGCGCTGGCCAAGTGCACGCAGGCTGGTGTACTTCCAGGCCTCATTGCGGGCATCGGGCAAGCCATCGCGAGCCAGCGCATCACTCGCACGCTGACGCGCGACGGCGAGCCACGGCGGCTGCGCCGCGAATTCTCGTTTGCCGAGCAGGGATTCGAGGAAGCCGCCGGCCATCACGCGGCTCCGGCCAACCGGCGCTCGGCGATCCACGCATAGCCCTGCTCCTCGAGCTTCAGCGCGAGCGACTTGTCACCACTCTCGACGATGCGGCCCTCGGCGAGCACGTGCACGAAGTCCGGCACGATGTAGTCGAGCAGGCGCTGGTAGTGCGTGATGACGACGAACGCACGCGCCGGATCACGCATCAGGTTGACCCCATCGGCGACCATTTTCAGCGCATCGATATCAAGACCCGAATCGGTTTCGTCGAGGATCGCGAGTTTCGGTTCGAGCAGGGCCATCTGGAAAATCTCGTTGCGCTTCTTCTCGCCCCCCGAGAAACCCTCGTTGACGGCGCGATGCAGCAGCTCGTCTTTCAGATGCAGCACGGCCAGCTTTTCGCGCACGCGCTTGAGGAACTGCATCGAATCGAGCTCGCTTTCGCCTCGGCGCTTGCGCTGCGCATTGAGCGCTGCGCGCAGGAAGTAGGTGTTGTTGACGCCCGGAATCTCGACCGGATACTGGAACGCGAGAAAGACGCCGGCAGCCGCGCGCTCCTCGGGCTCGAGCTCGAGCAGGTTTTGTCCTTCGTAGGTCACCGAACCGTCGACGACGTCGTAGCCCTCGCGCCCGGCAAGCACGTTGCCGAGCGTGGACTTTCCGGCACCATTCGGCCCCATGATCGCGTGCATCTCGCCGGCTTTCACGTCGAGCGACAAGCCCTTGAGGATGTCCTTGCCGGCGACACGGACGTGCAGGTTTTCAATCTTCAGCATATGAACTCTCGCTAGTAGCATCATCAAGGCTTTCGATGTCCGCGAGGTCTTGGAGTCGTCCAACAGCCCGCTTGTTTCTGCGCAGATCTTCGAGCGCAATCACCGAAGCAACCACGGCACCGAACGGGACCTCGACTCGACGAGCAAAACATTCCTCGAAATCGACACCGTCGGCAAAATTGATCAGTTCAATCGTGTTCGGCTCCGCACCAATGACCAGCATCGCGCGCTGCTTGCAGAACTCCGACGGCAATGGCTCGACCGTCGCGAATCCGAAATCCTTGAGAGCGCCGATGAGCCGCTTCGCGTTCTCCTCGGTACCGCGAAACCAGACATCCAGATCTTTCGTGTAACGAACGTGCCCATGCGCGCCGACGGCAATGCCGCCGACGATCATGTAGTCAACTTCGCGCCCGGAGAGTGCGCGAATGAAATCCTGCCAGTCATCGGACAGCGTCGACATCCCGCTTCCCGATGATGTAGACGAATGGCGGGTTGCCGCCACGGAACATTCGGTTTCCCTCGCGATGCAGCTTCAGCGTCTCGGCCAGGCGTTCCTCGATCGACCGGGTGCGCCAGTAGGCCAGCGGGGTGGTCCTGGCTTCGCCTTCACGCACTACGCGAATCTTGCGCTCGATGCTCATCCGACGGCTCCTTCGAGCGACACATCGAGCAGCTTCTTTGCCTCCACCGCGAATTCCATCGGCAGTTCGCGGAACACCTGCTTGCAGAACCCGTCAACGATCAGCGATACCGCGTCTTCCTCGCTGATGCCGCGTGAGCGGCAATAGAAGAGCTGATCGTCGGAAATCTTCGAGGTGGTCGCCTCGTGCTCGACGATCGCGGCAGGATTCTTGACCTCGATATACGGAAACGTGTGCGCACCGCACTTCTTGCCGATCAGCAGGCTGTCGCACTGCGTGTAGTTGCGCGCACCGCTGGCGCCCTTCTCGATCTTGACCAGGCCGCGATAGCTGTTCTGTCCACGACCGGCACTGATGCCCTTGGCGATGATCTTCGACTTGGTGTTCCTGCCGATGTGGATCATCTTGGTGCCGGTGTCGGCCTGCTGATGGTGATGGGTCAATGCGACCGAGTAGAACTCGCCGACCGAGTCATCGCCGCGCAGCACGCAGCTCGGATATTTCCAGGTGATTGCCGAGCCCGTTTCAACCTGCGTCCACGAAATCTTCGACCGTGCTCCGCGACAGTCACCGCGCTTGGTAACGAAATTGTAGATGCCGCCGACGCCGTTCTCGTCGCCTGGATACCAGTTCTGCACGGTCGAATACTTGATGCTCGCATCGTCGAGCGCAACCAGTTCGACCACTGCGGCGTGCAGCTGATTCTCGTCGCGCATCGGCGCCGTGCAGCCTTCCAGATACGACACGCTGGCGCCTTCCTCGGCAATGATCAGTGTGCGCTCGAACTGCCCGGTATGGCCGGCATTGATGCGGAAGTACGTCGACAGCTCCATCGGGCAGCGCACGCCTTTGGGAATGAACACGAAACTGCCATCGGAGAACACCGCCGAGTTGAGCGCGGCGAAATAGTTGTCGGCGGTTGGCACGACGGTGCCGAGATACTGGCGCACCAGATCCGGATGCTCACGCACCGCTTCGGACATCGAACAGAAGATCACGCCGACTTCGGCGAGCTCCTTCCGGAACGTGGTGCCGACCGACACCGAATCGAACACCGCGTCGACGGCGACACCGGCCAGCCGCGCACGCTCGTGGAACGGCACGCCGAGCTTGTCGTAGGCCTCGATCAGCTTGGGGTCGACGTCGGCCAGTGACTTCGGGCGATTTTTCGGCGCGGCGTAATAGCTAAGCGCCTGCAGGTCGATCGGCGCAATACGCAGATTGGCCCACTGCGGTTCGATCATCGTCTGCCAGTGACGAAATGCGGCAAGTCGCCAGTCGGTCATCCATGACGGCTCATCCTTCTTCGCCGAAATGAAGCGCACGATCTCCTCGGACAAGCCGGGTGGCGCGAACTCGGTTTCGATGTCGGTGATGAACCCGGCGCTGTAGCGCTTGTTCATCGCCTCGACGAGTTGTTCGTTGCCCGCGCTCACGGCAGCCTCGCGATCGCGCGGCAGGGATTCGAGTTCGGTTTGTTCGATGGCCATGGTCTGCTGGGCTGCCTGAAAAGTCTGATGGGTCGCCGGTGTCTGGTTCGGGTCGATCACGCCACGGCGACACGCAGCGGAATGCTGGCGCGGCTTCGCGGCCGCGGCCTGACCATCTCGGCCAGCGTGACGCTTTCGAGCGCGCTGGTCACCGCGACGCTGATGCGCTGCCAGTTCACACGCACGCCGCAATGCGATTCATGACCGCACTGACCGGCGTGCACGCTGCACTCGGTCATGCCGATCGGCCCTTCGATGGCGATCACGATCTCCGCCACCGTGATGGAATGCGCGTTGCGCGCGAGCCGGTAGCCGCCACGCACGCCGCGAAACGAAGTGACCAGACCTGCATTCGCGAGCTGCTTGAGCAGCTTGCTGACGGTCGGCGTCTCCAGTCGCGCACGCTCTGCCAGCTGCTGGGCGCTGAGCACCTCGTCAGCGGCCTCGGCGAGGCAGGTCATGACCACGGTGGCGTAATCGGTCAGTTTCGAGATGCGCAACATCGCGGATCCACGCTTATTGAGTACCGAAATAGTACTATTTCACGCCGTCGGCGACAAGATGGTGCCGGCGCTGAACATGCCGCGTTTCATGCGCAGGCCACACGGGCTGGCAGGCGACGACTTCGCTTACACTCGCGTCGCCGCAGCGCAGGAATGACGATTGGACACGACACGCGAGCAACGCCGCCTGGCCTGGGTGGCCAAGGCCCTCGGCCATGACGCCTTCGCGCTGTCGAGCGCATCCGAGGACGCAAGCTTCCGCAGTTATTGGCGTGTCGAAAGCGACGGCCGCACGCACATTCTCATGGACGCGCCGCCGCTCAAGGAGCCAATCGGTGAATGGCTCGACATTGCGGCGCGTCTCGGCGCGGCCGGCCTGCACGCACCGACCGTCGTGGCCGCCGATGTCGACGCGGGTTTTGTGCTCATGCAAGACTTCGGCGATCGAACCTATCTTCCCGCGCTCGACGAGGGCAGCGCCGACGCGCTTTACGCCGATGCGCTCGATGCGCTGCTGCGCATGCAGACGTCAGTTGCAGTCGAGGGCTTGCCGGAATACGACCGCGCTCGCCTGCTCGCCGAAATGCGCCTGCTGCCGGAATGGCTGCTGCATCGACACCTTGGATTCACTGCGGACGTGTTGCAGGCAGAGCTGATCGAGAACGCGTTCGGCTTCCTCGCCGATGCCGCGCTGGAGCAGCCGCGAACCTTCGTGCACCGGGATTTCCACAGCCGCAACCTGCTGGTCCTCGACAGTGGAAATCCCGGCATCATTGATTTTCAGGATGCCGTGGTTGGCCCTCTGACGTACGACCTCGCCTCGCTTCTGCGTGACTGTTACATCGCCTGGGACGGCGCGCGCGTCAACGGCTGGGTCGAGGCGTACCGGCTCCGCGCCGCGGCGGCGCATCTGATCGGTCCCGAGGTCGACGAGACGCGCTTCCTGCGCTGGTTCGATCTGATCGGACTGCAGCGACACATCAAGGTGCTCGGCATCTTCTGTCGCCTCTGGTACCGCGATGGCAAGATCCGCTATCTGGCCGACCTTGCGCTGACGTGGCGCTACACGATCGACGTCGCGCGGCGCTATCCGGAACTGCATGCCTTGGCCGACCTGCTCGAACGCGCAGTGGACGGACGCGACATCAGCGCAGCCGGATCGCGCACCGCGTGACCGTACGCCGTGCCCTGATCCTTGCCGCGGGACGCGGCGAGCGCATGCGCCCGCTGACCATGCATACGCCGAAACCGCTTCTCGTCGCCGGCGGCAAACGCCTGATCGAATGGCACCTGCAGCGACTGGCCACGATCGGCGTGACCGAGGTGGTCATCAACACATCCCACCTTGCTGAACAGTTCCCGCAAGCGCTTGGCGATGGTTCGCGCTGGAATCTGCGTATCGCCTACAGCCATGAAGGTCCGCAACCGCTCGAGACCGGTGGCGGCATGCTGTTCGCACTCGACCGCCTCGGCGATCAGCCATTCATCGTGATCAACGGCGACATCTGGACCGATATCGATTTCAGCAGTCTCGCGCTGGCATCGCCGGATCTCGCCCACCTTGTCATGGTCGACAATCCGGTGCATCACCCGGCCGGTGACTTTCATCTCGATCCACACGGGCGGCTGGCGAGCGAGGGAGCGCCGAAACTGACCTACTCCGGCGTCGGCGTCTATCGTCGCGGCATGCTGGCACACTGGCAGGACGATCTCGCCGCTGCCGGTATCGTCGGGCACGGCATGATGCCGCCGCGCTTCGCGCTGGCGCCGGTCCTGCGCGCGGCGATGCAGCGCGCAGCGGTCAGCGGCCAGCACCATCGTGGACAGTGGACCGACGTCGGCACGCCGCAACGATTGGCCGAACTCGACGCACAATTGCGCCAATGAAGCCGTCCGATCAGTCGAGCAGGCTGCGCAGGAACGGCAGGGTCACTCGGCGTTGGGCCGCGAGGGTGGCAACATCAATGCGATCGAGCAGCGCAATCAACGCACCCAGATCGCGGGCCTGGCGGGTGAACAGCCAGTCGAGCACGGCGGCGTCGAGGACGATGCCACGCTGTGATGCATAGCTGCGCAACACGTTGCGGCGTGCGGGTTCATCGAGAACGCGCAACGACGCCTGTGCGCAACTCGACAGGCGCGAGACCAGATCGGCCAGTCCGATGCCGAGCGCGGCAGGTGCATTGCTGGCCGCGAATACCAGCGTGGTACCTTCGGCGCGGCATCGATTGAACAGGTCGAACAGCGCGATTTCGCGCTCGCGTTGACCAACCACCGCATCGACATCATCGAGCGCGAGCACGTCGCTGCCGCCGAGCGCGCGCACCATGGATGTGGCGTCCTCTCCCGACCCACGCAACGAAACATATTGCGCCACGCGACCGCTTTCGGTGGCGGCCACGCAGGCGGCGATCAGCAGATGGGTCTTGCCGCTACCGGAAGGTCCGGCGATGAAAACACATGGCGCGTCCGGTTCTGCCGCAGCCGCCATGGCCAGGTTGCGCGCCAGAGCGTGCTCGCCGGCGATGAACTGCGAGAACCGCTGGTGCGCCGGCCAGCGCAGCGCCAACGGCAATTGCTCACTCATGCGGTCGGTGGTGGCTCGCTGCTGCGACGAACGCTGCGCGTCTCGGTGATGACGATGGATTGGTCAGCACGTTCCGCCGACGCCGCACCGATGGAGTCGTTGTCGACGATGATCTGGGTCGCGTCGCCGGGGTCCTGATACATCTCGCTCTGCGTGTAGCGCTCATAAGCGTAGCGCAGCAGGACCATGACCACGGCGGCAATCGGCAGGGCCAGCAAGACGCCCATGAAACCGAAAAGTTCGCCACCTGCGAGAATCGCGAACATCACCGCGACCGGATGCATGCCGATCTTGTCGCCGACCAGTTTCGGCACGAGAAAATAACCTTCGAGCATTTGTCCAGCGACGAATACCGCCACCACGAGGCCGACGTGGTAAAGATCCTGATACTGGACCAGTGCCGCGATGATGCCCATGGCGACGCCGACGATCGTGCCGAGGTACGGCACGAAACTGATCAGGCCGGCGACCATGCCGATCAATGGCCCGACACTGATGCCGGCCGCCCACAGGCCGACGCCGTAGATCACGCCGAGCGCGATCATCACGCTGAGCTGTCCGCGCAGGAAACCGCCGAGGGTGTCGTCGGACTCGCGCGCCAGACGCACGACGACCGGCTCGACCGAACGCGGTATCAGCGCATGGATGCGCTCGACGACGATGTTCCAGTCGCGCATGAGGTAGAACGCCGCAACCGGGATGATGACGAGATTGATCGCCCAGCCGACGATGGCAAAGCCGGACTTCGAAACATTGCCGAGCACATTGCTGGCGAAGCCACCGGCCTCCTTCCAGTGCGATTGCAGCATGCCGACCACTTCCTGCGAATTGAACTCGCCGAGGCCGATGCCGAAACGCTGCTCGATCCACGGTGCGGCGACGTTCTGTGCCCACTCGACCCAGCGCGGCAGCTGCTGCAGGAAGTTGGCGATCTGGCGATCGATGAACGGCACCAGCACCAGCACGATGCCGACGAGCGCGAGCGTCATCAGCAGGAATAGCACGCTCACGCTCCATGTGCGCGAGACGCCGCGCTTCTCCATGCGCTCGATGATCGGATTGAACAGGTAGGCGAACAGTGCGGCGACCACGAACGGCGTCAGCGCCGGGCCGAGCAGCCAGAGCAGAACGCCGAGGATGACGACCAGCACGACCCATTTCAGGCGCAGATCCGTGACCACGGCATTCATTTCGGGGAGTCTCCTCTGGCGCGCGCAGCGAGCGTGCGACGCGCACGCGCTGACCACACGCCGACATAGTGTAGCCCGCTCAGAACGGTCAGCAATGCGGTGATGTAGATCGCTGCATCGTGGCCGGGCAAGGTCGGCATCCACGCCAGCCGCATCAGTTCGGCGAGCACGCATAGGATCTGCACGACCGTCGTCAATTTCGACAGTCGGCTCGGCTGCGCATCGAACGGGCCGACCAGATTGTGATACGCGACCGCCCCGCCGACGATCAGGAGATCGCGACCGATGACGAGCGCGAACAGCCAGATCGGCAGCGCGTCGATCAGCACGAGGCCCGAGAAGCCGGCCAGCAGCAGCATCTTGTCGGCCAGTGGATCGAGCATCCCGCCGAGCCGACTCTGCCAGTGGAATCGCTTGGCCAGATAGCCGTCGAGCGCGTCGCTGACGCCGGCTACCGCCGCGATCATCAGCGCACTGGCGTATTCACGCTCACCGATCAGCCAGAACACCGGCAGCACGAGCAGCAGTCGCACTGCGGAAATGAGGTTGGGAATGTGTCGCCACATCGCCGCTATGGCAGCAGTGCGAGCGTCGCTTCGATGCCGTCGAGCGGAGGCGTTGCATTGGTGACCCGCAACGTTCCTTCGCCATCGACGATCTCGAGCAGACGCGGCAGTCCGCCGACCACCGTGAGCGAAACCAGCATGCCGTCCACGCGAGCCTGCGCGGTCTGCGGATCGCGCACGATCGGATTGCCGGCGAGATATCCAAGTACCCGCGCGTAGTCGCGTGCCGAGCTGATCCCGCTGATCCATATCTGGTGGCGACTCGGTGTCGAATCGACCACCGCGCCGTCACCGGCGCCGAGCAGACCGAGCTCGGCGAGCATGCGCTCGACCGCAGCCGCATCGAATTCGGCGACCAGCGTCAGACGTGCTGCAGGCGCGCCGGTTGCAGGGTCACTGGCGATATCGCGCCGGTACTGGTATTGCAGGACGAGCTTCGGCGCGTTGGCAAGCGCACGTGCCACATCGCCGCGCTCGGTCACCGACGCATCGCCACTGATCCGCGCGACGACTGCGGCCAGCGCAATCCTCAGCGCGCCGTTGCGGTCGCCCTCGGACTGGCTCGCGACCTCGGCTTCGCCGCTGTAGCCGGCCGGCGCCGCGGCGGCGTGCCCGATGCCGCACAGGATCGCGGCGAGCAGCGATATCCACGCGATGCACGACGTCGAACGGGAGCGGTGCAACGAAACACGCATGAACGAAGCCTGCCTGAAAGTACGGCGTTTAGTCTGCCCGAACGGTCGCTTCCGCGTCCATCGCGGACTGATATGATGCGCGGCCCCGCGGCTCCGGCGAGTTGACATGTCGAACCACAACGAGGCCCTGACCTATCGCGCTGCTGGCGTCGATATCGATGCGGGCAACGCCGTCGTCGAACGCATCAAGCCATTGGTCGCGCGCACGTTCCGCAAGGAAGTGATGGCGGGTCTCGGCGGATTCGGCGGATTGTTCGAGCTCGGCGGCCGCTACCGCGACCCTGTGCTGGTCTCCGGCACGGATGGCGTCGGTACCAAGCTCAAGCTTGCGCAGACGCTCGGACGCCACGACACGATCGGCATCGATCTGGTCGGCATGTGCGTCAACGATGTGCTCGTGCAGGGCGCCGAGCCGCTGTTCTTTCTCGACTATTTCGCCACCGGCGCGCTCGATGTCGAGACCACGGTCGCGGTGATCGGCGGTATTGCCAGAGGCTGCGAACTGGCCGGCTGCGCCTTGATCGGCGGCGAAACGGCGGAGATGCCCAGCATGTATCCGCCCGGCGAATACGACCTCGCCGGGTTCTGCGTCGGCGCCGTTGAAAAACTCGCGCTGATCGACGGCAGCCTGATCCAGGCAGGTGACGTGATCGTCGGCATTGCATCATCCGGAGCCCATTCGAACGGATACTCGCTGATCCGGCGCATCCTCGAGCGCGCCGGCAGTCCGTTCGACCTCGACCTCGGCGGCACCTCGCTGGCCGACGTCTTGATGGCGCCCACCACGATCTACGTCAAGCCGATCCTCAAGCTGATGCAGCAAATGCGGGTGCACGGCATGGCCCACGTCACCGGTGGCGGGCTGCGCGAAAACATCATCCGTGTGGTTCCCGAGTCGCTGGCGATCTCGATCGACACCAGCAGCTGGAAACGGCCAGCGCTGTTCGACTGGCTGCAGCACGAAGGCAACGTCGCCGCCGATGAAATGTGGCGCACGTTCAATTGCGGCATCGGCTATGCGCTGATCTGCGCGCGCGACCAGGCCAACAGCATGCTCGACGTGCTCGAAACGCTCGGCTTGGAGGCATGGACGATCGGCGAAGTAGTGGCGGCGAGCGGCAGTGAGCGCGTGCACATCCGCTGAGCCGCACGGCGGCGCGCGCCTCAGGATCGCCGTCCTCGCGTCGGGCCGCGGCAGCAATTTCGCCGCGCTGGTCGAGGCGTGTCGTGACGGCCGGCTGCCGATCGACATCGTCGAACTGATCTGCGACCGCTCAAGCGCGCCCGTGGTTGGCGTCGCCGACGCGGCCGGCATAGCGCACGTCGTGCTCGATCCCCAGGATTACCACGACCGTGCAGAGTTTGATCGTGCGCTGTTTGCGCGTCTCGATGCGCTCGATGTCACGCTGGTCGTGCTGGCTGGATTCATGCGCATCCTGCCAGCGCGCGCGCTCGAGGCCTGGCACGGTCGGATGATCAACATCCACCCATCGCTGCTGCCGCGTCATCCCGGCTTGCACACGCACCGACGCGCCCTCGACGCCGGCGACCGCGAACACGGAGCGAGTGTCCACTACGTCAGCGCGGAGGTTGACCAGGGCGCGCTGATCGCCCAGGTCATGATCGGTGTCGAACGGCACGATACGCCCGCATCCCTTGCCGCGCGTCTGCTCGGCCACGAGCACGCGCTGCTCGTCGCCAGCGTCAATCTGATCGCGCGCGGACGGCTGTGCTGGTCAGCACACGGGCCGTTGCTGGATGGCGAGCGATTGTGTGGGCCATTGCGTCTGTGCAGCGACGGTCATCTGCTGCCTGTGGCGGCATGTCCCTGATCCACGCGCATTCAGCTCGCGCCGCGCACACTCATCCCATTTGCCGGAAGCAGCACCCGATGAAGCGAATCCTTGCCGCCCTGCTTGCTGTCTGCGCCTTCGCCGAGGCGCTGGCAAACGTTCCGGTTGCGCCCTTTACTGCCGAGTATTCGGCCACGCGCAACGGTTCCGAACTCGGCCGCACAACGATCGAGCTGCACAGCAACGACGACGCCACCTGGACATTGCGCACCGCAACGGTCGGTACCTCCGGACTCGCCAAGATTGCCGGGCTCGATGTCGTCGAGGAGTCGACCGTGCGCTGGCACGACGGTCGCCTCGAGACTGTTGCGTACTCCTTCCGACAGGATGCAGCGATGAGCAAGCGGCGACGCAGTGCGCAGTTCGACTGGAACGCCGGTGAAGTGCGCATGCTCGACGGTGACAGCGATGTGCGCTACGCGCTGGTGCCAGGCACCGTCGATCGACATGCGCTGACGCTCGCCCTGATAAGTGACCTCGTCGCCGGCCAATCGAGCTATCAGTACAAGGTGGCGATGAAATCCGAGATCGAAGACGTGGGCTACAGCGATTGCGGTGGCAGCAGGCTTACGGTTCCGGCGGGCGACTACACCGTGCGCTGCCTCGAACGCAAACGCGAGAAGCGTACGTCCACCAGCTGGTTCGCCGAATCGATCGGCTGGCTGCCGGTGCAGATCGAGCAGGTCGAGCGCAAGGGCGACACGATCACATTGAAGTTGCTGACGCTGCGTCAAGGCTGACGCGTCCCTTGCTGCAGACGCACACGCGTTTCGTCGACCACTGCGCCCGCGTGGGCTCGCGCGCGGTTCTGCCTGTGTAGGCCGAACCGCAGCGTTGGGGCAGCCGCCTGACGATGCTCTGATCACGTCTGCGCACGCGGCATGATCGCTACAAGCCTCGCCCGGCCGTGTGCGTGGCGCCACTCGAGATGGGTGGCCTCGGCAAGCCGCGCGCCGGCGCGAGGGCCTTGTGGACATCACCCCGTCACTGGATTCAAAAGGTCGGGGCCGCACTGCCTGCGCGCAGGTCGACGTTGTGGCGACTCGACAGACGGCCAGTCTGCTTGTCGGAGCCACGCCGTGATCTGCGCGCAAGCAGTGCGGTGACGCCTGTGCAGACGTGATCAGAGTATCTCTGGATAGGCTGGGTTGGGGTCATCAACCTGACATGCACGCCGCGCGGGAAGGCACTGGGTTGATGCAGCCAACCCAGCCTGCGGCACTCCAGTCGAGCCTGCGGCGTTACCACCCAGCCAGCGTCGCTGCTTGAGGCGACCGCGCCTGCAGCGTTCGATACCACGCGATCTTCGGCAAACCCATCAAGCAAGATGGGTCGTCGCGATGTCAGGCCGGCAGGCGACGGATCCTCGCGCCGAGTCCACCGAGCTTTTCCTCGATGTTCTCGTAGCCGCGATCGATGTGGTAAATGCGATCGATCATCGTATCGCCCTCGGCGACCAGTCCGGCCAGCACCAGCGATGCCGATGCTCGCAGGTCGGTCGCCATCATCGGCGCACCGGTCATCTTCGCTACGCCCTTGATGATCGCGGTATTGCTCTCGAGCTGGATGTCGGCGCCGAGCCGCTGCAGTTCGAGCGCATGCATGAAGCGGTTCTCGAACACGGTCTCGGTGATCACGCCGACGCCCTCGGCGACGCAGTTGAGCGCCGTAAACTGGGCCTGCATGTCGGTCGGGAAAGCCGGGTATGGCGCGGTCGTGATGTTGACCGCCTTCGGTCGGCGCCCGCGCATGTCGACTTCGATCCAGTCGTCGCCGGTGGAGACATGCGCACCGGCATCCTCGAGCTTGCCGAGCACGGCATCGAGCGTCTTCGGACGTGCGTGGCGCGCGCGCACCTTGCCGCCGGTGATCGCGGCAGCGACGAGAAACGTACCGGTCTCGATGCGATCCGGCAGAACCTCGTAATCGGTGCCGTGCAGGCGCTCGACGCCATCAATGGTGATCGTGTTGGTGCCGGCGCCCGAGATCTGCGCACCCATCGCATTGAGGCAGTTGGCGAGATCGACCACTTCTGGTTCCTGCGCCGCGTTCTCGATGATCGTCGTGCCTTGCGCCAGCGTCGCCGCCATCATGAGGTTTTCGGTGCCCGTCACGGTGACGAGGTCGAGGTTGATGCGTGCGCCCTTGAGACGCTTGGCGCGGGCCTTGATGTAACCGTTCTCGACGCGCACGTCGGCACCGAGCGCCTGCAGGCCCTGTATATGCAGGTTGACGGGGCGCGATCCGATCGCGCAGCCGCCCGGCAGCGAGACTTCGGCTTCACCGAAACGCGCGACCAGCGGGCCGAGCACGAGGATCGACGCACGCATCGTCTTGACCAGGTCGTAGGGCGCGAAATAGTTCCTGGCCGGGCGTGGATCGACGTGGATTTTCATGCGCTCGTCGATCACAAGCTCGACGCCCATCTGGCCGAGCAGTTCCATTGTCGTGGTGACATCGTGCAGGTGCGGCACGTTGGCGATGCGCACGGGCTCGTCGGCGAGCAGGCAGGCTGCGAGTATCGGCAGCACGGCGTTCTTGGCCCCGGAAATCTGCACGTCACCATGCAGCGGTTCGCCGCCATTGATCAGAATCTTCGCCATGTACAGGTTTTCCTTGGGAACGGGTCTGCGCCGCGCACACATGCGCCGCGCACGCGAACTGCGGGCTGAGGCTAGCTTCGGCCCGATTCGTCTGGGGTGAGCGTCCGCAGTGACAGCGCGTGGATTTCGCCGCCCATGAGGTCACCGAGGGTGGCATAGACCATGCGATGGCGCGCGAGCGGCAGCTTGCCGGCAAACGCGGCGCTGACCACGCGCGCTTCGAAGTGCACGCCGTCGGCGCCTTCGACGACCACCTCGGCGCCGGGCAAACCTTGCTCGATCAGAGCCTGGATCTTGTGGGTGTCCATGGTGTGGCGGGTTCCTGACGGGAATGCGACGAACCGCCGGCCGGCTTCGTCTTGAGCACGGACGAAGGGTTGCGGATACAATTGGGAACGCGAATGGTACTAAAAATGCTGCGTCGCCGAAAACTCGAAGGGGCCGCCCCGGCCATCCCGCTGCTCAACGCGAATCTCATGAATGCCCAACTGAACGACGCTGCAGGGATCTTTCCGCTGACCAACCCGCTGCTCGACGAGGCCACCATCCGCAACAGCGCGCTGGCGGTTATCGATACCGAGGCACGTGCGATCTTGGCCTTGCGTGATCGCGTCAATGGCAGTTTCCTGCAGGCCTGCCAGCTCATGTTCGAGTGTCCGGGACGCGTGATCGTTATCGGAATCGGCAAATCCGGCCACATTGCCCGCAAGATCGCGGCCACTCTCGCGTCGACCGGAACGCCGGCTTTCTTCGTCCACCCAGCCGAAGCCAGTCATGGCGATCTCGGCATGATCACGCACAAGGACGTCGTGCTGTCGCTCAGCAACTCGGGCGAGACCGACGAACTGCTGACCATTCTGCCGCTGATCAAGCGCCAGAACGTGCCGCTGATCTCGATGACCGGCAACGAGAACTCGTCGCTGGCGCGCCTTGCCGACGTCCATCTCGATGTCGCCGTACCGGCCGAGGCCTGCCCGCTCGGCCTTGCGCCGACGGCGAGCACGACTGCCGCCCTGGTCATGGGCGACGCTCTCGCCATTGCCCTGCTGGAAGCGCGCGGCTTCACCTCGGAAGATTTCGCCCGCTCGCATCCCGCCGGCACGCTTGGCCGCCGGTTGCTCGTGCACATCAGCGACATCATGCATGGCGGCGACAAGGTTCCGGTGGTGGACAGCGAAGCCTCGCTGACCACGGCATTGGTGGAAATGACCCGCAAGGGGCTCGGCATGACTGCGGTCACCGATGCCGAGGGCCGCCTGCTCGGGGTGTTCACCGACGGTGACCTTCGCCGCGCCGTCGACGACGATGACATCGACCTGCGCAACACACCGGTGCACCGCCTGATGTCGTCGAACCCGAAGACGATCACCGCCGACAAGCTTGCCGTCGAGGCGGCGCGCGTGATGGAAGCGTTCAAGATCCACGCGTTGCTGGTGGTCGATGCCGAACACCGCGTGGTCGGTGCGCTCAACATCCACGACCTGCTGCGCGCCCGCGTCGTCTGACGTCGTCCACGCCCGCGCAATGCTGCTCAACGACATACCTGCCGACATCCGTGACCGCGCCGCGCGCGTCAGGCTCGCCGTGTTCGACGTCGACGGCGTGCTCACGGATGGTCGGCTCTGGTACTCCGAAGCCGGCCATGAACTGAAGGCCTTCCACGTCCACGATGGACTCGGCCTCAAGCGACTGCGCGCCAACGGCATCGAAGTCGCGATCATTACCGCACGCATCAGTCACCTGGTCGCGCAACGTACCGGTGAGCTCGGCATCGTCCATGTCTATCAGGGTCAGGAAGACAAGCTTGCGTGCTTCGAGCAGCTGATCGAGGCACTCGGACTTGCTGCAGATCAATGCGCCTACACCGGTGATGACCTGCCCGATCTCGGCGTCATGTCGCGCGTCGGATTGTCGGTCGCGGTCGCCAATGCGCATGCCTGGGTTCGCGAGCGATCGCACTGGCGCACGCGTCTTGCCGGCGGCAATGGCGC
>JBBSOU010000052.1:0-23921 GCA_038259445.1 Lysobacterales bacterium | reverse complement strand
CGACGATCACGCGGCGCGAGAAAGAACGCAGCGATGTCGACCTGCAGGCGGCGATGGCGGCGTGGTTCTCCGATGCCGCGCTGCGCGAGCCGCAACGCTTCGAGGCGCTGCGCGCAGTCGCCCGCCCGCTCGATGAGCTGACCACGAATCGAACCACGCGCGGCGTGCTCGGCCTCATGCTAGGCGCCGTCGTACTGGTGCTGCTGGTCGCCTGCGCGAACTGCGCGAACCTTCTGCTGACGGCCACGCTGATGCGCCGTCAGGAACTCGCGGTACGCGTCGCTCTCGGCGCCAGCCGCGCACGCCTTGTCGTCCACCTGCTCGCGCAGAGCGTGATGTTGAGCGCGCTTGCACTCGCGGTCGCGGTGCCTCTGGCGACTGCTGCCGCAGCCTGGCAGCAGGCGTCCTTCCGGATGGCCGAAGAAGGCGGCCCGCCGCAGTGGATCACGCTCTACGTGGATGGCACGGTGATCGCTCTGGCGGCCGCCATGGCCGCGCTGACCGCGTTGCTGACTGGCGTGTTGCCGGCATTGCGCGCAGCGGGTGCTGCACCGATCGACGCGCTGCGCGATGGAGGACGCGGGCTCGCCAGCGGTGCCTTCGCACGCGTGAGCCGCTTGCTTGTCGTCGGCGAAGTGGCCCTTTCGTGCCTGTTGCTGATCGGCGTCGGCACGCTCGTGCAGGGCATCCGTTCGCTTGACCGCATCGATCTTGGCATCGACGCGAGTCAACTCCTGACCGCACGGCTGGCGTTGCTTTCCACCGCACATCCGAGTGGTCTCGAGCAGCTCGCAATGTACGAACGCTTGCTGGCCGCTTTGCGTGCCGACGCGGGCGTCGACAAGGCGACGTTGGCGACCGTGCTGCCGGCGCGCGTCAGTCGTCAGCGCGAAGTGCTGCCAGTGGGTGCGGTCGCCGATGCCGCTGGCGTAGCGCGCGTTCAGTTCGGCGCCGTGGAAGACGCGTTCCTCGACACCTACCGCGTGCGCTTGCGCGCCGGTCGCTTTTTCGACAGTCGCGATGGTGCCGACGGTGAGCGCGTCGCCGTCGTCGACGCGCGCTTCGTCGAGCGCCATGGCGGCACCGGCGATGTGCTTGGCCAGCGCTTCCGCCTCGATCCGCGTGATCCCTCAGCGCAGCCGGTGACCGTAGTCGGCGTGATCGACGCTTTGACCCTGAACGGTCCGGCCAATCCGCCGCAGCCGACGATGCTGGTGCCGTTGCGTCAGGAACCGGCGCGAATCGTCAGTATCGCCGTGCGCACGCGTGGCGAGGCGGCCGCGTTCGCCCCGCGGCTGGTCGAAATCATGCGCACGATCGACGCCGATACGCCGCTCTACTGGGTACGCGACTACGCCGCGCTGATCCGCAGTGTCACCTATGGCGAGCGCACCGTCGCGCGCCTTTTCACAACGTTTGGCCTGATCGCACTGCTGCTCGCCGCGACGGGTCTGTACGGCGTCATGGCCGCGAGTGTCGGCCAGCGCGTGCGCGAAATCGGCGTGCGACGCGCACTCGGCGCTCCGGCCATCAGCGTGCTGCAGACGCTGTTCGGGCGCAGCCTGGTCCAGCTTGGTATCGGAGTCACTCTCGGACTTGCGCTCGGCATTCCGTTCGCCGGCTTGCTGACAAGTTGGCTGACCGCGATTCCCGCCAGCAACCTTACCAGCGTTCCGGCGACCATCGGCGTGTTGCTGCTGGCCACCGTGTTTGCGATTGCCATGCCGGCCTGGCGCGCGCTGCGCGTTGATCCGATGGAGGCGCTGCGGCATGAGTGAAGCGCTGACGGTGTGCGCAAACGGTGTAAATGAATCTTGCCGAAGTCTTCACTCGCGGGAGGTGCGATCTCATGTTGACACGGCGGCACGCTCCGGCTGGGCGCGCAATTGCGCTGGACCGGATGTTTGTCCTGCACACCCTACAAGGAGCGGCCATGTTTGCTGATTTCCGCTTCGCCTTGCGTGGACTTTCACGAACGCCGGCATTCACATTGACCGCCGTGCTCATGCTGGCGGCCGGGATCGGCGTGTCGATGTTCATGTTCAGCGCGATGAATACGCTGGCCATCCAGCCGCTGCCATTCCGCAATGCACAGACGCTCGTGCATGTCGATCGCATCGATGCGCATGCAAACGGGGATTCGACTGCTCTTTCGATGCGCGAGTATCTGGAGCTGCGTTCGCAGCAACGAAGCCTCGATTCATTCTCCGCCTATGCCGATGCAACCATGAATATCTCCGGCGCAGACGGTCCGCCGGAACGGCTGGCCGGCGCCAGGATAAGCCCGGATACGTTTGCTGCACTCGGTGTTGCGCCCATGCTCGGTCGCGATTTCGCGGAGACCGACGCTCAAGCAGGTGCGGCGCCCGTCGCTCTGATTGGACATCGACTCTGGGAACTGAATTTCAATGCGGCGCCCGATGTCATCGGGCGCCGCCTGAGGGTCAACGGCCGCAGCGTCGAGATTGTCGGCGTGATGCCGCCGAAATTCGCCTTTCCGCGCGAGCAATCGTTGTGGATGCCGCTGACGATGGATCGCACGATGGCCGAGTCCGATGCTGCGCCTGCGGTGGAAGCCTTCGGTCCACTGCGAGCAGGCGTTTCGGTTGCACAGGCGCAGCAGGAGCTGACCATGTTGCTCGGTTCCGCGGCACTGCGGCGCGCCGCCGAAGAGCCCGCGCACCTGGCCGATGTCAAACCGTTGGACCAGATCTACGTGCCAGCCCGCCTGCTGCGAAGTACCTCGGCCATGTCGATCGCAGTGATGCTCGTGCTGCTGATTTCCTGTGCAAACGTTGCCAGTTTGATGCTCGCCCGATTCAGCAACCGCCGACGCGAATTGTCCGTCCGTGCTGCGCTCGGGGCCAGCCGTCGTCGACTGATGCGCCAGGTTTTCTCCGAGACAACGATCATCGCAATCCTCGCTACACTGCTCGGCTACGCAGGTGCCCGCGCTGGCGGATACGTGATGATGCAGGCGCTGGATAAAGTGCCTGGACACCTGCCGTACTGGGTGGATTTTGAAGTCACATTTGCCGATGTTCTTTTCAGCGTCGGGATTGGCGGATTCGTCGCCCTGGTGTCCGGCTGGCTGCCCGCACGCCGGGTTGCTGGCCACGATCCGCGCCGGGGATTGGGCCATGGCGGGCCGGCCAGCATCGGTGCCAACCGAGGTCGTGGGCGTTTCCTGGTCGCGTTCGAGGTCGCGCTGTGTACTGCGCTTCTTGCCAGTGCGGCACTGGCCATCGATAGTTCGATCAAGGCACAACAGTATCCGCTCGGAATCAATAGCGACGGCATCCTCACCGGGCGCATCGGGTTGACCGACGATCGCTATCGTGACCCCGACGCGCGCGTACGTTTTTTCGGATTGTTGCAAGCACGCCTGCACGATCTGCCCGGCATCAATGCAGTCGCACTGTCGAGCAGCTTGCCGCTGATGAGCTACGAACGAAGTGTCTACGAGCGGATCGGAGAGGAGGGGGAGACGGACGATCGCCGTGCGCGAGCGTGGAATGCCAGCGTGAGTGAAGATTATTTCGCCGTGTTCGGCATCGCACTGCGCGAAGGCCGTCTGTTCGATACGCGCGATCGTCGAGAAAGTGCGCCGGTCGCTGTCGTCAGTAGCCAGTTCGCTGCCAACGCCTGGCCAGGGAAAAGTGCACTGGGTCAGCGTCTGCGACTCGATCCGGACGACCAGGCAAGTCCGTGGCTCGAAGTGATCGGAGTGGTCGCCGACAATCTGATGGGCTCGCCACTCTGGGGCGGCGAAAACAATGTCTTTCGTCCGTTGGCGCAAGATCCGGCGGCGTCCGTCAGTTTCGCCGTGCGCGCCGCGTCGCCGTTGCCGACACTGTCTGAGGCGACACGCGCGGCGGTGGCAGAGATCGATCGCGATCTGCCCGTCTACTGGATGCGCAGCATGAATGACTGGCGGGCGCAGACGTTCTGGCCGCAAACGATGCTGACACGCCTGTTCGGAATTTTTGCGGCCTTCGCACTCGTGCTCGCAATCAGCGGGATCTATGCCGTAATGGCGTTCGACGTGGCGGGACGCGTGGCCGAAATCGGCGTCCGTCGAGCACTCGGCGCCGAGGCGCGCGGCATTCTCTCGCTGATCCTGCGCAGGGCAGGGCGTCAAGTGCTCGTCGGGCTGATCATCGGCATCCCCATGGCGGCCGGGTTCTCTGTGCTGCTCGCGCACAATTTGATGCCGGGCGCGGCAGTCGATCCTCTGGCCTATCTGTCTGCGCTCATTGTCCTGCTCGGCGCCGTGGCTTTGGCTACGGCGATACCGGCGAGACGCGCATTGCGCGTTGATCCGATGGAGGCGCTGCGGCATGAGTGAGTGGACGCGCCGCTGCAGCACACCGGTGCCGACGGATACCGAGCCATGCTGACGACAGGGTGGCGATCGCTGGCGCGCGCACCTCTGCTCAGCATGACCGTGATCGTGCTCGTCGCCTCGATCGTCGCGGTCAATGCGACGGCGTTCTCGTCGATCCATGCGCTGCGCTGGAAGGCCTTGCCTTACGCACAGGCGGATCAATTGGTCGATCTAAGGGCCAACTTGAGCAACTTCGGCTTCGTGGTCGGACTCGCCGAACACGTACGCAAGGAGATCGCTGCCGACGCCACGCATTTCGCCGGCGCCCTCGGTTTCGTTGTGCCGTCGCAACCGCGCGTGGACGACAGCGGGGGCGCGTGGCGCGTAGCGCGTGTCACCGCCGATTTCGAGAGCGTGCTGGGCGTTTCGCCGCTGCTCGGGCGTACGTTCGCGGCGGATGATGGCGAGCTGCCGACGCTGGTTCTGTCGGAGGCGGCATGGCGCGCGCACTTCAATGCCGACCCGGACGTGATCGGTCGCCAGCTGCGGCTGACAGAAGCGACATTCACCGTGATCGGCGTGATGCCGAAAGGTTTCGTGTTCCCGGATCGAAGCATCGATGCGTGGCGGCCACTGGTGATTTCGGTGAGCGAGCGCGAACAGGTCAACATTCCGACCAGCCTCGGCGACCTCGATGTGATCGTGCGCGTGGTCGAGGGGGTCAGCGTCGAACAGGCGCAGGCGCGACTCGATGCGATCATCGCCGGCAAGACCACGCTGGCCGGGCTGGTGGCTCAGGCCGGGGTCAAGGCGCAGGCGCGCAGCTGGCGCGACCGCTTCGCCGCCAGTCACTGGCAGGCACTCGCATTGGTGCAACTCGCGGCACTGATCCTGCTGGTTGTGGTCATCGCCAATCTCGTCAACCTGACGCTCGATCAATTGCTCGGCCGGGCGCGCGAGCTCGGTATCCGCCGTGCGCTCGGCGCCAGCGAGCGCGCGATCATGGCCAGCGTGCTCGGCGATCTGTTGCCGCCGATCGTGCTCGGCAGCGTGCTCGGGCTGACACTGACGCCGACTGGTCTCATTCTTGCGCAGCATCGCGGATTGCTCCCCGAGGCATTGCCACAGGGCATCGCGTTTGGTCCTGCCGGCGTATTCGCCGGTGCCGCGGTAACGCTGCTGGTGCTTGCGGTGAGCGTTGTAGCCGTGTTGCTTGCGCGTCGTGGTGCAGGTTTGTCGAGCCGTGCAGGAGTCACCGGACTAGGTCGCGTGCGCCCGGCAATGCTGGTCGCCCAGATCATGCTGACGACGGCCCTGCTCGGTTGCGCCGGACTGCTGCTGCGCAGTGCGATACATCTCACGTCGGCCGAGCGCGGCTTCGAAGACCATGGCGTGTTGCTGACCGCTCTCGATCCACTCGGCGTCAGCATCAGTGGTCGGTCGTTCGATCGTGACGCCGATGCGGCGCGACTGACCGAAGTGGTGGAGCGCATCCGTGCCGATGTGGCGAGCCTGCCCGGCGTCACCCACGCAGCGGTGTCTCAGGCGCCGCCGTTCAGTGGTACCGAGGAAGTCTCGACCTTGCGCGTACCGGGTGTGGCCGACACGGTGCAAGGCCGCTCGCGTCAGGTCGGCCCCGGCTATTTCGCCGCGCTCGGCATCGGCCTGATCGCCGGACGTGAGTTCGCGGCCAGCGACCTCGGCGGCAACGACGCCGTGATCGTCGACGAGATCTACCGAAAGCGACATCTTGCCGGCGTCGATCCATTGACTGCCAGCGTCGAACTGCCCGTTGATCGCGACGGCAATTTCCGCAAGTCGCCGATCATCGGAGTCGCGCGCACGGTGCGCCACGATCGACTCGACGAGCCGGACAACCTCGTCACCTTCTACGAAATCACGCGCGCGCCGCTGCCGATCTTCTGGCTCGTCACGCGCACCAGCGGTGATCCGGCAGCGCTTGCGCATACGGTCCGCGAGCGCGCGCTGGCGATCGCACCGGACAGTGACTTCGGTATCAATGCACCGCTGTCGTCACTGATCGCGGCGAGTCTGGGCGAGCGTCGCTCGTTGCTCGGTGCACTTGGCAGTTTCGCGTTGGCGACATTGCTGCTGGCCGGCATCGGTCTGGCCGCCGTGTTGAGTTTCGCCATCCGCCGCCGCACCGCCGAGCTCGGCGTGCGCATGGCCATCGGCGCGACACCGCGGCGCATCGTGCAGCTGATCCTGCGTGAAGGCGGCCTGCTGATCGCAATCGGCGCGTTGCTTGGCCTTGTCGCCGGCCTGCCGCTCGCGCGAATGCTGTCGGAGCGCCTGTACGGCATCGGCTCGAGCGATCCGGCAACGTGGAGTGCCGCGCTCGTCATCGTCATCACCGTTGCGCTGTTGGCATGCTGGATCCCGGCACGCCGTGCGGCGCGCACCGATCCGATGGTGGCGCTGCGTAGTGAATGATCGAAACACATATCTTCGAAACACAACACGGCGGAAACCGCGATGATCCATCTCGAGCAGATCGAAAAATCCTTCGCCGTGGCGGGTGGGCGCAGCTGGGTGTTGCGCAACATCACGCTCGACATTGCCGGTGGCGAATTCGTCAGCGTGGTCGGCCCGTCCGGGGCCGGCAAGAGCTCGCTGCTGAACGTGCTTGGCCTGATGGATCACGACTGGAAAGGCCACTACGCGCTCGATGGTGTCGCGGTCGATGCGCTCAACGCCAAACAGCGCCAGGCGCTGCAACGCGACAAGATCGGTTTCATCTTCCAGCACTACCATCTGATCGACGACCTCAAGGTCTGGGAGAATCTCGATCTGCCGTTGCAGTATCGCGATGTGCCGTCCAGGGAGCGCGCCGCGCAGGTTGCCGACCTGCTCGATCGCTTCCAGATCGTCGGCAAGAAGGATCTCTATCCGAGCCAGCTGTCGGGCGGCCAGCAGCAACTCGTTGCAGTGGCGCGCGCGGTGATCACGAAACCGAAGCTGCTGCTCGCCGACGAACCGACCGGCGCGCTGCACTCGAGCCAGGCACGCATCATCATGGATCTTCTGCACGAACTGCATCGCGACGGCATGACGATCGTGCAGGTGACCCACGATGCCGGTTACGCCGGCGAAGCGCAGCGCAGCGTGCGCCTGCGCGATGGCTGGCTCGAGAGCTGATATGCCGATGATGATTTCCGCACGCGCCGATCACGCATACTTTGCGCAGACACGAACCCCGGCCGAGTGTGCATGAACGCTCCGATCCTGATCGCCGATGACCAATCGGATGTGCTCGAGGCGCTGCGCCTGCTGCTCAAGGGCGAGGGTGTCGCGACCTTGCGTGCGGGCAGCCCGGTCGAGGTGCTCAAGGTACTCGGCCGCGAAACCGTGGCGATGGTGCTGATGGACCTCAACTACAGCCGCGACACGACCTCGGGTCGCGAGGGGCTTGATCTGATCGGTGCGATCCGCAAACTCGATGCCGACCTGCCGATCGTCGCAATGACTGCGTGGGGCAGTATCGACCTGGTCGTGCAGGCGATGCGTGCCGGCGCCAACGACTTCATCGAGAAGCCGTGGGATAACCAGCGCCTGCTGAGCGTCCTGCGCAACCAGCTCGCGCTCGCCAGTGCGCGTGGCCAGAGCGCGAAACTCGCCCGCGAGAACGAGATCCTGCGCAGCGGCGACAAGGCAGAATTCATTGCCGAATCGGCCTCGATGCGTCACCTGCTTGACCAGCTCGAACGGGTGGCGCCGACCGACGCGAATGTGCTGATCCTCGGCGAGAACGGTACCGGCAAGGGCGTCATCGCGCGGCGTCTGCATGAGCGTTCGCGGCGCGCCGCGAAGACGCTGGTCAAGGTCAACATGGGTGGCATTCCCGAGAGCGTGTTCGAGGCGGAGATGTTCGGTCATGTACGTGGCGCGTTTACCGACGCCAAGAGCGACCGCATCGGCCGTTTCGAACTTGCCGACGGCGGCAGCCTGTTTCTCGACGAGATCGCCAACATTCCGCTCGCGCAACAGCCGAAACTGCTGCGCGTGCTGGAGGATGGTGAACTCGAACGTGTCGGGTCGTCGCGCACCCTGACCGTCGATGTGCGCCTTATCTCGGCGACCAACGCCGATCTTGCCGGCGACATCGCGCGCGGCGCGTTCCGCAAGGACCTGCTGTTCCGCCTCAACACGGTCGAACTGCACCTGCCGCCACTGCGCGATCGTGGCGAAGACATTCCATTGCTCGCGCAGGCGTTCCTCACGCGCTTCGCGCGTCGCTACCAGCGCGATGGTTTGCGCTTCTCGAATTCCGCCGAGCACGCGCTGGCGAGCTATGCGTGGCCCGGAAACGTGCGCGAGCTGTCGCACGCGATCGAGCGTGCCGTATTGATGACCAGCACGGCCGTGCTCGATGCCGCGGCACTCAACCTGAGTGCTGGCAGCGTCGCCACCGGACGTGGTTCGGCGCCGGCCGCGGCCGCGCCGTTGCCCGGTTCGCCGACGGTCGAGCAGGCCGAAGAGCATCTCGTGCGCCAGGCGATCGAGCAGACCGGCGGCAACATCCAGCGCGCCGCGGCGCTGCTCGGCCTGAGCCGGCCGGCGCTGTATCGGCGCATGCAGAAGTACGGCATCGAATGAGGCGATGCATGTCGCTCGCAAGCCTGGTGTGGGGGCGACTTCAGTGGCGATGCCTTTTCTGCAGAATATCGGACGCTTGCTTGTGCCGGCTTGTCACTTCGCCGAGCATGCAGGCTCTACGGTGCGGCACACATCGATGTCGAGGCTCTCCACAACTGTGAACCATGCGACGACGCGCTGGAACTACGAGGTGCGGCTGTTCGCGGGCGCACTGCTGGTGGCCGCGCCAGCGCTGGTCGCACTTGCGATCGTGCTGGTCGACGATCGCGAGTCGCCGACGCATGCGCTTTGGATCTGGTTGCCGGTGGCCTTGCTCACGCTCGCCCTCGCTGCCGAACTGCGCCGGCGTGCGATATATCCGCTGCGCACCCTGTCGAACCTGCTCGAAGCGTTGCGTGAAGGCGACTACAGCCTGCGTGGCTCGCGCGCGCGTCGCGGTGACGCGATCGGCGAGGTGGTGATCGAGATCAATGCGCTGTCGCAGACCCTTCGCGAGCAGCGCCTCGCGGTCGAGGAAAAGAGCGCGCTGCTCGCCAAAGTCATTGCGGTACTCGATATCGCGGTGTTCGCGTTCGATCATCGCGGCGCGCTGCGCCTGGCCAATCCCGCGGCCGAGCGTCTGCTCGGCGCACCGTTTGCGCGAATGCAGGGCACCAGCGCGCAGGCACTCGGATTTGGTGACTGGCTCGTGCCGGGCGATGCACAGATCCGCGAACATCGCTTCGCCGGCGGCAGTGGACGCTGGGAAGTGCGGCACGCGCGCTTCCGCGAAGGCGGACTGCCGCACGATCTGCTCGTCGTTACCGACCTCAGCCGTGCCTTGCGCGAAGAAGAGCGTCTCGCCTGGCAGCGTCTGCTGCGCGTACTCGGCCACGAGCTCAACAATTCGCTGACGCCGATACGATCGATGGCGGGCACGCTGTCACAGTTGCTCGCGGCACCGGTGCCGGCGGCTGATTGGCGTGAGGACGCAGGCTCCGCACTCGCGGTCATCGGCGATCGCGCCGAGGCGCTCGCGCGGTTCATGGCGCGCTACGCGTCGTTCGCACGGCTGCCACCGCCGGAGCGCAAGCGCTTCGCATTCCACGACATGGCGCGCCGCGCTGCTGCGCTTGAACAGCGCATCGACATCGATGTCGCCGGCACCGTCGACATCCATATCGTTGCCGATCCCGACCAGATCGAGCATGCGCTGATCAACCTGCTCAAGAACGCCGTCGATGCGGCGCTCGAAACCGGCGCCGGCGTCCAGCTGCTCTGGCAGCGACTTCCTGCCGAGCTGGTCATCGAGATCCTCGATGGTGGCGCCGGTCTGCCGCCGAGCGAAAACCTGTTCGTGCCGTTCTTCACCACCAAGCAGGGCGGCTCCGGCATCGGCCTCGTGCTCGCGCGGCAGATTGCCGAAGCACACGGCGGTACGCTCACTCTTGACAACCGCGCCGATGCGCGCGGCTGCGTGGCGCGCATGAGTCTGCCGCTGTGACGCGCCGAACAGGCGAACGCCTTCACGGTCTGTTCGGCATCCTGCTGTGGGCAGGCATCGGGCCGCTCGCGCATGCGCAAACGGTACCGACAATACTCGTTGAAGCCGATCTGCAACGTTGGTGCACGACGCTGCGCGAGCGCGTGGATGCGTTTCCCGGCGGCGGCCCGGTGCTGCTGCAGAGTTACGCGTCGACGTCGGCGCGAACGCTCGAGCCGTCACTCGCGAGCGCCGCTTTCAGCTACGACAATGCGCTGGCGGTGATGGCGCTTGTCGCGTGCGCGACGCCTGCGCAGGCCAACCGCATCGGCAACGCCTTGCGGCTCGCCGCACGTCCATCGGTCGATGGCAAGCCGCAACGGCTGCGCAACGCCTATCGCGCCGGTGCGGTTGATGGCACGCCACTGCCGAATGGCTGGTGGAACGAATCGGAAAAACGCTGGGTCGAGGACGCCTACCAGCTTGGTACTGCGACCGGCAACGTCGCCTGGGTAGCGCTCGCGCTGATGGCATTGCACGAGATCGACGACAGCCCGATCTGGCGCGACGGTGCCGAGCAGCTTGCCGACTGGGCCGATCGCAACGCGCGCGACAACGGCGAGGCTGGAGGCTACCGCGGTGGCGTGCACGGCTTCGATATCGCCCCGCAGGTGCTCGGCTGGAAATCCACCGAGCACAATGCCGACCTCGCCGCACTGTTCGCAGTGCTCATCGACAACGGCGGTCGTGCGCGTTGGGGTGGCTCGCTCACGCATGCGCGCCGCTTCCTCGATGCGCAGTGGAATGCGGCCGATGGCCATTTCCTCACCGGCACCTTGCCCGACGGTGTCACGCCAAACCGATCGACCTCGGGACTCGACGCACAGCTTTGGCCACAGTTGCTGGGCAATGCGCCGCGCGAGTGGCGGCGCGCGATTGCCTATGTGGAACGCGCGCACGGTGTCGACGGCGGCGTCGATTTCAACAACGATCGCGATGGCCTGTGGGTCGAAGGCACCGCACAGGCGGCGCTGGTCTATCGCGTCGACGGCCGCGACGCCGATGCGCGCCGCTTGCTCGCCACGATCGCTGGCCAGCGCAGTGCCGGCGGCTATCTCTATGCAACACGCGAGCTGCGCGTCAGCACCGGCCTGGCCATCGGCCCCGACAGCACGACCGACGACTTCCACTACTACCGCCATCCGCACCTCGGCGCGACCGCATGGGCAATACTCGCGGCAACCGGCTGGAATCCGTTCGTGCTGCGGTCGATCGCGAATCCGGCTGTGGCACAGACGCCGGCCAAAGCCTCTGCAAAGCGCTTGCCCTGAGCGCGCAGCGCGTGCGCAGGCGCTGCTGGCCGGCCTTACGGCGCTCGATGCACACTGGCAGCAGGCCGTCGCGGACGCTGTCCACGCCGGCGAATGCGGGATCTACTGCGCACGCTTCAGCGCAGGCGTAGCCAGTATCGGCCCGCAGCGCGTACCGCTCAGTCACCCGCTGGCGCGCTTTCTGCCATGCGAAAGCGCGCTGCGCGTGACCAGCGCGTTATACCGCGACGCGCCGTTGGCCATTGCCGGACCCGGCGCGGGCATCGAGCTGACCGCAGCCGGCGTATACGCCGACCTGCTCGAGGTGGCCGTTGCGCGCATCGCACTGATACCGGCGCAACCCGGTGCGCACGCGATCGAAGGCGGGTGGCGCGCGGTGGCACAAGACGCTACGCCGCCCTCGCACCGCATGGCAACCGCTGGCACGCGTCGTTCATGCCTCAGCCGATCGATCGCGTGCACTTCACGCACGTTGCCACGTCGGCTCCCAGCCATCATGATCCGCGCATACCGGTTCGGGGAGATCGGGCATGTCGGAAATCACCGCTCTGATCGGGCAGGCGCGCGAGGGCGACCGGCAGGCGTCGGAGCAGCTGTTCGCCTCGCTGTACGCCGAGCTCAAGCATCTTGCCCGCGGGCAGCTCGCGGGCGGTGACGCGCCGTTGCACGCGACCTCGCTTGTACACGAGGCCTACATGAAGCTTGCCCGCGCGGCGGAAGTGACGATCCGCGATCGCGAACACTTCTACGCGATCGCGGCGCGTGTCATGCGCCAGATCGTGATCGACCATGTGCGTTCCCGCGATGCGCAGCGACGCGGCTCCGGCATTCGTCCGACCGGCCTCGACACTGGCGCGCTGGCGGTGGTTGCCGAGCAGCGAGGCGACGAGGTGCTGGCACTGGAAGACGCCCTCGAGCGCCTCGCCACGCTCGATCCAACGCTGGCCAAGCTCGTCGAACTGCGTTTCTACGCCGGCCTCGACCTCAGCGAGATCGCCACGCTCGTCGACCGCTCGGAACGTTCGCTCAAGCGCGACTGGCGACGAGCACGCGCATTCCTGTATGCCGACATCGCCGGCGACGCCCCGCCGCCGACGGAACCTGCCGACGCCTGACCCTTGGCCCCTCCGTTCGCCGGTTGCCGTGGACCCGGGAAGGGGATCTGATGAAACCGACTGATGCCGCGATCTGGGCCCAACTGGCTGAGCTCTTTGACGAGCTCAGCGAGCTCGACGCACCGACCCGCGCGCTTGAGCTGCAGGAGCTGCGCACGCGTAATCCGGACATCGCCACTCGAGTCGAGGCGATGCTCATCGCCGACGCGGAACAGGGCGGTCCGCTCGAACATTCGCTCGACGACATCGCGCCCGCGCTGCAGGAGCGGCTCGGCAACGCCGGATGGGAAACGCAAACGGGCGACGTGATCGGGCGCTATCGCCTGCTCGATGCGATCGGCAGCGGCGGCATGGGTGAAGTGTGGCGCGCCGAGCGCGCCGACGGAGAGTTCGAGCACGATGTCGCGCTCAAACTGCTCAAGCGCGGCATGGATACGCAAGCCATCCTGAGCCGCTTCCTGCAGGAACGCAGCATCCTCGCGCGGCTGCAGCATCCCGGAATCGTTCGCCTGCTCGATGGCGGCATGAGCGACGACGGACGACCGTATTTCGTCATGGAGCACGTGTCCGGTTGCACGGTCACCGAACATGCCGAGCGTGCCGGGCTCGATGCGCGTGCGCGCGTCGCGCTCGTGGTGGCAATCGCCGACGCGGTCAGCTATGCGCATTCGCAGCTCGTCATCCACCGCGACCTGAAGCCGTCGAACGTGATCGTCGATGCGCAAGGCAAGCCGCATCTGCTCGATTTCGGTATTGCCAAGATGCTCGAGGATTCTTCCGAGCAGACGTTGACCGGCACCGGCGTACGCGTGTTCTCGCCGGCCTATGCGGCGCCGGAACAGATCCTCGGCGAAGCCGCCGGGACCGCCATCGACGTGTACTCGCTCGGCGTGCTGCTGTTCGAATTGCTGACCGGGCAGACCCCGCATCGGCGCGCGTCGCGTGATCCATTGCTGCTGGCGGCCGAACTCGAACGCGAGACGACCGAGCGCGTGAGCCAGGCGCTGGCGCGCAGTAGCGCTGACAGCGCGGTCGGTCACGATCGACGACGCATGCTCCGCGATGTGTCGGGTGATCTCGATCTCATCGTTGCCACGGCGATGCAACGTGACCCGCGCCGCCGCTACGCGACGATGGCCGCGTTTGCCGACGATCTTCGGCGCTGGCTCGACGGCCGACCCATCACGGCGCGCGCCGACAGCAGGCGCTATCGGGTTGGGCGCTTCGTGCGTCGGCATCGGGTCGGCGTTGCGGCTAGCGTGTTCGTTGCATTGGCGCTCGTCGGAGGACTCGGGGTCGCGCTCTGGCAGGCGGATATCGCGCGCAACGAGGCACGCCGTGCCGATGGCGAACGCGAACTTGCCCGCCAGCAGCTCGCGCGTGCGGAGCGCGTCAAGGATTTCGTGCTCGCCCTGTTTCGCGAACAGGATTCGACCAGCCGTGCGAGCGTGCTCGCGCGCACGCCGCCCGAACTGATCCGGGAAGGCATAGCCCAGGTCGATGCGACGCTAGCCGGGGAGCCTGCATTGCAGGCCGATCTGCTGCGTGATCTCGGCGAAATCCAGACCAGCCTCGGCGAACGCGAGGCCGGCAAGGCGACCCTGCAGCGTGCGTGGGAAATGCACAAGGCGATTTCCGGCGAGCGCAGTGCCGCGGCCGCCGAGGCACTCGCGGCCTACGCGATCGCGACGATGGTCGCTGGCGACATGGTCGCCGCCGAGCCGATGTTGCGCGAGGCAATCGCGACTCGGGTGGCAATCAGCGGGCCTGAATACCCGAAGGCTGCCCAGGACAAGGCCACGCTGGCGCGCATGGCGTTGATCGCCGCTCGCGATGAAGAAGCGCTGCAATTGGCCCAGGAAGCTCGCCGGATGGTGATCGCAACGTCAGGACCGGATTCCGCGCAACTGTCTCCGATCCTGCACCTGGTCTCGATCATCGAGTCCCAGCAGTCGCGCTACGACGACGCGCTGGCCACCGCGCGCGAAGCCTTGCGCATCGTCGAGGCCACCAGTGGCGCCGATCACGTGCGTACGATCACGCTGCACTCGCAGATCAGCGATGTATTGCGCAACCAGCGCAGTTTCAGTGAATCACTCACCCATCTCGACAGCGCGCTGCGCATTGCGCGCGCCAACCTGCCGCCGCGACATCCAACGCTCGGAGCGATCCTGACCCGACAGGGTGACCAGTTGCGGCGGATGGGTCGCTACGACGAGGCTGAAGAAGCGTTCACCGAAGCCGTCGGCCTGCTCGCCGGAACGCGCAGCGGGGAGCTGGCGCAGATCATGCAGAACTACGGCACGCTTGCCGTCGCTCAGGGACGCGCCGATGTCGCTGTCGAGCGCTATCGCGAGTCTGTCGCGCTGTTCCGTCAAGCCTCCGGTGAAAGTACGTATACCTTGCTCAGCACGTTGTTGCTCGCCGATGCGATGGCTGTGGCAGGTTCGCTGGAAGAGGCAGGCAAAACGGCTGACGAGGCGACTGTCGCGCTGGCACGCATCACCGATGCGGACTCCTACGAAAGTGCGTTCGCGGCCACGGTTGTCGGGCGCATGCGCTACCGTCAGGGTCGGTTTGCCGAAGCCGTACCGTTGCATCGAAAAGCGCTCGCGCACCTCGCGCCGACCTATGGTGAGGAGCATGTCGAAACGGCGGAAGCGCGAACCATGCTCGCACGCAGTCTCGTCACGAGCAGCGATCCGGCCGCGCGCGCCGAGGCCGCCGCCCTGATCGAGCGGGCACTGCCGGTGATCGAAGCAGTCGACAACAAGCGAAGCCTGCTCGGCGAGATCTACCTTGTGCGGGCGCAGTTGCGCATCGATGCGAACGATGCCGCAGGCGCGCGGGCGGATGTCGAGCGCGCCGAACGCGCATTCGCGAAGGACGCCTCGGACCGGGTCTCCCAGCGGCAACGTGCACGACTACTTCGCGAGCGCATCGTCAAGGCAGTTGCCGCACCGTCACTCCCAGGCCGCTCACGCAACTGACCGTCCAGCAAGAACGATGTGCCGCGATCGCAAGGTGATCCCGAGACCTGGCTCGTGCGCGAGCGATTTCAGGCGCGATGGTTTGTGCCCGGGCCGCCCATCGTTGCCGCCGACCCTGCCGCCTGTCACTTGATTGCACCGCCGTGCTCGCGTATCAACGACCGGACCAGTCAAGGGGAACCCGATGAAACGAGTTGTGCTGGCGTCCTGCGCCGTGTTGGTTTCATTCACCGTCAGTGCGCAGCCGCGCAAGACGATCACCCATGAAGACCTGTGGATGATGCCGCGCGTCGGCGCGCCGGCCGCCAGTCCGGATGGTCAGCGTGCGGTGTTTTCCGTGACCGAACCGTCATACAAGAAGGAGGATGCGGTCAGCGACCTGTGGATCGTCGCCACCGATGGCTCCAGCCCCGCCTACCGGATCACCGCCGACAAGGCCGGCGAAAGCGCACCTGCGTGGAGCGACGACAGCCGGCGCATCGCATTCTCGGCCAAGCGCGGCGACGACAAGCAGGCGCAGATCCACGTGCTCGATCTGGCCCGTGGCGGCGAGGCGCAGCGCGTCACCAAATTGTCGACCGGTGCCAGCGCGCCGGCATTTTCTCCCGACGGCACACGGGTGCTGTTTACCAGTCGCGTGTATCCCGAGAGCAGGAACGATGCCGACAACGAGCGTCTGACCAAGGAAGAGGAAGAGCGCAAGTACAAGGCACGCGTCTACACCGCATTTCCGATCCGTTTCTGGGACAAGTGGCTCGACGGCAAGCAGAACCGCCTGTTCGTGCAGACGATAGGGCAGGGCGATGCGCGCGATCTGCTGGCCGACAGCGCGGTGGTCAAGCTGCCGGGCTACACGATGCCCGACAGCGGCGCGCAGTGGACACCGGACGGCGCCTCGGTGCTGTTCGTCGCCAGCCGCAATCGCGACCGTGCTGCGTGGTCGTTCACGCACTCCGATCTGTTCGTCGTTTCCGCAGCAGGAGGCGAGCCGCGCCGTCTGACTGGCGTCGATGCGCTTGATGCAGCCGATACGTACGGCAATCCGCAGTTCACCCGGGATGGCAAGACCCTGCTCGCGACCACCGAATCGCTGACCGGCAAGATCTACAACGCAAGCCGCATCGTCGCCTTCGAATGGCCATCGATGCGCGAACGCGGTCGCATCAGCTTGCCCGATGTGCGCGATGTCGGCAGCTTCGCCATCAGCCCCGATGGACGCACGGTCTACATCACCTCGGAAGATGCCGGCCAGGAAAAACTCTATGCGGCGCCGATCGGCGGTGGTACTGCAAAGCTCGTGGCGTCACCCGAGCGCGGTGTCTACGCCGGGCTCAGTGTCGGTGGCGAGCGCACGCCGGTGTTGCTGGCGATGCACGAGAGTGCAACCGAGCCACCGGAGATCGTTCGTCTCGATGTGACCGGCAAGCCCCACCGCACGCTGACTTCGCTGGCGCGCGCAAAAGCAGCAGCGCTTGATCTCGCGCCGGTCGAGCACTTCTGGTTCGACAACACGCGCGGTCAGCGCATCCACAGCATGCTCGTGCGCCCACCGAACTTCGATGCAACGAAGAAGTATCCGCTGCTCGTGCTCATGCACGGTGGCCCGCATACGCAATGGCGCGACCAGTTCGTGCTGCGCTGGAACTACCACCTGCTCGCTGCGCAAGGCTACGTCGTGCTGCTGACCAACTACGTCGGCTCGACCGGTTTCGGCGAGGCGTTTGCGCAGGCGATCCAGGGCGATCCATTGAAGGGGCCGACCGATGACGTCAATCAGGCCGCGGATGAAGCCCTCAAGCGCTATGCGTTCATCGACGCCGAGCGCCAGTGCGCCGGCGGCGCCAGCTACGGCGGCCACATGGCCAACTGGCTGCAGGGCACGACCACGCGATACCGCTGTCTGGTCAGCCACGCCGGTCTGGTCAATCTCGAATCGCAGTGGGGCACCAGCGACGGCATCTACGGGCGCGAAGTGACGGCGGGTGGCCCGGTGTGGGAACAGGCCGCGGTATGGCGCGAGCAGAACCCGATCCGGCTGGCGGCCAACTTCAAGACGCCGGTACTGGTCACGTTCGGCGAAAAGGATTTCCGCGTGCCGCTCAACAACGGCCTCGAGTATTGGTCGGTGCTGCAGCGACAGAAGGTCGAGAGCAAGTTCATCGTGTTCCCGGACGAGAACCACTGGGTGCTCAGCGGCGAGAACAGCAAGTTCTTCTACCAGGAAGTGCAGGCCTGGCTCGGAACGTATCTCGGTACGGCCGCTGCTGCAAAGTAGTCCGCAAGGCCGATTCCTGGAAATGAAAAGCCCCGCGTGAGCGGGGCTTTTCGCTACAGCGTGAAGCGGTCGATTACTTGACCTTGAGGCCTGCCGAGTCAACGCTGGTCACGCCCTTGATGCCCTTGGCCACGGCGATCGCCTTGTCATGCTCGGTCTTGGATGCAACCACGCCGATCAGCGTGACGACGCCGTTGGTCGTTTCCACCGAGATGTCGGTAGCCGACACGCCATCGGTGGTCGCAAGGTCAGCCTTGACCTTGGTTGTGATCCACGTGTCGGACACCGGCTGCTCGGATTTCTGGTCGGCCATGTTTTCGCTGGCCGGCGTCATCGTGTCGGCAAACGCCGTGCCCGAAGCGCCAACCACGAAAGCAACGGCGAGGGCGATACGGGTCATCGAATTCGTTGTGACGTTCATTGCATGTCTCCTGCTGGATGGGGAAGCGCCTGAGTGACAGGCTGCCTGGTCGCCGCGGCATCTGCATGCCGTTGTCGGCGCGTTGCCGGCGACTCGGAGCGCACTATGCGTCGCGCTTCACGTATCGAGACTGAACGTGACGCCGCAAGCCCTGCAGCGGTTGCGAACGGTTCAGTGTCCTGAATCAAATGTTTGTCGATGCGGAGGTGTGTTTCTCAATGCGTGACGACGGATTGCGATGCGCACGGCCCGGGTGTCCTGTTCGGCACCGTTCGTCGCGCCATCACGGAACCCGAAGCGAGGCAACCATGCGCAGCAGGAAATATTCCGCGGATCGAGGCTGACATCGATCCGACCGCGCGAAAACCGTTCGAAGGCGTCGTCGATCGCGAGCGTCAGCGCGTCACGGAATCCGGTGCGCACCGTCGCGCATTCGGTCAGGCTCGAAGCCATCGGCAAAGATCGCCTCGAACGAACGCCGGATGTGCAACGCATCGAGGCGCGCGTTACCGATGGAGCCGTTGCTTACCTGCACGAGGACTTCACCGCCACCGACATCGACGCGATAGTCACGCACATGCGCGGTGTTGAGCCCCGCAGTTGCTGCGATGTCGAACTGGGAAAGGATCGACTGCCCCTGCAAGGCGACATTGAAGCGGCGCTGGCCGACGCCGGTGTTGTAGGTCTCGGCAAAATGCAGGGCCACGTCATAGCTGCCGTTCGGCACGGCGATGCGATAAGCGAAGTTTCCCCAGCGCCACGCGTTGTACAGCACCGGGTCGGCGCTGTTGGTGATCGGACGATTGGAAACCTGCACGTCGCCACCCGCAAAGCCGCTGTCGGCGGCGAATGCGGTGCCGTCGACCGCGACATGGGCCGCGCCGCCTGCGTTGACCGCGAACACGGTTTCACCCGGCTGCGGAAGCGCGCCGACGCGCTGGATGCGAAGATGTGCATTGAACGTTGTCGCGCCGCCGTAGCTGGCGGTGTAGCTCGGACCGGTCGCGGTGATGTCGATATCGTTGCCGCCACTGAGCAGGGCAATCGCTGGTGCGCTCCAGCTGGTCGTGCCGGTGGTCGTGCCAGTG
The DNA here is from genome assembly GCA_038259445.1 of Lysobacterales bacterium. Lineage (GTDB taxonomy): Bacteria > Pseudomonadota > Gammaproteobacteria > Xanthomonadales > Rhodanobacteraceae > Dokdonella. The sequence goes on along the minus strand of JBBSOU010000052.1, from coordinate 4,295 downwards.
GGCCCATTGCGTCGCGACCACGTGATCGCAGTGATCGGACTGGCCGCATTGTCGGCACTTCCCGACAGGTTCACGCTGGCCAGATCGGTGGTCCATGGCGAGGTCGAACTCGGTTGCTCGATGCGCACGATCGGCGCGGCGCTGGTGATCGACTGCCCGCGTCGCTGCGCCATGATCCAGCGGAACAGCAGCGGCGTCGCGTAGGCGTTGGTCCAGATGCCGTGGTTGCCGGTCGCGTACTCGGTGTAGATCACGCGCGCAGTGGCGGCGCGCAATGCATTGACCTGGTTGCGCGAACCGGCGACGCCGACGGTGCCGTCATTGATCGCGTGGAAATACCAGAACGGAATCGCAGTGAGTGTCGCCGCATTGCCGCCGCCGTAGCCCGACATCGGCACCGCGCTGGCGAAACGCCCGGGGCGATCGAGCACGAGCGACCACGTGCCGTTGCCGCCCATCGACAGTCCGGTGACGTGGATTCGGTCGGCATCGATCGCGTACTCGGCGATGACCTGGTCGATCATCGTGTTGAGCCGCGCCAGCGACGTGCCGCCCGCCCAGCAACTGCTGTTGGTCGGGCATTGCGGCGCCACCATGAAGGTCTTCTCGATCGCCAGATTGGCGTCGCTGACCAGTTGCATCGCGCCATTCGCGCCGTTGTTGAGCTGGCTGGTGTTGTTGGTTCCTGCTTCGCCGGAGCCGTGCAGGAACACGATCAGCGGATAGGACTGTGTCGGCAGGTTGCCCGGCGGTACGAACAATCGGTACGGCATGCCGCTGTTGTCGGGCGCCGTGTTGCGGAACAGGAAATCCGCGGGCGTCGCCGCGATTGCGGCACCGGCCAGCGTCGAGGCGCAAATGACCAACGGAAACATGTACCGTGTCGCTCGCATCGGTCACCTGTCGCGACGGAGGAAATCCGTGCAAGCTTAGCAGCGATCGCAGCGTGGAATGCGATCTTGTGGACATTGTGGATTCAACCGGGAATCGCCGATCATGCTGATGAAATTGCGTCCGTATCTGTCTATCGCACTGCTGTCGATCGCGTCACCGCTGCTCGCCGCGGACCTGCTGGTCGGCAACGTCAACGGCTACACGCTGGATAGCGACGGCACGTTGCTGCGTTTCGAGGCGATGCTGATCGACGACGGCAAGGTCCTCGCGACAGGATCGCGCGACGAAGTGGGCAAGCAGGCCGGGGACGCCCGCGTCATCGACGGTGGTGGACGCACGCTGCTGCCGGGCCTCATCGATGCACATGGTCATGTCATGGGCCTCGGTTTGATGAAGCGGCAAGCGAATCTGACCGGCACGACATCGCTCGCCGACGCGCTTGGGAGAATCCGACAATTTGCCGATGCCAATACCGATAGCGCATGGGTCGTCGGGGGCGGCTGGAATCAGGTCACGTGGAAACTCGGGCGCTTCCCCACCGCGAAGGAGCTCGATGCAGCGCTCGCTGATCGGCCGGTCTGGCTTCAACGTGTCGATGGCCATGCGGGCTGGGCCAACTCGGCGGCGATTGCGCGTGCCGGCATCGACAAGGACACAAAAGACCCCGCGGGTGGGCGCATCGAACGCGATGCCGAGGGTCAGCCGACCGGTGTGTTCATTGATGCGGCGATGGCACTCGTCGAGCAGAAGATTCCGCCATTCAGCGCGGCGCAGAACGACGCCGCGCTCGACGCCGCGCTGGTCGAGCTCGCTCGCGTCGGTCTGACCAGCGTCGCCGACGCCGGCATCGACACCTCCACGTTCGAGCGCTACAAGCGCTATGCCGACGCCGGAAAACTCACTGCGCGCATCTACGCGATGATCGGTGGCGTCGACAAGGACTTCGACCAGATCAGCACGAACGGCCCGTTGATCGGATACGGCGGCGACTTTCTCACCGTGCGCAGCGTCAAACTCTACAACGATGGCGCACTTGGCAGTCGTGGCGCGGCAATGCTGACGCCCTACAGTGATGCACCGGACAACAGCGGCTTGCTGTTCTACTCAACCGCGCAGATGACGGAGATGATCGGCACGGCAATGGCACGCGGCTATCAGGTCAACGTGCATGCTATTGGCGACCGCGGCAACCGTGTCGTACTAGACAGCTTTGCCGCCGCTTACGCGCGTCACGATGGCAAGGCGCTGCGCAACCGCATCGAACACGCACAGGTGGTCGCACTGGAAGACATCACCCGTTTCAAGGAACTCGACCTGATTGCCTCGATGCAGCCGACGCATGCGACATCGGACATGAACATGGCCGAGGATCGTGTTGGTCGCACGCGGGTCGCCGGCGCGTATGCGTGGCGTCGATTCCTTGACCAGGGCACGCGCATTGCCGCCGGTTCGGATTTCCCGGTCGAGTCGGCCAACCCGTTCTTCGGGCTGCATGCGGCAGTGACGCGACAGGATCACGCCGGAAAACCGCCGAAAGGCTGGTATCCGGACCAGCGCATGACGATGACCGAAGCCCTGCGCGGCTTCACGCGTGATGCCGCGTATGCCGCGCACGCGGAGAAAATGCTCGGCACGCTCGAGCCCGGCAAGCATGCCGATTTCATCCTCGTAGACCGCGACATCTTCACCGTTGATGCGGCCCGGGTGTGGTCGACCGAGGTGCTTGAAACCTGGGTCGGCGGCAAGCGCGTGTACGCCCGGTGAGCGCGCGCCTTGTGCTCGCCACGGTGCACAGGGTTGCCAGCGTGCCGACGAACGATTAAAACGCGGGCCTGCCCGATGCGTGTACGCCCGTATCGAACCTGATTCTTTTCGACTGGAGTGTCCGATGGCCATCGTTCGCATGACTGAGCTTGATCTGCACGGCAAGCGCGTGCTGATCCGCCAGGATCTCAATGTGCCGATCGAGAACGGTCGCATCACCTCCGAGCAGCGCATCACGGCATCGCTGCCCACGCTCCGTCTCGCGCTCGACATGGGCGCGACCGTGCTCGTCACTTCGCATCTCGGTCGGCCGAAGGAAGGGCATTGGACGGCTGAGGATTCGCTCGCGCCGGTTGCCGCGCGACTGTCCGAACTGCTCGGTCGTGACGTACCGCTCGTGCGCGACTGGATCGACGGTGTCGAGGTCGCCCCGGGTTCGATCGTGCTGCTCGAAAACTGCCGCATGAATGTCGGCGAGGGCAACGACGGCGAAAGCCTGTCGAAGAAGTACGCGGCGCTGTGCGACGTGTTCGTCATGGATGCATTCGGCACCGCGCATCGCGCGCAGGCATCGACCCACGGCGTGATCCGCCACGCCAGAATCGCCGCTGGCGGACCGTTGCTGATGGCCGAACTCGACGCGTTGGCCGCTGCACTCGAGAAGCCGGCGCGTCCGCTGCTCGCGATCGTTGCCGGATCGAAGGTGTCGACCAAACTCGCCCTGCTCGAAAACCTCGTCGAAAAAGTCGACCAGCTGATCGTCGGCGGTGGCATCGCCAACACGTTCCTCGCGGCTGCAGGTTTCCCGGTCGGCAAATCGCTCAATGAACCTGACCTCGTCGGCACCGCGCTGCGCATCATTGCCGCAGCGAAGGCACGCGGAGGCGATGTGCCGATTCCGGTTGATGTCGTCGTCGCGCCGGCCTTCAGCGCCGACGCGCCGGCAACGGTCAAGGACGTCGCCAACGTCGGTGCCGAAGACATGATTCTCGACATCGGTCCACGCACGGCGGCGCGCTATGCCGAGTTGATCGCCAGGGCCGGCACGGTGGTATGGAATGGACCGGTCGGCGTGTTCGAGTTCGATGCGTTCGGCCACGGCACCGAAACGCTCGCTCGCGCGATCGCGGTGTCGCCTGCATTCTCGATTGCTGGCGGCGGCGATACGCTCGCGGCAGTCGACAAGTACGGTATCGCCGACCGGATTTCCTATATCTCGACCGGCGGCGGCGCGTTCCTCGAGTTCCTCGAGGGCAAGGAACTTCCGGCAGTGACGGCGCTGCGTGACCGCGGGGATTGATGGCGCACCACCAGTTTCGTTCCGCTGGAAGATCAAGAGCGCCCCCTTCCGCCCTCCGGGCACCTTCCCCCGCTGCGCAGGGGAAGGGAAAGAGCGCTTTCGAAGGTGTGGAGTGCTTTCGAACGTTTTGAGCTCTCGGAAGAGCGCCCCCTTCCGCCCTGCGGGCACCTTCCCCCGCTGCGCAGGGGAAGGGAAGGAGCGCTTTCGAAGGTGTGGAGCGCTTTCGAAGGTGTGGAGTGGTCGGAAGAGCGCCCCCTTCCGCCCTGCGGGCACCGTCCCCCGCGGGGGGGGGGGCGGGGCGGGGCGCGGTCGGCGGGGTGGGGGGGGGTGGAGAGGG
>JBBSOU010000051.1:0-24101 GCA_038259445.1 Lysobacterales bacterium | reverse complement strand
TTCCAGCCGATCACGCTGCCGAGCAGCACGACGATGCCGATGTTGAGGCCGACGATGTAGCCGACGCCGAGCAGTGCCGGCGACAGGTTGGTGCCCATGTAGGCGATGCCCTTGCCGACATATGCCGCACTCGCCGCGGCATCGGGAAACAGGCGCAGGCCGCTGGCCGCGCCGAGCTTGAAGAAGCCGCCCAGCAACGCGGCGATGCCGAGCACCTTGATGCCGGCGCCCGGGTTCTCGCCGGTCTTGAGCACTTCCGCGGCGGCCTTGCCTTCCGGAAATGCGAGGCCCTGGTCAACGATCAGCGAGCGTCGCAGCGGCACCGAGAAGATCACGCCGAGCAGGCCACCGAGGCCGGCGATTGCGAGCACCCACGAATACCGGAAGTCGTCCCAGTAGCCGAGGATGACCAGCGCGGGAATCGTGAAGATCACGCCCGAGGCAATCGAAGAACCGGCTGACGCGCCGGTCTGCACGATATTGTTCTCCAGGATCGTGCCGCCACCGAACAGGCGCAGCACGGCCATCGAGACCACTGCCGCAGGAATCGCCGAGGCAATCGTCATGCCGGCGAACAGGCCGAGATAGGTATTGGCGGCGGCAAGAACGACCACCAGCACGATCGAAAGCACGACCGCGCGCACCGTCAGTTCGGGCGGCGAGGCAACAGTGGAATTCATCAGGGCTTTCCCGGTTCGAGTGGCGATGTCGGAGCACGCGGATCGATCACGTGCGCTGAAATCCACCATCGTTTGCGCGCGCGACGTGGCGCGCATGGTAGCGCGCAATCGACGCAGTGCGGCAGGCCGCACGTGGCGCCGTCGCGCGCGGTGCCGGAATCCGTGCTGAGTGATCGATGCCGCCGACGATCTCGTGCTCGTGAAGAATGGGTAGTCGCGAGCGCTGTCGACGTCGTTCGCGCACCCGTCGGATTTGAACGGAGCGGGTGCTGTTGCGCAAAAGTTTCGCTCGACGCGTCCCTAGAACGCGTAGCGGAAGCCGACCAGTGCCGTGCGCGGCAGACCAGGGCGTGCGCCGGACGGACGCCGCGAGACGATGTATTCCTTGTTGGCGAGGTTCTCGACGCGACCGAACAGCTCGAACGATTCGGTCAGGTTCCAGCTTCCCGAAAGATCCCATACCCACGCGCTGTCGGTGCGCTGACCGGCCGGCACGCTGCCCTGGCCCGCACGCGTGCGCATCTCGTCGATGTAGGCGGTGGCGAGATTCGCGTGCCAACGCGTCGCGCGCGCGCCGATGCCGGCATGAAACAGATTCTCGGGAAGGTACGGCAGGGCATCACCACTGACCACGTTGCCCCATTCGCCAAAGCCCGACGCGAACGAACTGCGAAACTCGGCATCGGTCAGCGTGTAATTGGCTTGCAGCGGGAACTCGATCGCGCCACCCGCGTTGAGCGTGTAGTTCACGCGCGCCTCGACTCCCTGGACGCGCGCCTCGCCGCCATCGAACTGCTCGCCGATCGTGCAGTTGCCGCCGGTCGATGCGGTGCACGTGCCGACCAGGTTCTCGTAGGCGTTGTGGAAACCGACCATTTCGGCGGACAGCGCACCGAGGTTGTAGCGCGCACCGATCTCGGTATTGATGCTTTCCTCGGAGGTCGCATTGGTGCCTGGCGCGGGTGGATTGAAGCCCTTGTGCACGCTGGCGAACACGGCCAGGTCGGTTGCCACTTGCCACGTCAGACCGACACCGGGGATCGTTTCGCTGACGCGGTCGCGGGTCACCGCAGTGGGTCCGCTGGCACGCGTCGGATCGGTCAGCGCGTAGTCGAATCGATCGAGGTCGATGCGTTCGTGGCGAACGCCCGGGGTCAGGATGACGTTGCCGAAGCGGATTTCGTCCTGCACGTAGATGGCGGTAGCGGCCGCCGAGACGACACGGTTTTCCTGACTGCCCGGTGCGCCGGCGGTGGTGCGGATCATGATGCCGTCCTGCATGCGGAAGCGGTCATCCTGCTGGAAGCGGTCCTCTTCGTCCTCGTGGCGACGCACGCCGACCTCGAGCTGGTGCTGCACGTTGTCGCCGAGGATCGTCCAGCCGAGCACGCTCTGGATACCGCGTTGCTCGTAGGCGCGATTGTTGTTGCGAACGGTCAGCGCGTTGTCGGGTGAGGTGGTACCGGTCAGCCATGCAAACGGGTTCGCGAACTGGACGGGATTGGCCAGCACATTGGCCAGTGAAGCGCCGGTCACCGACTCAAGCTTGTACCAGGCCCGATTGAAATCGTGCTGGTACAGCGTGGTGCTGAGGTCGAGCACGTCGCTGAAGGCAATCACGTGACGCAGCTCGGTCTGCTCGTGTTCGGTGGTGATGTTGTCGAGCTGGCTTGCCGCATAGCGACGTTGCGGGGACGCGCGGAAATCCGCGTCGGTGAGTCCGAGATAGGTTTCGTCGGAATCCTGGTCGGTGCGTCCGAGCTTGAGTTCAATGCGCTGGTAGAGGGCGTCGGCGTCGGGCTGTTCCCAGGCCAGCTTGACGCGGTAATCGTGCAGGTCGTAGCCGGTGTCGCCGCCGCCATCAAGGCGCTTGAAGCCGTCGGTTGCCTGTTGCACGGTTTCGATCAGGTAGCCGAATCCGGATTCACCGCGACCGCCGATCCAGGCGTGACCGAGCCGCGTGCTGTCCGCGCCGAACAGCAGTTCGGCGCGCCCCGCCAGCGGCGCCAGCGGAATCGGCGTGCTGACGAAATTGATGACACCACCCGTCGTGCGTGGACCCGAGCGGATCGACGCTGAGCCCTTGCGCACTTCGATTGCGTTGATGCGCTGCATGGTCGGGAAATAGTACGCAGCCGGTGCCGCGTATGCCGCCGGCGCGATCAGCACGCCGTCTTCCATGACCGTGATGCGGCTATTGCGATCGGTACCCGATCCGCGGATGCCGATGTTCGGTCGCAAGCCGTAGCCTTCCTCGTCGATCACGTATACACCGGTCACCTGGCGCAAGGCGCGCTGCGCATCGGTATAGTCGAATTCGGCGAGTGTTTCGGCATCCAGGAACTGGGCCGATCCGGCCGTCTCCTGAGCCTTTTCGGCACTGCCGAGCACGACGGTGCGGTCGAGCGTGGTGGCTTTGTCGGAAGCGGTTTCTTCCGCGTCGACCGCCATTGCGGTGCGCGACTCGAACGTCGAGCACGCAAGCACGCACAGAATGGCGAGGGTCATTCCGACTGGGCGCATCGTGTGGTCCTGAAGCAGACAAGGACGCGTAGAGTAATGAGAACAATTCGCGTTTACAACGCCGTGTCGTCTGGTGTGGCCGCCTGCCTCAGAGCCGAGTCGGGGTGTACCTCCTCGTCGATTCGACAATACGATTGCCTGACCCGATCGGTCAGCCATCGCGCAGATTCGGTCGTTGCCACCCGTGCAGCATCGCCAATCGCCGCACGGATCGCGGCCAAGACCACGATCAACGCAGGGGCAGGCGATGGCCCACCCCTCCGCGCGTCGGCTCAGCTCAGATCGTAGCGATCGAGGTTCATGACCTTGTGCCAGGCCTTGACGAAATCACGCACGAAGACCGTGTTCGAGTCACTCGACGCATAGACCTCGGCAAGCGCGCGCAGCTGCGAGTTCGAACCGAACACGAGATCGACAACGGTGCCGGTGAGCTTGAGTTCGCCGGTCTGGCGGTCGCGTCCTTCAAGCACGAACTCGGAGTCGGCCGATTTCGACCACTTCGTGTTCATGTCGAGCAGGTTGACGAAGAAATCGTTCGTCAATTCGTCCTTGCGCTCGGTGAAGATGCCGTGCTTCGCCTCACCGACGACGGCGCCGAGCGAGCGCAGGCCGCCGATCAGCACGGTCATTTCGGGCGCCGTCAGCGTGAGCAGATTGGCGCGATCGACCAGTTGCTCGGCGGCCGACTTCTCCTGTCCGTTGCGCACGAAATTGCGAAAGCCGTCAGCACTCGGCTCGAGCGGTTCGAACGATTCGACGTCGGTGTGCTCCTGCGAGGCATCGGTTCGACCGGGCGAGAACGGCACCGTGATCGTGTGGCCGGCGTTCTTCGCGGCAGCCTCGACGGCGGCGCAACCGCCGAGCACGATGAGGTCGGCCAGCGAGATTTTCTTGTCACCCGATTGCGCGGCGTTGAACCTGGCCTGGATCGTCTCGAGCCGCGACAGAACCTTCGCCAGCTCGGCCGGCTGGTTGATCTCCCAGTCCTTCTGCGGTGCGAGGCGGATACGTGCACCGTTGGCACCGCCACGCTTGTCGCTGCCGCGGAATGTCGACGCCGATGCCCACGCCGTCGTCACGAGTTGCGGAATCGACAGGCCCGATGCGAGCAGTGTCGACTTGAGCGCGGCGACGTCTCCTTCATCGACGAGCGCATGATCGACGGCCGGAACCGGATCCTGCCAGAGCAGCACTTCGTTCGGCACGAGCGGGCCGAGATAACGCGAAAGTGGTCCCATGTCGCGATGCGTGAGCTTGAACCACGCCCGCGCGAACTGATCGGCGAACTCCTGCGGATTCTCCATGTAGCGGCGCGAGATTTTCTCGTAGGCCGGATCCATGCGCATCGCCATGTCGGCGGTGGTCATCATCGGCGCGTGGCGCTTGTTCGGGTCGTGTGCGTCGGGCACGGTGCCGTCACCGCTGGTGCCGACCGGTTTCCACTGATTGGCGCCGGCCGGGCTCCTGGTCAGTTCCCACTCGTAGCCGAAAAGATTTTCGAAGTAGCCGTTGTCCCAGCGAATGGGGTTGTTGGTCCATGCGCCTTCGATGCCGCTGGTGAACGCATGCACACCGTGGCCGCTTTCGAAACCGTTGGTCCAGCCGAAGCCCTGGTTCTCTATCGGCGAACTTTCCGGATCGCCACCGATGTGCTTGGCGTCGACCGCGCCGTGGCATTTGCCGAAGGTGTGTCCGCCGGCCGCGAGGGCAACGGTTTCCTCATCGTTCATGGCCATGCGCGCGAAGGTTTCGCGGATGTCGCGGGCGGAACCGAGCGGATCCGGATTGCCATCCGGGCCTTCGGGATTCACGTAGATCAGCCCCATCTGCACGGCCGCCAGCGGATTGGCGAGGTCGCGTTCGCCGGAATAGCGGCCATTCGGTTTCTCGCTGGTGGCCAGCCATTCGGTTTCCGGACCCCAGTAGATGTCTTCCGTGGGCTCCCACACGTCGGCGCGTCCGCCACCGAAACCGAAGGTCTTGAAGCCCATCGATTCGAGTGCGACGTTGCCGGTGAGGATGAACAGATCCGCCCACGACAGCTTGCGTCCGTACCTGGCCTTGATCGGCCACAGCAGGCGGCGTGCCTTGTCGAGATTGCCGTTGTCCGGCCAACTGTTGAGCGGCGCGAAACGCTGTTCGCCGCTGCCACTGCCGCCGCGACCATCGGCGATGCGGTAGGTGCCCGCGGCATGCCAGGCCATGCGGATGAAGAACGGTCCGTAGTGGCCGTAGTCGGCCGGCCACCAAGGCTGTGAATCGGTCATCAACGCGTGCAGGTCGGCGACCACCGCATCGAGATCGAGCGTCTTGAACTCTTCGGCATAGGCGTACTCGTCGTCCATTGGATTCGACAGCGATGACTGCTGGTGAAGGATCTTGAGATTGAGTTGCTCGGGCCACCACGCGGCATTGCCGGACGCCTTGGCGCGCGCATGCACACGCTCACCACTCGAAAACGGACACGATGCTTCGGTTGTCATCTTTCTCTCCCTTCACGAAATTTCTGATTGACTGCCCCCGCAGGGTGGACCTCGTTCGGCGAAAGGTAAAATCTTTAGTGCGGATGAAAGCCATAGTCGTTGGCTATCGAGATCACCATCGGCGACGGTTCCGAAACGCGTCCCGGTGGAAACGCCAGAAACGAAATTCGAGCCTGATTATTCATATTACATCCACATGGATGGTGCTAGGATGTTTTTCCAGTGCTACTTGAGACTTCCATGACTGACCCGCGCGCGCGCTCCCCCGTCGAAAGCGAAAAAATCACGATCAATCTCGGCGTGGTCGATCTCGGCCAGATCGATCTGCTCGTGCAGGAAGGCTTCTATTCCAATCGCACCGACCTGATTCGTACGGCGATTCGCAACCAGTTGACCGTACACGCCGATGCACTGCGCCAGACCGTCGCGCGGCGCACGCTCGTGCTCGGCCTGCAGGACTATTCGCGGCACGATCTCGAAGCCGCGCGTGATGCCGGCCAGCGCCTTCGCATCCAGGCCCTCGGGCTCGTGCGCATTGCCGCCGACGTGTCGCCCGAACTCGCCACCGAAACGATCGAATCGATCGCCGTGCTTGGCGTGCTGCAGGCCAGTGCACCGGTCAAGGCCGCACTCGCCGATCGCATCTACTGACAGGACACTCGATGAAGCTTCTCAACGATACGATGCGCGACGCGATGCGCCAGATGCAATCCGGCGATCTGTACGCGGCGACGCGAACGATTCAGCACGGACTCGGCAACGACGCAGTGGCCGACAAGCGTGACGACCACAATGCTCGGGAGAGCGCGACGCGCGCGCGCTCGGACAGCATCGATGTCGAGTTCCGCGTCGTCGATCGCGTTGATGATGCCAGCTCAGCCGATTCGCGCGACGACACTGCGACACCGGGCGGCAGCGCCGGTTTCGCTGCACATCACTTCTCGTGTGACGCGGGCGAGGTCGACTACAAGCTCTTCGTACCGGCCGGACTCGACACGACCAATGCGCCGCTGCTGGTGATGCTGCACGGCTGCACGCAGTCAGTCGATGACTTCGCGATCGGTACGCGCATGAACGCACTCGCGCAGGCGCATGGCTATGTCGTCGCGTATCCGGAGCAGCCGTCGTCACGCAATGCGAACCGCTGCTGGAACTGGTTTCGTCGCGGCGACCAGCAGCGCGATCGTGGCGAACCGGCGATGCTCGCCGCGTTGACGCGCGCACTGATCACGACGCACCGGCTCGACGCGCGCCGCGTCTACGTGGCCGGACTGTCGGCCGGCGGCGCAATGGCTGCCGTGCTCGCCAGCACGCATGCGGACCTGTATGCCGCGATCGGCGTGCATTCGGGATTGCCGATAGGCCTCGCCAGCGATGTACCGTCCGCGTTTGCCGCGATGCGCAATGGCGGATCGCGGCGCAGCGCGGCGGCGCCGAACAGCGCATCGGCGCCGGTGCCCGCCATCGTGTTTCACGGCGACAGCGACAAGACCGTGCATCCGACGAATGGACACGGCGTGATCGCGCAGAGCCTCGCCAACGACGATGTCGACGCCACAGCGGCGAGTGGTGCCAGCGTCGAGCCGGGCACCGCGAACGGTGGTCGTCGCTACACGCGCACGGTGCATCGATTGCCCGACGGCACGATCGCCGCAGAACACTGGATCATCGAAGGCGCAGGCCATGCGTGGTCGGGCGGCGATGCCGCCGGCAGCTACACCGATCCGCGCGGTCCGGATGCATCGGCGGAAATGTTGCGGTTCTTCTCGGCCTGCGCTCGCTGAGCGACACGGTCCGTCGCCGGTCAGGCGCGATGCATTGCATCACCGCGCGAGCGTCGGCGGGTGCCGATGCTCGCGCGTCGAAGGTTCGCCTCAGTGGCTATGCGCCATGCCCGACTTCGGGCAATGACAGACCGCGGTTGGTCCGTACTCGAGTCCGAAGCTGCGACCGTCCTGGTGCTTCTGCCAGTAGAACTCGGGCGCCTTGCGCTGCTTGCCGCCGACCTCGGCCATGTCCGCATCGATGTCGAACACGCGACCGTTGACGGCGACGTAGCGCGTGTCGACCGTGGCGCGGATGTCCTCAAGCGGGTTGCTGTTGAGGACGACGAAATCGGCGCGCTTGCCGGGCGTCAGCGAACCGATCTGGCGTGACAGCCCGATCAGGTCGGCGCCATCGATGGTCGCTGCACGCAATGCCTCCCAGTTGCTGAAACCGCCCTGCGCGAGCATCCAGGTTTCCCAGTTCGCCGACAGGCCCTGCAATTGGCCGTGGCCGCCGACCGTGATCCTGATGCCGGCATCACGCAGTGTCTTGGCCGCCTTCGCCACCTCGACATGGTAGTAGTCCCATTCCGGTGCGCTGTCGCGACGGATCGCGCGCGCGCCGAGCGTCTCGCGCGGAAAGAACCGGTTGAGCTTCTTGTCTTCCCAGACGTTGTCCTTTTCATACCACCAGTACTCGCCACTGAGCCCGCCGTAGCTGACCACGAGAGTCGGCGTGTTGCGCACGTCGGTTTCCTTCCACAGGTTGACGACGTCGGCATACAGCGGCGCCACCGGAATGTTGTGTTCGATACTGGTGACGCCGTCGAGCACCATCGTCATGTTGTGGTTGAAGGTCGAGCCGCCTTCCTCGAACACGAGCATGCCGAGCTCGCGCGCGGCCTGGTTGATCTGCTGGCGCTGGTCGCGGCGCGGCTGGTTGTAGCTCTTGACCGAGAACGCGCCGTTCGCCTGCATGCGCCGCAAGTGTGCGCGCGCGTCGTCGAGCGAATTGACCACCGCCTTGAAGTCGCCGTCGGCGCCGTACAGGATCGTGCCGGTCGAGTAGATGCGCGGGCCGACCATGGCGCCGCTCTTGACCAGCTCCGCCTGCGAAAACACCGTTTCGGTGGTTGCCGACGGATCGTGCGTGGTGGTCACGCCGAACGCAAGATTGGTGTAGTAGGCCCAGTTCTGCTGTGGCACGACACCGCCGCTGAAATGGTTCACGTGCGCGTGCACGTCGACGTATCCCGGCACGATGGTCTTGCCGGCCACGTCGACAACGCGTGCACTGGCAGGAATCGTCACGCTGCCTGCGGCACCGATCGCCTTGATCGAATCGCCCTCGACGACCAGCACGCCGTTCTCGATGACTTCCTGCGTCGACTCGGCATCGTTCATCGTGACCAGGCGCGCGCCGGTGAATGCAAACACGTCAGTAGGCTTGTCGACCGTCGCGCTGAGTCCGACATCGATGCCCTTTTCGCTGCCGGCTTTCGGCAATTCCTTCGGCGCACCGGGTACGAACGCGAACGTGTCACGCAGTTGGCGCGTGTGGTATTCGCGACCGACCATCCAGTGCAGCGCGTCGGACTTTGCCGACCAGTGCAGGTAGGAGCCGACATCCTTGCTCACGGCGGTGACCGGAATCGCCTTGGTGTCCTTGGACAACTCGATGATGCCGCCGGTCATCGGCAGCGGCGCGACGTAGGCGTTGAACAGTTCGGTGAACGCGACCCACTTGCCGTCCGGGCTGATGCTGACGAAGTCGACGTACTTGAGATCGAACACGTCGCGCGCTTCGCTGCCGTCGATGGCAATGCTCTGCAGCTTCTTCTTGATGCCGCCACCGGTGAGGAAGTGGACGCGCCTGCCGTCGGCCGAGAACTGCGCATCGGCGCCACTCCTGGCCAGGCGACGCGCTTCGCCGCCAGCGGCCGGCATCACGTATACGCCCGCTTCGCCGGAGTTGAGGTTGCCGGTCAGCGAGGTGCCGGCTGTTTTGGCATAGACGATCGTGCGCGCATCGGGCGAGTATTTCGGTGCGTAGTAGAAGCCGGGCTTGCTCGTGATCGTGCGCGTCTGGCCACTGGTGAGATCGCGCTCTACGATCGCTCCCTGTGCCGAATCGCTCCATGTCGTGTACAGCAGCTTGCGCCCATCGGCACTGAAGTTCGGCTGGTACTCGTAGTGTTCAGCATCGGAGGTCAGCCGTGTCGGCGCGCCGCCTGGCAGAACTTTTGTCCACAAGTTGCCCAATGCATGGAACACCAGCGTCTTGCCATCCGGGCTGGTGGCGACATCGCGGATCATCTTTGGTTCGAACCGGCCCGATTCGATTGACTGGGCGAAATGCAGCGGCTCGGTGACCGACTGCTCGACCTCGGCGCGGAAGGCGATTTCGGTCGGCGTGCCATTGGCCACATCGACTCGCCAGAGCTTGCCCTTGGCCCACACGACGAGCTGTCTGGAGTCGGGCGTCCAGGCGTAATTGGCATACGGTCCGAAGATCGCCCAGGCCTCCTGCAGATCATGCGAGAGCCCATCCCACAACGGACGCACTTCGCCACTGTCGAGATCCTGAACCTGCAACACGCTCTTCTCGCGCACGCGCTTGACGAAGGCCAGCGACTTGCCGTCCGGCGATGGCTGCGGGCGTACCGCGCCGCCCGGCGTCGCCACCATCGTCTCGGTCTCGCCGCTTTCGCGATCGAGCCGCTTGATCGCATAGACGACGCCGTGCGGATTCTTGTTGTACTGGAACGACGGACCAGGTGAGACGTCTTCGGAAAAATACACATAACGACCATCAGCACTGACCGCCGGCTCGCCGAGGTCCTGCTGGTCGTTCTTCTGCTTGGTCAACTGCAGGCCGGCGCCGCCACTTCTGTGATACATCCAGAGTTCACCGGCGCCGAGCGAACGCTGACCGGTGAAGTGCTTGCGCGCGACGAGGAACTGGCCATCGGGCGTCCACGACGGGTTGTTGGTCAGGCGGAAATCTTCCTTCGACACCTGCGTCGCGCCGCTGCCGTTGGTGCCGACGCGCCAGATGTTGTTGCCGCCGGCGCGGTCGCTGGTGTAGGCGATCTCATCACCGTCCGGCGAGAATCGTGGCTGCACGTCCCAGGCCGGACCACTCGTCACGCGCTTTGCTGCGCCACCGCTGATCGGCAGCAGGTACAGGTCACCGAGCAGGCTGAACACGATCTGCTTGCCGTCCGGACTCACGTCGAGGTCGATCCATGTGCCTTCCTCGGTGCTGAACCGCACCGTCTTCGTCTTGCCGTGTGCGGCGTTGACATCCCACTTCGGCGCCTCGTCCTTTTTCTTGTCGGACTTTTCTGCAGCCATGGCGAGTGAAGGAACAAGCAGGGCGGCCAGCACGGTGGCGGCCAATGAACGAAGATGCATGCGCAAGACTCCCCGGGAACGATTCGCCGATCGTAGAACGATTCGGGGGTGCGGCGCACGGGACAGAAGTCCCGGCCGCCACTGGCGCACGCGATTGGCATGCTGTCGTGGCAAGCGCCACAGGCGCGGTGCTTCTGTGACGGTATCGGAACCGGATGACTCTCTTGAACCGCGTGCGTTCGCACTGCCGAGTCGCATATTTCCTACACAGATTTGCCGGGCTTTCCGATTCGCTCGTTCATGGCGAAGCGCCATTCTGTCCGGATGGCAAAGGTCCGCTATCCAGCAAGGGGCAGCGCGCAACTGCGCGGTGGTCGGTTCAGTGAACCCGGACGGGTGTATCTCGTCACGTTTGCCACTGCAATGCGCAAACCTGTCTTCGCCAATTGGCAGGCTGCCTCAGCGGCTGCCGTCGTCATGCAGTCGCGCACGATCTTGCGCAGCTCACACGTACTCTGCTGGGTCCTCATGCCCGACCATTGGCATGGAATCATCGTACTCGGCGACATGGATACGCTGTCTGCACTCATCGGGCGTCTCAAAGGTGCAATGACTCGTTCCGTCAAGGCCAGAGTCGAGCTTCGTTGTCCACTATGGGCTGATGGTTTCCACGATCACGCTGTTCGCGCTGAAGAGGACATCCTCGAGATCGCGCGCCATGTCATCCGCAACCCGGTTCGTGCGAAATTGGTCGACCGAGTGGGCGGCTATCCATTCTGGGATGCCGTCTGGGTGGGCGAAGAGCATCGTGGCTGACGCCACTTCCCACGGACTTGCGGCACGACTGGATTTCTCGCGGCCCTTGTGGCTCTCGTGGCTCTTGTAGCTCTCGTGGGAAGCGCCGCCAGGCGCGATGCGCTCCCCGCCGACCTCGTCACGCCGCGCTGACGTCGCGCAGTTTCCAGTGGCGACCGATCAGCAGATCCAGGCGATGCTTGACGATCGCGTGCGAGAGTGCGGTGGTGACCTTGAGTTCACTGCGCAGGTCGCTCAACGTGCCGCTGACCGTCGCGGAAGGGTCGGTAGCGCCAGTGGAAGGGTCGACCTCATCGGGTTCCTCCTGCGTTGCGCGCCAACGTTCCCACAGGAGCGGTTCGCGCAGCGCTTCCTGCAGAGTTGCCGCCAGCGTCTCGGGCGAATCGCCAGTGAAGGACAATTCGGGCACGTTGCCGCGTGCATTGGCGAGCGAATCGATCGTGATGAAATAGCGTTGTGGGGCGGACATGCGGTTCTCCTGTGATCTGGCAGACAGTC
Organism: Lysobacterales bacterium; assembly: GCA_038259445.1. Lineage (GTDB taxonomy): Bacteria > Pseudomonadota > Gammaproteobacteria > Xanthomonadales > Rhodanobacteraceae > Dokdonella. The sequence continues at coordinate 11,978 of JBBSOU010000051.1, read as the reverse complement.
TAGCGGCGTGCGCGGCACACGGGATGACAAGCGTGCTTGCCCGGTCAGGCGACGCTCAGTCCGGACTCGTATTGAAACCATGGCGAGCACGTCCATCATCGATGGCACGTGCGTGCGCAACAACCTCGTGCAACGGTGCCGCAATTCGCGCGCGCAGCGTGTCGAGGTTCTCATCCAGACGCAGCATCGACGGATCGATCAGGTTGGCGATCCAGCCATCCAGCCGGCAACCATCGGCTTCGATCGCGCGCGCGGTCAGCAGCGCGTGGCTGATGCAGCCGAGGCGCATGCCGACGACGAGCACGACGCCGACATCGAGCGCGCACACGATGTCGGCCTGCGTGAGCGACTCACCGAGCGGCGCAGCCCAGCCGCCGACACCTTCGACGATGACCGCATCGGCGCGCGCGGCGAGGCGTCGATAGGCAGCCTCGATGCGCGCAGGGTCGATCGTCACGCGCGTCTCGCGCGCGGCAATGTGCGGCGCGATCGGCGGCGCGAACGCATACGGATTGATGTCGTCGTAATCGGCCTCGACGCTGCCGGCCGCATGCAGGATTTCGGCATCCTCGTTGCGCAGCCCACGCGCGGTCATGGTGCAACCGCTGGCGACCGGTTTCATGCCGAGCGTCGAGAAGCCACGCGCGCGGCTGCGTTCGATCAGCCATCGGCTCACGTAGGTTTTTCCGATTCCGGTGTCGGTTCCGGTGACATACACCGAACGACTCATGTCGAGCGCAGTTGCGCGAGCCTGCGACGATGACGCTGTCCGATGATGGCCTGAAGAACATGGAGGCCAAAGAAAACCAGTCCGGGCAGGGCCAGCAGCCAACCCTGTCCCGGCACCTCCGGAATCGTCACGGTCAAGCCAATCGAAATGAGCGAGAAGGCAGGCAACATCAGCCAGCGCAGCAGGTTGTAGCGCGTGCCAAGGGTCTCGGCCGGATCGAGGCCGATCGCGCTGCGTTGCGACCACGCGTGCCGGTAGAGAAGAACCATCATCGTGCCCATCGAGCCGAATGCGACGGCGAACACGAGGAACATCAGGCGTACCTCGTCTGCGCCGGCGAATCGAAGGTCCGCAGGCAGTACGCCGTCGGTGATCCAGGAGAAAAATGAACTGAACACCATGCGCAGCGGATAGACGAAGATCAGTACGAGAAACACGAGCGCCAGCGCCAGCCGCTGACTGTAGTTGTCGTTGATGCCGTAGCGCCGGCTCCAGTCGGCATGGCCGCGCCAGAACAATGTGATCAGGAGGAAGCTCGCACCAAAGGCCGGAACCGACTTCAGTGCCCGCAGCAGTTCCACCGAACTTTTCGGAATCTCATCGATCGAGATCACCATCAGCGTCACCGCGAACGCGAACGCGGCATCGAAAAATGCTTCCGTACGCGTCACCTCGCCGCCGCGATTGCGAAAGCCGTCCTCGCCGCGTTCTGTGGAGTCGCGTGGTGTCGGTGCTGCAGGATCGGACATGGGGGGGCGCCGAGATGCGTTCTCATTCGAACGCTTTGCCAGCTTATCAGCAGTCCTTCGTCTACCGCTCGTCACCTGCATCCGGCTCCGCAATGTGGCCGGCGGCAACGGCCGAGTACCGACTTCGTTGCAGTGAAGACTCGCTGACGGCTCAGTCCGCCACGCCGGTCGCGCGCACCATGAACGCACCAGGGAGCACGACGAACTGCGGGTTGTTGTTGCGCGTTGCGAAGGGTGCCGAGGCGAGGTCATCGATCACGGCGGCAATATCCGGCGCGTAGAAGAACCATGAATCCTGACCCGATGCGCCGGTATCGACGCGCGCCGGTCGATCCGCGCCACCGTCGAGCAGGGCGCTCGCGCCGACGAAGAAGGCGCCGCTGACCTGCGTCGGTGGAATCTCGACGGTGTAGAAATTGTCGTTGAACACGTCAGGCGTCGCCTGTACCGACGCGACGGCTGTCGCGTTGCGTGGATCGAAGTCGGCATCCGGGTCATCGAGCAGCCAGAACGTCACCGGTCCAGCGGCCAGCGACGGAAAGGTCGGTCCGAAGGCGACCGAGATGCGCGTGATCACTTCGCCGCCGGGCTGGGTCAGGTAGTAGTTGCCCCACAGCATGTCGGGATCGAAGGTCGACGGCGGTCCCTGGTTGGTATCGCCATCACCGTCGTCGTAGGCATAAACGATCGCCGGATCGAAACCATCGCGGAATATCGGATCGGTGGTTCCGGCGCTGCTGGCGTTGGCGACCGCGCTGAGCAGCCACAGCAGCACGCCGATTGCACCGGTGGAGCGTCGTGGCCTGTGTGCGTCGATCATCATGTTGTCGGCTCCGGTGTGTGTGGCATTGCGCTCGAAGCGCCCATGGTAGCGACCCCGGCGATATGCCGCATGCGGTTAGAATGGCGTACTTGCACGCAATGGGGTGACGTTGATGAGCTTCGTAGCGGCACCGATCGCGGTCGAAAGCAAGTCCGCGCTCTACGCGGAACTCGTTGTGCAGGCCGGCGGGCTGCTCCATGGCGAGCACGACCGCATCGCCAATGCGGCCAATCTGGCGGCTCTGGTCTGGCAAGCCTTGCCGGCCGTCAACTGGTGCGGCTTCTATTTCTTCGACGGCCGTGAACTCGTGGTCGGGCCATTTCAGGGCAAGCCGGCCTGTGTGCGCATCGCGCTCGGCAAGGGCGTGTGCGGTACGGCCGCGGCCACACGCACGACGCAAATGGTCGCTGACGTGCATGCCTTCCCCGGCCATATTGCCTGCGATGCGGCGTCGCGGTCGGAGATCGTCGTCCCGCTGCTCGATGGTGAAACGCTGATCGGCGTGTGGGATGTCGACAGTCCCGAGCCGTCACGTTTCGATGACGACGATCGGGTCGGCATGGAGGCGTTGTGCCGCGTGTACGTCCGATCCCTGCGCGGCGGGATTGCAGCGGAAGGGGAGAGCGATGAGCAAGGGTGACGTCAAGATCCGCAACGTCGGGCCGAAATCGGCTGCATGGTTGCGTCAAGTGGGAATCCGCACGATCGAGGATCTGACCCGGGTCGGTCCGGTGGAGGTGTTCCTCAAGGTCAAGCGCGCCGGGTTCCGTCCGAGCCTCAACCTGCTGTATGCGATGGCCGGCGCGATCGATGACTGCCACTGGACCGATCTTGCCGAAGCGCGCAAGGCAGCATTGATCAGCGAACTCGAATCGTCCGAATCGGTCAATCCGATCATGTCGCGTTGGGACAAGGCCGCCGATCGCAGTGCGCGCAACGACGGCAGTGGAGCGCAGCCTGGCAGCGATGGCGATGCCGGCGATGCCGGCAATGACGGTGACGGTTTCGGCGATGGCGATAGCGGCGTGCGCGAACTCACCGGCACATCCAGCGATTTCGAGCGGTGATGCGACTGCAATCGGCGCCGGCGGTGCCCCGCGCCGAACGATTCCAGAGCGTTTGACTCGATCGCGCATTCACGCGTCAATGGTCCAATCCTTTCCAAAGCAGGGTCGAGGCAATACCCCGGACGCGGCGCGCGAAAGGGGCAACCGCGGGAATTGGCATTGATTGTGCTTGATACGTGAAATGATCCGACCTTTTTTCCAGAGCCCTTGGCAATCCGCTGGCGTTCGCACGGCGGCTGCGAACCCGCCGATGCGTTGGCGGCTTCGCTCGGTGCTCGTGGCCGTGTTCCTCGCACTTGCGACCGAGGCCGGCGCGCAGGTTGCCTGCACTGACCTCGAAACCATCGGCAGCGAACTGGTCGCTGCGCGCGACTCGAACCCGACGGCCGCGGTGGAGCGCGGCCAGACGACGCTCGCCGAGTTGGAACTCGAGGCTGGCGAGTGCGCGACCGGCAAGGCCGCGCTGCTCGGCGGAATCGCCTCGAACCTCAACGTGCTGGGTCGCAACGACGAGGCCGTGACACGTTACGAACAGGCCATCGAAACTCTCGGTACGGCTGGCACATCGACCCAACTGGCGTTCCTGCATCGTGGACTCGGCGTCGCCCTGGCCGAGCTCGAACTCTACGAGCGCGCGCTCGGTCACTACCTGACGGCACTCGCCGCCAGCGATGCGGCCGGCGAGTTGACCGAAACGGCCAAGACCGCCGGCAACATCGGCATCCTCTACACGACACTCGACGAGTACGAGAAAGCACGCGAGTACCAAACGCGATCTCTGCAGGCGTTTGAAGCCGCGCAGTTCAAGCCAGGCATCGCCGGCGCGCTGGTCAACCTCGGAGCGGTGGCTGCGAAGTTCGGCGATACCGCCGTTGCCAGCGGTGACCGCGAGAAGGCGCAGCGCGAGTTCCGGACGCTGCAGTCCCTCAATGAGCGCGCGCTCGCCCTGTTCGAGACGATCGGCAACCAGCGCGGTGTCGCCTATGCGGCGAGCAATATCGGACTCGCGCTCGATCGCCTCAATCGGCCGGCCGAGGCGCTCGAGCAGCACCAACGCTCGCTGCAGTTGCGCAAGGATATCGGCGATCGTTTCGGCACGATAAATTCGCTGATCAGCAAGGTCACTACCTTGAGCAGCCTGCGTCGCTACGACGATGCGCAGGTAGCCCTCGACGAGGCGGCCGGACTCATTCCCGACGAAAGCCTCAGCCTGCTGCGCATCGTCGCGGAGCTTCGCGTCACTCTCGCCGAAACACGGGCCGATTATCCGACTGCGCTCGCGGCCCAGCGAGAGGTGACGCGTTTTGCCACGATGATTGCCCATGAAGATCAGCGCGCCAAGGTCGCTGACTTGCAGGATCGTTTCGACGCCGATCGCGCCGCCACGGAAATCGAGGCGCTGCGCAGCGAGGCGGCGATTTCGGATCTCGAGTTGCAGCGTCAGCGCATGCTGTTCCAGCTCAGCGCACTGATTGCCGTGCTCGCCATCGCGTTCTTCCTCGTGCTGCTGAGCCGCTACCGAATCGGCGTGCGCAGCGCGCGCGAGCTTGCGGTGGCCGCGCGCACCGATCCGTTGACCGGCCTGCCGAACCGGCGACATCTGCTCGAGCTCATGGAATACGAGGCCCACCGCGTCAATCGCGGTGGCCGTCCGTTCTGCGTGCTGATGGCCGATCTCGACAATTTCAAGCTGATCAATGATCGCTACGGACACGATGTCGGCGACGAGGTGTTGTGCGAGGTGGCGCGGCGCCTGCGCGACACCGTTCGCAAGCAGGACACGGTGGCGCGCTGGGGCGGCGAAGAGTTCCTGCTGCTGTTGCCCGATTCATCCGAGTCCGGTGCCTTGATCCTTGCCAACAAGTTGCGCGAGCGCATCAGTGCCGAACCTATCGGCATGGTCGGCGAGCTCGAGTCGATCGACATCACGGTGACGATCGGTTTCAGCGAATACCGCTCCGGCATGTCGCTGCACGATTGCATCCGCATTGCCGACGAAGCGCTCTATCGCGGCAAGCGCGACGGCAAGAACCGCGCGGCCGGCTGAGTTTCAGCGCGCGCGCACTACGGCGATATCACGCGCGTCATCACGCCAGCGCGGCGTCGCCGCAATCGCCGGCAACACGTCTTCGGGTTGTGCAACCAGCGACCACATCTGCAGATGTTCGGCATTCATGAAATGCTGATCAGTCACCTGCTGCATGAAGGATTGCAGCGGTCTGTAGAAGCCGTTCGTGTCGAGCAGGATGATCGGATTGAAGTAGAGCCCGAGACGCTTGAGCGTCAATGCCTCGAACAGTTCCTCGAGCGTGCCGCAGCCGCCGGGCAAGGCAACCACCGCGTCGGAGTTGGTCAGCAACCGGTGCTTGCGCTCACGCATGTCTTCGACCAGTTCGAGTTCGGTCAGGCCCGGGTGTCCCCATTCGAGGTCGGCCATGAACTTCGGCAGGATGCCAACGACCTTGCCGCCCTGCGACAGCGCGCCGTCGGCCAGTGCGCCCATCGATCCGGCCGAGCCGCCGCCGTAGACGATCGTGCAGCCAGCCGTGGCGAGCAATGCACCGAGTGCATGGGCGGTCTCGCGATGGAGCGGATCGCACTGGTCACTCGACGCGCAATAGACGCATACACGCATGTCCAATCCATCGTTCCGTTCGGTGGGCGCGCATTGTATGCCCGTCGCCGGATACTGCCGTCACCGCGTCTTCCGCCGTCGGTGGACCAAGGGCACAAAGCCGCAGGGATGTGGGTCATCGGCATTCCGTGACGGACTTGGCATTCGTGTACTATTTCGTCAACGACCTGCGCGCGAGCAGTGTCGCTTCTGAACCGCATTCCGGTGCCCTGCGCAGACCGGCCATGCGCAGCCCGGCAGTCGCATCATTGGGGAGATGGGGCAGTGAGAGCGGTCGAGCACGACGAATCCACGCCGGTCCGGGTCGGGGACACGCTCTTGTGTCCACGCCTGCGGCAACCGGGTGCCGATCCGATGCCGACGTCCGGCGGTTTCCTCGAGCATGGTCGCACCGGCGGTTTCCGCAAGCGATCAACCTGCCGCACGGCACGGTAGCCCCGCTTGCTCCTGCGCCGCGTCATCGAGCATGTCCGGAGCCAGCAATGGACCGCGATCGGCATCGACTTCGTCATCGTCGTGTTCGGCGTATTCGTCGGCATTCAGGTCAGCAACTGGAACGCGTCGCGTCTTGAGGCGCAGCGTGCGCAGGGTTATGTCGAACGCATCCGCGCCGACCTTGCCGAAGATGTCGCCATGCCCGAGCAGCGCCGCGTGTTCTGGCAAAAGGTCATCGCCTACGGACATCAGGCCATCCGCTATGCCGAGGACGACACGCTGGCACACGACTCGGTCTGGAAGACCGTGCTCGCCTTCTACCAGGCCAGCCAACTCTATCCGTACGTGCCGACAGACACGACCTACCAGGAACTGCGCAGTGCCGGCGACCTCGGCCTGATTGTCGACCAGAATCTGCGCGCAGCGCTGTCGGGACATTACGTCGGCGGCACCGGCTACGCGGCCAATGACTTGTTCCGCGACGAACCCGAGTACCGCAAGCTGGTGCGCGGGCTCACGCCGACGATTGCGTCGGCGCAGGTGTGGGCGAATTGCCACCGCACCGACGACAACGCCGATCAGGTACTGCTCGACTGCGAGTCGCCGATGTCCGAGCAGGCCGCACAAGCGGTACTCGACGCGTACCTCGCTGATCCGCGCCTGCTGCCCGAACTGCGTTTCTGGATCACCAATCTTGAAGTGATGACGTCGCTGATCAACATGCATCAGGCCGCGGCGCGAAAACTTGCAACGAGACTGCCAAAGCCTGCCGGCACATGAGCACACGCCATCTCGTCCTCGTGCTCGGCGATCAGCTCGATGCTGACTCGGCGGCGCTGCACGGCTTCGATCCGCAGCAGGATGCGGTCTGGATGGCCGAGGTCGTGCACGAAAGTACCAAGGTCTGGTCGGGCAAGCCGCGAAGCGTCGTGTTTCTGTCTGCGATGCGGCATTTCCGCGATGCATTGCGCGCGCGCGGATGGCGCGTGTTCTATCGCGAACTGACCGTCGATGCGGCGGTCTGGAGCGGCGCGCCGAATCTGCAATTGGAAACATCGGGCGACACATTTGCCGAGGTGCTCTCCGCGTTCCTGCAGCATGTGCGACCGCAAAGGGTCCTGTTTGTCGAGCCCGGCGAGTGGCAGGTGCGTGTCGATATCGAGGCATGTCTGACGGCAGCCGATGTCGAGTTCGAGGTCCGCGAGGACCGGCATTTCCTGTGCACGCACGCCGAGTTCGACACGCATGCCACCGGGCGCCGGGAACTGCGCATGGAATATTTCTACCGCGAGATGCGCGTACGTCACGACGTGCTCATGGACAACGGCAAACCGGCCGGCGGCAGCTGGAATTTCGACAAGGAAAACCGCAAGAGCTTCGGCAAGTCAGGTCCGCCCGCTCTTGTCGCGCCGCGCGCCTTTGCGCCGGACGCGATCACGCGCGCGGTGATCGCGATGGTCGAGGTGCGCTTTGCGGATCATCCGGGTGACCTCGCTGCATTCGACTGGCCGGTGACTGCCGACGATGCCGAACTCGCGCTCGAAGACTTCATCACGCATCGACTGGCGGCGTTCGGCGATTGGCAGGACGCGATGTGGACGAACGAACCGTGGCTGTTCCATAGCCGCATCAGCGCGGCGATGAACCTCAAGCTGCTCGACCCTCGGCGTGTCATCGCCGCCGCCGAGGCGGCATGGCGCGATGGCTCCGTGCCGCTCGCGTCGGTCGAAGGGTTCATCCGCCAGATCCTCGGCTGGCGCGAATACGTGCGCGCCATCTACTGGCAGCGCATGCCCGGCTATGTTGCGCTCAATGCGCTCGATGCCGAACACGACCTGCCGGCGTTCTACTGGAGCGGCGACACCGACATGGCCTGCCTGCGCGACGCCCTCGGCCAGACCTTGCGGCTCGGCTACGCGCATCACATCCAGCGCCTGATGGTCACCGGTCTGTATGCCTTGCTGTTCGGCGTGCGTCCGCAGCAGGTGCACGCGTGGTACCTCGCCGTCTATGTCGACGCGGTCGAGTGGGTCGAACTGCCGAACACGCTCGGCATGTCGCAGTACGCCGACGGCGGCCTTATGGCGAGCAAGCCCTACGTCGCCACCGGCAAGTACATCCATCGCATGAGCAACCACTGCGCCGGCTGCCGCTACGACCCGGCCGAGTCGCTCGGCGACGACGCCTGTCCGTTCACCACGCTGTATTGGGATTTCCTGCTGCGCCACGAATCCTCGCTCAAGCGCAACCAGCGCATGGTCATGCAACTGCGCAACCTGCAGCGCCTCGACGACGACCGCCGCACGGCGATCCGGGCGAAAGCCGCCGCATTGCGCGCGATCGACGCGGAGGTCGCAGCATGATCCTGCGCCGCGTTACCGAGCACGTACGCGAGCAGAACTGGTTCGCGGTGGGCATCGATTTCGTGATCGTCGTAGTCGGCGTGTACATGGGCATCGAGGTAGCGAACTGGAACGACGCACGGCGCGATCGGGTGGCCGAAGCCGCCTATCTCGATCGCCTTGATCGGGAGATCGCCGAGATCACGCCGGAGGTTGAAGCCAGCCGCGAAACCGTTCGCAAACGCATGCAGCGCATGATCGAAGTTCGGGACTTCTTCAAGACGGGCGAAGGCGCAGCCGCACTCGGCGCGGAGCACTGCGCGGCGCTAGGGACTTCGCACATCTTCGCGGCGACGATTTTCTACCCGCCCACGATCAAGGAAATGATCGCAACCGGTCGCATCATCCTGATCCGCGACGCCGTGATCAGGACTGCCATTCTTTCCCTCGATCAAACGAACGCGGAATCATCCCAACTGCGGACCGATATCCAGATCGACCGCCTGCCACTCGGGCGGGCCTACCCGGACCTGATCAACCTCGGGCTTTCGTCGTGGGCAGACTCGCTATGTGACTTCGCGGCCATGAGGCACAACCAATCGTTCCTCAACGATTTCATCGACAACATGCAGCGTTCCGAAGCTTACGCGTCGCGGGTGACAGGGCGGCAGTCCGAAGTCCTGGCCGCGCTCGGCATTGCCGTTTCTTCCGGTTCGACGAAACGCACCTTGCAGGCGTCGTCGAAGGCCGAACAAGCAAGACCAGCCGAACAGCACGTGGGCAACTGAGTGATCCTGCGCCGCGTCATCGAACACGTCCGCGAGCAGAACTGGACCGCAGTCGGCATCGACTTCTTCATCGTCGTGCTCGGCGTGTTCGTCGGTATCCAGGTCAGCAACTGGAATGCCGAGCGCGAATCGCGCCAGCGCGGCGCCGAGTTTGCCGAGCGCCTGCGCGAGGACCTGCGTGGTGAGCGTTGGCTCTACGAGTTCCTGATCGAGTACTACCGCGACGTGCGCGACGCATCGGAAACTGCGGTCGATGCGCTGACCGGAAAGAGCACGATTTCCAGTCACGACCTGCTCGTCAACGCCTACCGCGCCACCCAGTACCGGCAGGGTGCACGCCTGCGTTCGACTTACGACGAACTAGTCTCGACCGGCAGCCTCGGCCTGATCGAGGACAAGGCACTGCTCGCGACGGCGGCTTCGGCATACCGCATCGCGACCATCGAAAACCTCGTGCGCGAGAGCATGCAATCGCTGTACCGCGAGGCGTTCCGCATGAGCATCGCCAACGACGTGCAGCGCGAACTGGCGCGCAGTTGCGGCGACCGCTACATCCAGCCCGGCGACTTCGAAGGCATCGCCGACGTGCAGGGCTATCCGTGCACGCTGGCGCTGCCGGCGGAAACCATCGACGCGTCCGCCGTTGCACTGCGTTCCGACCCTGAGTTCGTTCGGCTGCTGCGCCTGCGCATCGCCGATCTGGAAACGCGCCTCACCGACATGACCGGCAACAACCGGGACATCTACGAAGGACTGCGGGCAATCGGGACGGAAGCGCCATGAGCCTGTTCGCGGAACTCAAGCGCCGCAACGTGATCCGCATCGCCGGGCTCTATCTGGTCGGGGCGTGGCTGCTGGTGCAGGTCGCCGAAACCGTATTGCCCTTGTTCGGGATTCCGGACTGGGTGCTGCGTGCGCTGATCGTACTGCTGGCGCTGGGTTTCGTTCCGGCGCTGGTGTTCTCGTGGATCTTCGAGCTGACCCCTGATGGTCTCAGGCGCGACAGCGAACTGGACCGCAATCGCAGCAGCGTGGACCACACCGCGCGCAAACTGAACCTGACCGTGATTGTGCTGCTGCTTGCAGTGGGCGCCATGGTGTTGTTCAAGCCCGCCGCATCGCCACCGCCGCCCGCGGCCTCTGCACCGGGCCAGCAAGCGATCGCGCAAGCGCAACCGGGCGCCGCAGGCGGTGGCGAGATCGCAGGCCCCGACCCAGCCAGCATTGCCGTGCTGCCTTTCGTCGACCTGTCGCAGGCCGGCGACCAGGGCTATTTCTCCGACGGCATGGCCGAGGAAATACTCAATGTCCTGGCCAAGGTCAAAGGACTGCAGGTGGCCTCGCGCACCTTGATCTCACCGTCCTGCCCATCGATTTCGGACTGGTCGAGCGCGCCTTGCAACGAGCTGGGAGAGCCGACGCAATATTCGGCGGCATGCACCTGCGGAGCCAGTGCGGACAGAAGCAACAGCGCCAGGGCGCCGGAGATGCGCAGATGGAAGTGACGGTGGATTGGGGACATGACGAGGCCAATGTTGGGGTGACCTTTGCTCCCACCGAAGGTCATGTCTCGGGGGCCACACGATTTTTCCATTCGCGAAAAATGGCGGAAATGGAATCAGAGTGATTTTCCGCATGTTCTGACGTCACGCGCCCGGTATCTGCGGGAGCGGAAAATGACCCTGACCGGATTTCGCCGGTGGCGGCATTTTTGCCAAAGCATCCGGCGCTACACTGTTGATTCCTGCCCTGCGAGGTCGCCATGTCCGAGCCACTTGATCCGCGCCGCCGCCGTGCTGTCATCGGTGCCATCGCTGCAGTCGGCCTGGCCGGGCTGGGTCCGCTGTCGGCCGCGACGCCGCCGCAGATCGAAGGCCCGTTCTTTCCGGTCGGCGAGCCGGCGGAATCGGACGCCGACCTGACGCAGCTTGACGGTCGCGCCCAGCGCGCAGCCGGCCGCACGGTGGAGATCCATGGCGTCGTGCGCGATGCCAGCGGTGTGCCGCTGGCCGGTGCAGTCGTGCATGTCTGGCAGGCCAATCACCATGGTCGCTACGCGCATCCAGCGGAAACCAATCCGGCGCCGCTGGATCCGAATTTCCAGGGCTATGCGCGCCTGCTGACCGATGCCGAGGGTGCGTGGCGGCTCATGACCATCGTGCCTGGCGCATATCCGGTTGAGCGCGGCTGGTCGCGGCCGCCGCACGTGCACTTCAAGGTCTCGCACACCGGACATCGCGAGTTGATCACGCAGATGTATTTCGGCGGCGAGGCGCTCAACGACGTCGACCGCATCCTGCAGGCACTGCCGGCGGCCGAGCGCAGCAAACTGGTGGTGACGTTCGCGACCGACACCGCGGGCGCAGTAGCGGTTGGGCGGTTCGACATGGAATTGCGTAAAGCTTAGCC
>JBBSOU010000050.1:0-24627 GCA_038259445.1 Lysobacterales bacterium | reverse complement strand
GTCGTCTATGCCGGTCGCATCGAAGAAGTCGACGACACCAAGCGACGCTATGCGCGCGAAACCACCGCCCGCACATTGTCCGAGGTCATCGACGGCGCCGACATCTTCCTCGGACTTTCGGCGCCGGGCATCCTCAGCCAGGACCTGGTCCGGCGCATGGCCGCGCAACCGATCGTGTTTGCCCTGGCCAACCCTACCCCTGAGATCCTGCCCGAACTGGTGCGCGAGGTCAGCCCGGACGCGATCATCGCGACCGGCCGTTCGGACTATCCGAACCAGGTCAACAACGCCTTGTGTTTCCCGTATCTGTTTCGCGGTGCGCTCGATGTCGGTGCGACCGCGATCAACGAGGCGATGAAGATCGCCTGCGTCAATGCGATTGCCGAACTGGCGCGGCGCGAGATGTCCGATGTCGCCGCGCGTGCCTATGGCGGCCAGACGCGTTCGTTCGGTCCCGATTACCTGATTCCGCAGCCGTTCGATCCGCGCCTGCTGACCGAGCTCGCACCGGCCGTGGCACTCGCCGCGATGGCATCGGGCGTGGCCACGCGACCATTGGTCGACGAAGAGGCCTATCGCGCGCGGCTCAATACGTTCGTGTTCCGCAGCGGCCTCGTCATGAAACCGGTGTTTGACCGTGCGCGCAGCGACCGCAAACGCGTGGTCTATGCCGAGGGTGAGGAAGAAACCGTGTTGCGCGCGGTGCAGCACATCGTCGACGACCACCTGGCCTGGCCGATCCTGGTCGGTCGTCCGGCGGTGATCGAATCGCGCATCCAGCGCATGCGCCTGCGCATGCGTCCGGGCATCGATTTCGAGATCTGCAACATCGAGAACGATCCGCGCTTCAAGGAATACTGGACGCTCTACCACAGCCTGCTCGAGCGCCGCGGGGTTTCGCCCGACAGCGCCAAGGCGATCGTGCGCTCGCGCCCGACCGTGATCGCCGCACTGATGCTGCGTCGTGGCGAGGCAGATGCAATGCTGACCGGCATCATCGGTCGCTATCACAAGAAGCTGCGCTACATCACCGACGTGCTGCCGCTCGATCCGGGCATCCAGGCGCCATCGGCGATGACTGGCGTGATCAACGAGAAGGGCGTGTTCTTCTTCCTCGATACGCACGTGAAGCTCGATCCGAGTGCCGAGCTGATCGCCGAAGCCACGCTGCAGGCGGCGTTCCGCCTCAAGCTTTTCGGCGTCACGCCGAAGATCGCGCTGCTTTCGCATTCCAACTTCGGCAGCCATGAAGATGCCTCGGCGGCCAAGATGCGGCGTGCACTGGAGTGCGTGCGCGAGCGTGCGCCCGATCTCGAAGTCGAGGGCGAGATGCATGCCGATACCGCGTTCAACGAGGACGTGCGCGAAAAACTGTTTCCGAACTCGCGCCTGAAGGGTCGCGCCAACCTGTTTGTCTGCCCGAACCTCGATGCTGCCAACATCGGCTACAACATCACGCGCGTGATGACCGAAGGCGTGGCACTCGGCCCGATCCTGATGGGCGTGTCGAAACCGGCGCACATCCTGACGCCGGCGGCGACCGTGCGTCGTGTCGTCAACATGACCGCAATCGCCGCGGTCGAGGCGCAGATCCGTGCGGCGCAGGAGGCTGCCGCCGGCTGAGCGATGCGCAGGTCTTGCGCGGCGCGGATGTGGGTTCTGTCCGTCTCAGCTTCGGCACTCCCACCTCGCGTCGCACCGAGTGACCTATCACGGCACGATCGTCAACGCATTGGTCGCGCCGGAAAGATCACGGGCAAGCGTGATCCACAGCTCACCGGTATCTGCACGCAGCGAGGCGTAGTAGTCGGCATCGGCAATCAGCGTGGCGCCGCCGAGCTGGATGCTGGAGGGCGCAACACTGATGCCGCCGACAATCAGCAGCGGTTCGCGCAGTGTGCCGTTGCCGACACCGATGTTCGCGCTCAACGCGCCACCGGCAGCGTTGAAACGCAAGGCGGAGTACACCGCATCGTATCCGGCAGGCGCATACGCGACGGTGTCCGGGCGACCGACGCCAGCCGATCCAGTGGTGACGACGCTGCCGAGCGTCGCGGTGAGTGCAAGGCCCTGCACGGTTTCGATCTGCTCGACTTGCGCGCCGATCGGGTCGAGGCTGTGGTTGCCGAGAACGACGAAGGTCGAGTAGCTCTTGCGTGGCCAGCCCGAGGCGGTCGCGTTTGGCAGCGGTCCGCCAAAGAACGCACTGCCGTGCACGTAGTAACTGGACTGGCCGAGGAAGCCGAAGTTGGTGCCCCAGGCCAGGCGCGTATTGTTGGTGCCATTGGCATTGCTGCCGCCGATCACCTGCCCCATCGAATAGTTGATCGACTGGTACGGCCAGTTGAAGCTGCACGGCATTGCATGCGCGCTCGGGCCATCGTTGCCGGCCGCGCAGGCGTTGCCGGCCGCGCTCGTCGTGTTCCAGCGATTCGCGCCAAAATAGCCACCGGCATCCTGCTGCTGGATCGTCTGTGTCAGCACGGTTCCCATCGTTGCATCGACCGCGGTCGTCCAGAGTTTCACGTACGGGATCGTGTTCGGCGTGTTCCAGGTCCAGGCGCTGTTGTAGGTGACCGGACTGCTGATGCTGGCGAACACGTAGCGATCACCCCAGCCGACGCCGGCAATCGCGCTGTGCGCGCCCGAAGTTGCCGCGCCATCGAACAACAACTCGCCGTACGGCGCGCGTGAATCGTCCTCGAGCGCATTGACCGGCACGCCGGCGGCGGCGAGGTCCCAGGTCAATGCCCACAGCGGATGATCGCGGCCGGTGGAAAACACCCAGTCGATCGTGACCGGCACGTCATAGCGCGTGTTCGGTGGCGCCGCCGTGGTGCGCGAGTAGCGTGGGTACAGTTGGGTAAAACGGAAGATCGCATGGTGACGACCTTCGAACACACGCTCGAACGTGCCACTGAAGCCGTGGCCAAGTGGCGAGTCGTCACCGGGAATTCCGTTGCCTCCCTCGGCACGGTGCGAGACGACATAGCCGAAGCCGCCGGCGCCACTCGGCGGTGCGCGCACGATGCGCGTACCGGCCGCGGTCTGGTAGCGGAACTCGCGCAGCTCGCCGCCCCGCGAACCTCCCGGTCCGGTCTGGCCGTTGTTGTGCGCGAGCACGGCGCTGCGCGGTTGCGTGGCGCTGTCGCGCCAGCTGAAGCGATCGCCGAGCATGCTGTCGACGTTCACGCCGCGCTCGATGAACATCGGGGCGACCACGACCGCGGCCTCGAAACCATTGGTGAAGATCGCGTCACCGACGCTGACCGGCGAAAGCAGCGCGATGTCGTCGAAATACGCGGTGGCCTGCGCACCCGCGGCATCGCTCTGGATATCGATGCGATCGAACGCGCCAGTGAAGGAAAGTGGTGGCGCGGTCAGCAAGACTCGCACCTCGCGCCAGCTGTTCGGCGCCAGGCCGCCCGGCGGAAGATACGCGTCGAGCGATGCCTGGGCGACGATCGAACCGGCATTCTGCAAGAACAATCGGAATTGCTGGGTGCCACTGCTGCCCCCGTGTATCCACACGCGCAGGGTCGGTGTGGCGGTACTCGCCAGCGGTCCGGGCGAATGAAAGAACGACAGCGCATTGAAGGCATTGCCGGTGAACGCGATCGAGCGGTTGCCCGTGTGCACCGGTGTCGTGTTGGCGAAATCGCTGCCGCCGCCGTAGGAGAAATTCTGGAATCCGTTATCGAGGCCGTCGGTGTACACCGCAAGATCGGCCTGCGCCGGCGCGGTCGCGGCCAACACAGAAAGGAGCGCCAGGTGACGCAAGACGGCGAACGCGGGCATGCGCAATTCCGTAAGTGGCAATCGATGCACTGTAATACCGCATTTGGCGCTCGATTCGGACAGTGGCGTGATGATTCTGTTTCCGAGGACACTGCAGTCTCACGTTTTCGGGGAGAACGGAGCCCCGTTCACGGCGCGGTTTGCCGTTCCCGCTCGCCACGGCAGAGGCTGCCGTGCCAAGGGGTTCACTGATCGCCCGGCAATCGACTCTTGCTGAGCACTCAAGCGCCTGCCTGGAGCGCCGCCTGACCAGCCGCAGGCTTGCGCCCCGCAACATGCAGTTAACCCGGTAGCCGGCTAGACTTGACATCCCCTGAGCATGACGCGCATCGCGCGACGTGCGCAGCTCGTCGAAACCGCGCGCAGCGCCGAGGAACCGCATGAACCAGCTTCAGGACATTCTCGACCAGGACCTCGACCCGGTCGAAACCATGGAGTGGACCGATTCGCTGAAGGCGATCATCGGTGCCGATGGCACCGATCGCGCGCATTACCTGTTGCAGCGCATGGTCGAGGAAACGCGGCGCCTCGGCGGACACTTGCCGTTCGAGCCGACCACCGAATACATCAACACGATTCCGCCGCATCTTGAAGCCAAGTCGCCGGGCGACGCGGCAATGGAGTGGCGCATCCGTTCGATCGTGCGCTGGAACGCGATGGCGATGGTGATCCGCGCCAACCGCAAGCCGGGCGATCTCGGTGGTCACATCGCCAGCTTTGCCTCGAGCGCGACGCTGTATGACGTCGGCTTCAACCATTTCTGGCGCGCACCGAGCGCCGAGCATCCGGGCGACCTGATCTTCCATCAGGGCCATTCGAGCCCCGGTGTCTATGCGCGTTCCTATCTGGAGGGCCACATCAGCGAGGAACAGCTCGACCATTTCCGCATGGAAGTCGCCGGCAAGGGCAAGGGACTGTCGTCGTATCCGCATCCGTGGCTGATGCCCGATTACTGGCAGGTGCCGACCGTGTCGATGGGACTCGGCCCGTTGCAGGCGATCTACCAGGCGCAGTTCATGAAGTACCTCGAGCATCGCGGCCTGATCCCGAAAAGCGATCGCAAGGTCTGGTGCTTCATCGGCGACGGCGAGTCCGACGAGCCCGAGTCGCTCGGTGCGATTTCGCTGGCCGGCCGCGAAGGATTGGACAATCTTGTCTTCGTGGTCAATTGCAATCTGCAGCGTCTCGATGGACCGGTACGCGGCAATGGCAAGATCATCCAGGAGCTCGAAGGCGTGTTCCGCGGTGCCGGCTGGAACGTCATCAAGTTGATCTGGGGCAGTTACTGGGATCCGCTGCTCGCACGCGACCAGAGCGGCATGCTGCGCAAACTCATGATGGAAACGGTCGACGGCGAATACCAGAACTGCAAGGCCTTCGGTGGCGCCTACACCCGCGAGCACTTCTTCGGCAAGTATCCGGAGCTGAAAGCACTCGTCGCCAGCCTGTCCGACGACGACATCTGGCGCCTCAACCGTGGCGGCCACGATCCGCACAAGGTCTACGCGGCATACCACGAAGTGGTCAACACCAAGGGTATGCCGAGCGTCATCCTGGCCAAGACCGTCAAAGGCTACGGCATGGGCGGCGCCGGCGAATCGCAGAACATCACGCATCAGCAGAAGAAGATGGATGACGCCGCGATCCGCACGTTCCGCGATCGCTTCAACATCCCGGTCTCCGATGCCGACCTGCCGAACGTACCGTACTACCACCCTGGCAAGGACTCGCCCGAGATCCAGTACCTGCTCGAACGGCGCGCCGCGCTCGGCGGTCAACTGCCGCAGCGCCGCCGCAAGTCGGAGACCTTGCCGACGCCGGAACTGTCGGTGTTCGAACCGATCATCAAGGGTTCGGGTGATCGCGAAATCTCGACAACGATGGCGTTCGTGCGCGGCATCAACCTGCTGTTGCGCGACAAGGTGATCGGCCCGCGCATCGTGCCGATCGTCGCCGACGAGGCACGCACGTTCGGCATGGAAGGCCTGTTCCGGCAGATCGGCATCTACGCGCCGTTCGGCCAGAAGTACAAGCCGATGGATGCCGACCAGCTCATGTTCTACCGCGAGGACCAGTCCGGCCAGGTGCTGCAGCAGGGCATCAGCGAACCGGGTGCGATGTCATCGTGGATTGCCGCATCGACCAGCTATTCGGTCAGCAACGTGCCGATGCTGCCGTTCTATATCTACTACTCGATGTTCGGCTTCCAGCGCGTCGGCGACCTCGCCTGGGCTGCCGGCGACATGCGCGCACGCGGCTTCCTGATCGGCGGCACGGCGGGTCGTACCACGCTCAATGGCGAAGGCCTGCAGCACGAGGATGGCCATTCGCATCTGCTGGCGGGGGCGATTCCGAACTGTCGCAGCTACGACCCGACGTTCTCGTTCGAGATCGCCGTGGTGCTGCAGGACGGCGTGCGCCGCATGCTCACCGAGCAGGAAGACACGTACTACTACGTGACTGTCATGAACGAGAACTACAGCCATCCGGAAATGCCCAACGGTGCCGAGGCCGGCATCATCAAGGGCATGTACCTGTTGCGCGGAGCGGCAACGGCGAATGCGGAATCGGCCAAGGGCAAGAGCAAAGGCAAGAGCGTGCCGAGCGTGCAGCTGCTGGGTTCGGGAACGATCCTGCGTGAGGTGATCGAGGCGGCCGAGTTGCTCGACAAGGAATTCGGTGTCGCCGCCGACATCTGGTCGTGCCCGAGCTTCAACGAGCTGCGCCGCGACGGCTTCGACGTCGAGCGCTGGAATCGGCTGCACCCGATGGAGAAGGAACCGCGCAAGGCCTGGGTCACTGAATGTCTCGAAAGCCGCAGCGGTCCGGTCGTTTCAGCGACCGACTACGTGCGCGCCTACTCGGACCAGATACGCGCGTTCATTCCCGACGGTCGCAAGTTCATCGCACTCGGTACCGACGGCTATGGCCGCAGCGATTCGCGCGCGCAGTTGCGCAGCTTCTTCGAAGTCGATCGCTACTGGATTGCGCACGCGGCGATTGCCGCACTCGCGGCGGAAGGCAAGATGAATCCGGAAGACGTCGCGCGTGCGATCAAGCAGTGGAAGCTCGACGTCGACAAGCCGAATCCGGAACACGTATGACGCATTGACTCAATCGCGCGTACGTGATTCTGCCATTCTTCCGTTCGCCGCGCCCCGCTCGCGGCCAATGTCCTTCCGCGCGATGCCAGCCGAGCCTTAGCCGTGACCACGATCAAGAACCGCAACATAGCCGCCGCTTTCATGCCGAATCGGCATCATTACTGGTATGCGCGCATCAAGCTCTCGACCGATCCGCTGTATGCCGGCGTCGCCGATGCATTGAAGGGTGATTCCGAGCCCTTGCTCGATCTTGGCTGCGGCATCGGCTTGCTCGCGCATGCCTTGCACGCGCGTGGCCACGTTTCCGAATTTCTTGGCGTCGATATCGATCGTCGCAAGATCGAATCGGCTCGCGCGGCGGCGCTAAAGGCGAACCTGAGAGGGACACGATTTGAGACGCTGGACCTCTCCAGCGCGTTCCCTCCACACCATGGCAGCGTGACCATGCTGGACGTATTGCAGTTCGTGCGGCCCGATGCGCAAGCCGGGCTGATTGATGCGGCGATCGATGCACTGACGCCGCGCGCGCGACTGGTCATCCGCACCGGCCTGCACCGCGACCACTGGCGCATGAGCGTGACCCGCGCGGCTGATCGCGTTTCGCGATGGACGCGCTGGATGAATACCGCACCACAACGTTATCCGAATCGCGAAGAACTCGAGGCACACTTCGCGCGTCGTGGCTTGCAGGCCACGTTCAGACCGCTGCACGGGCGCCTGCCGTTGGAGAACTGGTTGATCGTAGCCACGCATGTGCAAGCGCCGGGGGGCTGAGTCAATCGCACCACAGCGAGTGACATTGAATCTCAGGGCAACCCTCTGGCGGTACGCCTGAATTGCGTTGGCGGCTGAAGTCACTCCGACGACCGCTGTTTCCCTGTGGCAGTTGCTTCAGCCGCGACGACACATGACGGGAACATCTCTGGCGTATTTTGATTGGCGCGCGTGATGTGGCCTTCTATGATGCGCGGATGCCTCACGTTCTGCGTTGCCTCGCCTCACTCCTGTTCTGCCTCATGGCCGCGACGTCGACGTTCGCGCAGGAGCAGGATTCCGCCAAGCTGTTCGATGCATCGACCAGGCAGCTCGCCGATCTGCGCACGCAACTGCAGGCGGCCGATTTCGATCCGACCCGGCTGACCGAGTTTCGCGACATGGCCGGCATGCTCGCCGGACAGGCCGATGGCTTGATCGCCGATCGCGTGCCGAAGCTCGAAGCGATCGACGCGCGGCTTGCCGAACTCGGCGAAGTGCCGGCCGACGGCGCGCCGGCCGAAGCCTCAGACATCAAGCGACAACGCGCGGAGCTCGGCAAGCAGCGCACCGCGCTCGATGCCGAGATCAAGCGCGCCAAGCTGGTCGTTGCCGACGGCCAGCAGCTCGCCGGCGAAGTCGCCGAAACGCGCCGGGCGCTGTTCGGCAGGCAACTGTCACAGCGCACCTCATCACCGTTGCTGCCGGCGTTCTGGCGGGATGTCGTGGCCAACAGCGAGCGCGACCTGTCGCGTGTGATGGCACTGCGCGATGCGGTGCGCACGAGTCTCGCGAGTGCCCTCGCCGCGGGCAATCGCGTGCCGTCGGTCGTCGGGCTCGGCATCGGCATCCTGCTGCTCGTGTTCGGCCGCTGGTGGCTCGAAGTGTTGTGGCTGCGCGTGACCGCCGATCGCCTGCCGCAAGGTCGCCTGCGTCGATCGGCGCTCGCCTTCGCCGTGCTGGTGATCTCGACGTTGCTGCCAGGTCTCGGCGCACACGCGATCTATCTTGGCCTGAACTGGAACGGCGCACTGGTCGAACCGTTTGCAACGCTGGCGCGCGTATTCGTCAACCTGATCTATCTCGGCGGTCTCATCGTCGGCCTCGGACGCGCGCTGCTGTCGGCCGATCGGCCGTCGTGGCGACTGGCCCCGATCGGCGACAGCGTCGCCTTGCGTCTGCGCCGCTTCCCGCTGCTGCTCGCCGTCATCGTTGTGGTCGGGTTCCTGCTCAACCGCGTCAATGGCGTCATCGGCACGAGCCTTTCGGCGACGATCGCGATGAGCTTCGTCGCCGCCGTGCTCTACAGCATGGTCATCGCAGCCATCCTGTGGCGCCTGCGCGGCGCACCCGAAACGGTCGACAGCGACGTGTCGCCGCGCCCCGTATGGATACACTTCGCGCTCGTCGTGCTGAGTGGCGGCGTGGTCGGCGCGCTGGCCGCTGCAACGATCGGCTATGTCGCACTCGCCGCGTTCCTGACCGCCCAGATGATCTGGATATCGATCGTGGCGGGCGTGTTCTACGTGCTCGTCAACGTCGTCGAGGACACGTTCGCCGCGATGCTGTCGCAGCGCGCCAAATGGGTCGGCAAGACCTCGGGCATCTCGCCGAAGATGCTCGACCAGATCGCCGTGCTGCTGTCGGGTCTGTTCCGCGTCGGCACCTTCTTCTTCGCGATCGTGGTGATTCTCGCACCGCTCGGCGCGGGACCGGCCGAACTGTTGCAACAAGGCACGCTGATCAGCTCCGGCATCACGATCGGGCAGCTGACAATCACGCCCAACGCGATCCTCGGTGCAATCGCCGTTTTCGTTCTCGGCATGCTCGTGGTCCGCCTGCTCAAGAACTGGCTGCTCAACCGTTACCTGCCGACCACCGACCTCGAACCGGGCATGCGCAGCTCGATCACCACGCTGCTCGGCTATGTCGGTGGCGTGCTCGTGTTCGCGTTCGCCTTGTCGGCGCTCGGGTTATCGGTCGAACGCATCGCGTGGGTCGCGAGCGCGTTGTCGGTCGGCATCGGCTTCGGCCTGCAGGCAATCGTGCAGAACTTCATCTCCGGCCTGATCCTGCTGATCGAGCGACCGGTCAAGGTCGGCGACTGGATCGCGCTCGGCGATGTCGAAGGCGACATCCGCCGCATCAACGTGCGTGCCACCGAAATCCAGATGGGCGACCGTTCCACGGTGATCGTGCCGAACTCCGAACTGATCACCAAGACGGTGCGCAACATCACGCTGTCGAATGCGGAGGGGCGCGTGCGTGTGCGCCTGCCGCTGCCGCTGGAATGCGATGCACGGCAGGTTCGCGAGATCGTCATGGCGGCGCTCGCGGCACAGCCGGCGATCCTGCCCAAGCCGGAACCCTCGGTGCTGCTTGACAGCATCGACGGCACTTCGCTGGTGTTCTTCGCCACCGCCTACATTGCCAATCCGCGCGTCTCCGGCGGCGTCCGCAGCGAGTTGCTGATCGACATCGTCAGCCGCCTGCAGGAAGCCGGCATCGCGCTGCGCGCGCCGCTCACCGACACCGTCAAGCCATCCGGTTAGGATCAGCCTCCAAGCGCAAGCCTGACGCGAGGCCGAATACGACGCCCGCAGCAACACGAGAATCCTTGCGCGACTCCCCCGGCGTTGCCCGACGCATCACCGCGAGCGCCGTCGGCGACACGCCTGATTGCAAGGCGTGGCGACAACGACGAATCCCGTCCTATTCGAAACCATCGGCAAACAGGACGTCGGTGATCAGTGTCTCGACCTCGGCGCTGTTGTTGCCGACATTCGAGTCGATGAACTGCGCGGCGCTGACCGTCGCCGTCGTGATCAACACGTCTCCCGGCACCGCGTCGACACTCACCGCGGTTTCGATGTCGAGCACGCTGGCCAGCGACAGCGCGGGCATTGGCGCGCCGATCAACGTGCAGGTGACGACACGCTCCGTCGTGCTGTCGCAGATCCACTCGCCGCCACCTCTCACCAGGCGCCCGGACATGAAGGTCAGCTCATCCGGAAGCTCGAGCGTGACCTTTACGTCGCTCGCGTCGTCGGCACCGAAATTGACGACGGTGGCGAGAAAGTGAAGCGTGCCACCGGGTCCGATCTCGGCCGGTGCGGCGCCGACCGACAGCGCCAGATCAGCCGATCCGAGCGGTGCATCCGCACAGTTGTAGCAGACCAGCGCGAAGTCCTGCTGCGGCGTACCTGGGACGTAGGGATTCAATGCATCGGCGGCGATGTTGGCGGCGAGCACACTGATCTCGATCGGCCCGTCGATCTGCGCCGGGCTGAGGAAAATGCCCTCGAGATTGTTGATTGCATCGGCGCTGCCGCCGCTGGCCGACCAGCCGTTCGAGCCGATCACATTGCCACGATAGGTCATTGCATCGCTGCTCACGCTGAGGTCGAGGTTGTTGACCCACGCCGGCGTGGTGCCGGAGAGCCCGGGGCCCTTGGCATCGGTCCACGCGAGCATGATGCGTACCGGTCGCGCCGGGTCGGCCGCGATTACGGTACGGATCCACGAGTTACCGGTGCTCGAGAGCACGTCCGCCTGGTCGAAGTAGAGGATGTCGTCGGGCGAATTGACCACTGCATCGAGATCGAGGCGACCGTAACCCTGGAAGCGGTCAGGACGATGGCCCATGACCCGACCGTTGGCGTCGTTGAAGCCTTGCAGGTTTGTCGCCACCGCCGTGAACGCCGCCTTGATCATGGCCGGACTCGGCGTCGCCCCACCATTCTCGGCACGGAACTTCTCGACGAATATCGCGGCTGCACCGGTCACCACCGGCGATGCCATGGAGGTGCCGCAACTGAAGCCGAAAGCGGTATCCGTACCGCTGCTCGTGCTGTCGGTGCTGCAACCCGGTGCGACAATGTTGGGCACGCGCCGGCCGTCACAGGCGTTGCCGTGCGCGGAGTTGCTCGACACGTTGAAAATCTGCGCGACCTGCGCGCCAGCTCCCGACTGCATGCCGGTCGAGCCGACCGCGAACAGGTTCTTGGCCTCGTCCGGCGAGCCGAGCGATGAAGGCGCGCAGGCGCCGCCGCTGTCTCCATTGCCATTCATGATCGACCAGACGTTCTGCACCTGCTGGTTGCCGGCGATGTCCGGATTGGCGTCGCGGATGACGATGTCGATCTGCTGGGTCGGAATGTCATAGCCCTGCGGCGAACCGGTCGGCCCCCAGGAATTGTTCGTCAACACGGCATTGCTGAGGCTCGATTCCTTGTAGAGCGTGAGCATGCCGTTGGCGATCATCGAGCCGGGTCCACCGCCAAGGAAGGAGTTGTAGCGCTGCTGCACGAGATTCGCGCCGGGCGCCACGCCCTGTCCGCGCAGGAAGCCGTTGAGCAGCACGCCGCTGGCACCGGTGCCGGCGATTGCGCCAGCCACGTGCGTCCCGTGCGAATTGTTGCTGGCCGAGCAACTGGTCGGAGATCCTCCAGCCGAGGTACACGGCACGATGCGTGAGGCGAGATCCTGATGCGTCGTGCGGATACCGCCGTCGACGACGCTGACGATCACGCCGGTGCCGTTGTAGCCGAGCGTATCGAGCCAGCTCGCATAACCCGGGATGACCGTATAGGTCGGCGCCGCGCCGTAACCGCCGACGATCGACTGGTTGCTCATTTCGCCGCGCGGACCGCCGGTGGCCGGGCTGTGCTGCACGGCATAGATGCCGGCGATGCTCGCCAGTTCGATGTAGCGATTGCCCGGCGCTTCGAGCTGGACCACGCTGAAGTTCGAGTCGACCGGCGTGATTGATTCGATCAGCGCGCCAAGCGAGGCGATCTCGCTGCTGATCTGCGCCTGATCACGATGGCGGCTGATCAGCAGCATGGTCGAGCGCAGCGAGGCATCGAATCCGCGCTGCGCCGGCTGCACGCGGAACGCGGTCTGGAACTCGCCGCTCCATCGCACGGTGTTGCGGGCGGCAGTGCGCGCAAGCGCGGCGCCATCGCTCCACACCACATACCCGTAGGGATGCACGTACTGCGCGGGGATCACGCCGTCGGCGCGCAGTGCGTCGAGCCATGCCGCCTTGATCGGTCCATTGAACTGGACCAGATGCCAGTCGGCCGCATCGCCGGCGCCGCGCGTGGAGATCGGTGTCGGCACCGACACGTGCGGATCGAAGCGCTCACCACCCAGATCGAACACGAACGGATCGGCGAACTCGGTGACGGTGATGCCGGCATCGCGCAAGGCATCGACATCGGCAGCGGCGGACGGCATCCACTGGAAGCGTCCGTAGTCGATCGCAGCGCCGGAGGCGCCGGCAACGCGCGCGAGATTTCCCTGCGTGGTTTCAACGCGCAGCCATGCGGCCGGAGCAGCGGCCGGCGCGGCATTGGCGCCAGCAACGATACCGAGCCCAATTGCCGCGGCAAGGGCCGCGCGCGCAACAACAATACGATGATTCAAGGGCGTCCCCAACCAGAGTGGTGAACGCCCGATCCTAGCGGCTCAGACGGGGAATGTCAGTCCTGCGATCCATGCGCGGGCGCATGGATCGGCCATTCGCCCTTCATGCTGTCCGCTGCGCTACCGGCCTGCGGCGAATTCTCAACGCGTCCGATCCATGTCGTAGTCAAGGCGCAGGCCGCGTGCGGCAAGTGCATCGCTGCGTATGTAGTCGATGCCGCACTCGGCCATTCGCGCGACTGCCGCGGCACTGTCGACCGCATCGACGATGACCTTGCGCCCTAGCGTGCGCCAGCGTTGCAGGCTTGTGCGCAAGGCTTCCGGCGTCTTGGCATGGACCACCGCGTGCGCCACCAGCAGCAGGTCGATCGGCAATTCGCTCCAGGTGCGCAGATGGTAGAGGCTGCCCGATACATCGGCGACGCAGACGCGAATGCCGAGCGCACGCAAGCGCGTGAGGCGCACCCGTGCGTGCGCGTCGTCGAGGATCGCCGTCGATTCGAGCTCGACGATGATGCCGTCGGCAAGCGATGCACGACGTTGCATCTCGGCTTCCAGCCAGCGCCATGCCGCGCCATCAAGGCTCGTGTAGTCGAGCCGCAGGAGCAGTTGCGTGGCACGTCCGCGTGCACGCTCCTTTTCGATTTCGCCAAAGGCGTTGAACACGCTCATGCGGTCGATCATCACCATGGCGCCGGCTTCACGCGCCAGACGCAGGTACTCGACACGATCGACGCCGCCGAGGGGCGCGCGCTGGTCGCGCAGTTTCGCGTGCACCGAGTACAACGCCGCGGGCGAGTCGGCGAGCGCGATCAGCGGCTGGAACTCGATGATCACGTTGCTTCCCGACTTTGCCTCGCGCACCCATTCGCGCACGATCAGTACGCGCTCGGGCGACATCGGCTCGTAGGCGCGCGTCAACAGGCCTTCGCTGCGATTGCCGCCATGCCTGCGCGCGATGCCCTGCGCCGCATGCGCTGCGGCGAACCAGTGCGTTGCGCCGTCGGCACTGCGCGCACCCGGAGCGAGTGCCATGCCGACCGAGACCGTGAGCTGGCACGTCGTGTCACCGATGTCGAACGGTGTCGTGGCAATGATCGAGCAGATGTGTTCGGCAAGGGTGCTCACGGAGTCGACATGCTCGCGCCGGACCAGCACGCCGAATCCGAACTCGAGCCAGATCGTGGTCGCGTCGTGCGCATCGAGAACCGTCGTCAGCCGTGCGCAGACGCGCTCCTCGAGATCGAACAGGGCGCTGCGCTCGAGCCGCCTGGCCAGCTCGTTGGCCTGGTCGACGTGCACCGCGAGCAGCACGAAGCCGTGACCGTTTGGACCCCCAACGATATTGGCGAGTCGTGTCAGGAAGGTGCCACGCCGCAACATGCCGCCGTCGGCGATCGTCGGCACTGCGAGGCATCGGTCATCAACACCGAGTGCGTCGA
The DNA here is from genome assembly GCA_038259445.1 of Lysobacterales bacterium. Classification (GTDB taxonomy): domain Bacteria; phylum Pseudomonadota; class Gammaproteobacteria; order Xanthomonadales; family Rhodanobacteraceae; genus Dokdonella. The sequence goes on along the minus strand of JBBSOU010000050.1, from coordinate 10,100 downwards.
TGACGTGCTTCAGGCCCTGCGCGATCGACGCTGCCGAGTCGGCCGTGGTCGATTCGGGCCACGGCGCCGCGAACAGCGCCGACGCATCGACGCTGGTCAGCGCGAGCGGGATGCTGGCCGCGCTGCGGCAGCTGCGCACGGCCCAGCCGGCGCGTACCCACGGCAGTTGCCAGCCGTCCGGCAACGGCATCCCGGGGGGAAACATGAGCATTGCGCTGGCGTTGCCCCGCGCAGCGACGGTGGGCGTTTCGGTGGAATCGACAGAATCGACGAGCGCGCTGCTGGTAGCTTCCATGGAGTAATCGAACCATCGTTCAGGGCGATGGGGCGGAGCAATGCAAACGCTGCGCCAGATCAGAAAGTCGCGGAGAAGCGCTTCACCACGTGCGCCCGTTCACGTTTTCGGCACACCGCGCCGCCCGATATCCGATCGGCTGTCGCTTTTGCACGAATCTCGCGCGAATGCGCCCGCGTCCTGCGGCAGCCGCCCCTGCATTGCGTTTTCCGCGCGATTGACGACTAATCAACGGGCGCAGCTGGTGCGCGTCGTGCAGGTTCATCGTGCAGAAAATCGACATCGTGACGATACCGACCGATCCGGCCGCGACCCTGTGGACCTCGCCGTTCGCTGCCGCGGAACCGCGTCACCTGTGCACCGATTGCGGGATATCGCGCAGCGCGGATGCGAAGCGATGCGGGCGGGCGTGCCAGTTCATCAAGCCCGACTACCCTTCGCTGGAAGCGCGCGTGCACGGCCGCAGCCGTGATCCTGATCGGCCCGATGAAGGATTTTTCGGCCCTTACCGACGCATGCTGCGCGCATCGCTGAAACCGCCGATCGCGGGCGCGCAATGGACCGGCATTGCCACGCGCATCGCCGAGCGTCTGCTTGAAAGCGGCGCAGTCGATGCGGTGCTGACGATGGCACCCGATCCCGATGACCGCTGGAAGCCGGTACCCGTACTTGTCACCAAGCCTGCGGGCATGGCCGGCGTGCGCGGCATGCGCATGGGCTATGCACCGCTGCTCGCCATGCTCGAACCGGCGCGCGCGCAAGGCTATTCGCGTCTCGCCGTGATCGGCATACCGTGCCAGGTGTACGCCTTGCGTGCACTTGAGGCCGAACTCGGCTTCGAGCGGCTCTACGTGATCGGCACGCCGTGTTCGGACAACACCACCACGGAAAACTTCCACACGTTTCTCGCCCTGCTTTCCGATCAGCCGGAGACGATCACCTATCTCGAGTTCCGTGCCGACTACCATGTCGAACTGCGCTTCAGTGACGGCAGCACGAAGATCATTCCGTTTCTGCAGTTGCCGATCTCGCAGCTACCCTCCGACTTCTTCCCGATGACCTGCCGCACCTGCGTCGACTACACCAACACGCTCGCCGACATCACGGTCGGCTACATGGGTGGTGAAGGCGAGCAGTGGCTGCTGGTGCGCAATGCGCGCGGTGAGGAACTGGTCGCACTGCTCGGCGATGAACTGAAAACAGCCCCGCCCGGCAGCGCCGGCAAGCGGCAGGGGCCGGTGAAAGGGTTCCTCGCCAATACCGAGCGCGCAGCCGGTGGACTGCCGCTGCGGCGCATGCCCGATTTCATGCGCCACATCGTCGGCTGGCTGATGCCGCGTGTCGGTCCGCGCGGCCTCGAGTTCGCGCGTGCGCGCGTCGAAATGAAAGCCGTCGAAACGGTGCTGCACCTGCGCCGCGCCGAACCGCAGCGCATGAAATCGATGATTCCGGAACATGTCTGGAAACTGGTCGAACCGTATGGCCTCGTTCCTGCACCTGACGAAAAACGTACGGATTGAGCACTCCGCTCAGGATCGCTCAAACAGCGCGACATTGGTTCCGGGTCGGTGCAGCGTCCAGCCGTGGCGCATCGCCAGCCATTCCAGCGTGTGCGCGGAGTAGAAGCACACGTGGGTCGGATCGCGTGGATAGTGCCAGCGCGCAAAGTCACGTTCCGGCGTCAGCAGTTCGGTCATGACGGCCAGCACGCCACGTGTTTCGAGCAGCGAGTCGAGGCGCAGGAACTCCTGCGCGGGCGCGTGGAAATGCTCGGCAACCTCGCTGCAGGTGATGAAATCGTAGCGACGGTCGAACACGGTCCGGTCGTCAGCGTACAGCGGATCGTAGACGCTCATGTCGAAGCCGCGCTCGAGCAGCATGTACGCCAGCACCGGTCCCGGCCCACAGCCGTAGTCGAGCCCGCGCATTCCCGGCCTCAAGCGCTCGACCAGTGGCGCGGCCAGCCGATCAAGGAATGCGCGATAGCGGGCATCGCCATCATCGTTGCGGTGCAGGTCGTAGATGGCGCGCTGGGTCGGCACATCGGGCAGGAAATCGGGCGACAGAAATACAAGGTCGCAGTGCGCGCAGCGCGCGTAGTCACGACCATGTGCCATGGCGAACGCATCTACCTGGCCTCCGTCGCACATTGGGCATCGTTGCGTCATGCCGGCGCCATCCGGAGATCCTGCCAACCTCGCTGGTCAGAACCGAACATTACGCTGCCCGTCGCCACTATGCACCGTCCGAACCTACGCCTGCCCTGCGCGGCAGGGAAGGACGATTTGCGGCTCGCGCCAGGGACTGAGGAGCGCCCCCTTCCGCCCTTCGGGCACCTTCCCCCGCTGCGCAGGGGAAGGCCAAACCGCGGCTCGCGCGATTGGCCAAGGGCGACGCATTTCCCTTCCCCCGCTGCGCAGGGGGCTGCGCGATGGGATGATGGGCGACGCTGTTTGCTTATCCCGGCGCCAGCGGCACCGATCAGAACTTCACGCTTGCCTCGACATAGCTGAAGCGACCCGGCAGATCATAGGTCGAGGCATCGTAGCCATTCAGCGAGCAGCTCTGGCAGATTGGCGGTTCCTTGTCGAAGACGTTGTTGATGCCGCCCGAGATCGTCAGCTGCACTTGGGTCGGCAGCTTCCAGCTGGCGCGCACGTCGTGGAACGTAGTCGCACCGAGACGATTGCTGCCGGCGCTCGCATTGCTGCAGTTGTCGAAGCCTGCGACGGTCGTGCAATCCTCGGTCAACTCGGAAATGTAGCGTGCCGACCAGCTCGCGCTGACGCTTTCGAGGGACCACTTCAGCGAGGCCGTGGCGCGCCATTCGGGTATCGCACTGTCGGCAACCTCGATACCCACGCCACGCGGCTCGGCGAGGCCGGAGTCGGTCGCGATTGCCTCGTAGTCATCGACGTAGGTGCCCTGCAGGCTCGCCGCAAACGTGCCGATCGACGTGGCATTGCCGAGCCAGTTCACGCCGATGTCGAAACCGCGGGTCTTGATCGTGCCGAGATTGAACAAGGTGTTGTCGAACGCGTTGATGTTGCCACCCGACGAACGACCGATGCCGCCGCAGAACAACGGGTCGAGCGTGGCCACGCAACGATCGAGCTGGGTCTGCGCGTCGGACGCCTGGATCGCATCTTCGAGCGTGATGCGGTAATAGGTCAGCTCGAAATCGACCTTCTGCGACCAGCTCGTGCCTTCGGCCCAGGTCGGGCTGTAGACCGCACCGATCGTGAGGGTTTCCGAGGTCTCCGGCTGCAGGTCGGGATTGCCGCCGGTGACCACTGAAATCTGCGAATTGGCCTGTTCGAACGTGGCCGGATTCGGCACGCCGAGGGCGAGGCAGTTGGCGGCTGTCTGGCCGGTCGCGGCATTGCACGGATCCTGGATCTGCGCGTCGAAGCGCGAGAACGTGCCGAACAGTTCGCCGATCGAGGGCGCACGGAAACCTTCTGCCCAGGTGCTGCGCAACGTCAGGTCGTCACTGAGCTGCCAGCGCAGCCCGATCTTGTTGTTGGTCGTGTTGCCGAAGTTCGAGTAGTCGGAGAAGCGCGAGGCCACGCTGAGGTCGAGCCGCTTGGCGAACGCGACGTCGGCCACCAGTGGTGCATTGAGCTCGAGATAGAACTCACTGACATCGTAGCTGCCGCTGGTCGGGCCCGACGGCACGCCATTCGATTCGCCGGCGGTGACGACCGAATCCGGCAGGTAGAAGCCGCTTTGCTTGCGATACTCGTAGCCACTCGCGAAGGTCAATGCGCCGGCCGGAAGCTCGAATGCTTCACCGGATATGTTGGCGGTCCATGAGGTCAGCTTCTGTTCGCTGCGGTCGTTCTCGGTGAACAGGATGTAGTCGAGCATCTCGGGCGTGATCGAGCCCGGGCCGCCGAAGAAATCGAGTGGTACGCACGGCGCCGTGCAATCGGCCACCGGTCCAAGCGCGCGCTGGATGTGCGCGATGTTGTAGGTGCCGTTGACAGTCTGCGTGGCCTTGTTGACCGCTGTGACGTAATTGACGTCCCAGAAGAACTGCCGGTCAACGGCTTCGAAGTCGCCATTGAGTCCGGTGCTGAAGTAACTCGTGTCGACTTCCTGCTCGAACACGCGCGGGCCGCCTTCAACCGGTCGACGGGTCAGGAACGAACCCTCGGGACTGATCGTGCCGAATGGGTTGAACGGATTGCTCGCGTCCACACCGACGAAATCGGCGAGCCCGCCGCTGCCCGCTTCGGAGCCGAGGAAGATCGGTTCGGGTGCGGCCTGGTTGACCGACTCGCGCTGCGTGTAGGCTCCTTTCAGGTTCCAGCTGAGGTTGTCGGTGATGCGGTAGCTGCCTTGCGCGAACAGCGAGGTGCGCTTCGATGGCGTCAGCAGCAGGTTGAATGGCGCGAAGTTGAAGCGCTCGGCGTTGGTCCACGGTCGGAACCCGCCGGCGCCATCACCGGACAGGTTGCAGAACGACGCGCCACCATCGAGCGGGCACAGGCCGCCGAACGTGTTGGTCGGATCGGATGGCGCAAACACCTGGCGGCCGTTCGGCGTCGCCGAACTCCAGCTGTTCGGATTGACCGCGCCGTCGATACCGGGGGTCGGGAAACGCGATTGTTCCCAGTCGGCCGAACTGATGCGCTTCTGATCGTAGCCGCTGACGTCGACGAAGAAATCGTAGCGGTCACCGCTGCCGCCGAGCGACAGATTGCCCTGACGCGTGGCGCCGTCGCCGATCGAGTAGTCGCCGTAATAGAGGCGCGCGGCGCCTCCTTCCTGCTTCTTCTTGGTGATGATGTTGACGACGCCGGCGATCGCATCGGAGCCATACAGCGACGACGCGCCGTCGGTCAGGATCTCGATACGGTCAACTGCGCTGGCCGGAATCGTGTTGAGGTCGACGGCAGCCGATACACCGGAGGCCGACGATTCGCTGACCCAGCGCAAGCCGTCGACGAGGATCAGGGTGCGCTTGGCACCGAGATTGCGCAGCGAGACCGTGGTCGAGCCCGAACCAACGCCGCCGCCGTCGGGAGGAAAGCCGAAATTGCCGGCGGAGTTGAATTTGGTGTTGAGCGACGAGCCGCTGACCGACAGGCGCTGGATGACGTCACCGATCGAGCCGAGTCCGGTCGCCTCGATATCGGCAGCGGTGATGACCTGCACCGGCGACTGACCCTCGACTTCGGCACGCTTGATGCGCGATCCGGTGACCTGGATCGCATCCAGTCGCTGCATGTCGTCGCCTTCGGTCGTCTGGGCGTGCACGCCGACAACCGGCAGGCCGATCAGACCGGCGGCGAGGACCGAGTGGATCGCCAGCGTGACGCCGCGAATGCGGGAAGTCATGGGACTTTCTCCAGAAATAGGGAATGGTTGAAACCTCCACCCCCGCGCGCGCGGCGACAAGAGTTAAGAAACAGTAAAACAGTCCCGACCAAGGAACCAGTCGCGCGCGTCACATTTTGTTCAAGAAACGATGATGGGCGGAAAAATGCTGGATTTCTGCACAATCGTGCGTGGCAGGGCTGCACGCAGCCGAGCGTGCCAGCCGCGCTGGTTACCCTGTTGCGGCAGCGCCGCGTTTCATCGCGCACGATGCTGCCCTTCGCGCCATGGCACGGCACGCGCACGACGAATCCGATCCGGATCACGTCGCCGCCGCGCGTGCCGTTACCGATTGACCGATACGAATTGATAAGCTCTCGCGCGTACGCTGGCCGCCGTCGCTGCGGCCAGCCGCATGTTCGGGAGAGCGAACATGCCGGATGCCTAGTCCACGGGAGAAAGCCATGAAGGGAATCAATGTCCGAAGCGGCAGACGGCGCAGCGGATGGATCGCCACTGCGCTGATCCTCGGCGTGCTCGCCTGGATGGCGCCGGTAGCCGCGATGAATCGCGTGGACAGCGGCGAAATGCCGGAGCTTGCTGCTGATGAGGGCCTGGTGCTGATCGCCGTCGATAGCTCGATCGCGCTCGAAGCGGTACACGTTCGTCGCGAGGGACGCATCTTCGGCTCGGGCGTGCTCGCACGCCTGCCCGCGGGGCGCACGCTGCGCCTGTACGTCGCGCGCGCGGGACGCTACGAATGGAACAAGGTCGTCTCGTTCGCTCGCGTCAGTTACCTGCTCGGCGACGACAGCGAATACCATTTCGAGGTCAAGCCGGGGCGCATCACCTATGCCGGCGACCTGATCTTCCGGCCGACCGGCATCTACAGTGCGCGACTCCACGTTTCCAATCGCGGTCTCGCCGCGATCGACTGGTTGCAGGCCGAGCATCCGGCCCTGCTGGCGCGTGATCCGTTCACCTACGTTGGCCATTATCCCGATCCTTTTCCGGAATTCCTGCGCAGCGAACGCAAGGCCGATGACAGCAAGGCGCCGCCCTATGCGCCGCTCGCGGCACCGCCGGCACCGCGCGAGCTCGTGCTCAAGCCCGCAGACCTTTGGCGCGACGAGCGTCTCAGTACGATCGAACTCAATCCCGATGGCACGCTGCTGGCCATGCAGGTCAAGGACAACGACAAGGAGAGCTGGACCGTTGATCTGATCGACCTCATCAACGGCGAAATGCATCGCGTCGCAGAATCGGAGTTCCAGATGGCCGCGCTTGAGTGGTCCGGCAATGACGCGCTGCTGATTTCGCTGGGCAACTTCGGTCTGGAACAGTGGGTCAACGTGATCAATGTGACCCGAGCAGCCGACGGCAGGCGCGCCTTCACGCGTTTCGAGCTGCCGCGTGGCGGCCGTGTCCTCGATGCGTTGCCCGATGATCCCGCCCACATCCTCTACGCGAGCTACGGCCAGAAGGCCGAACTGCGCGTGCACAAGGTCGACATCTCCAGTGAACGGGCGCTGCGCAAGTTCGCCTCGCGCCCAGGCGATCGGCTGAATACGGGGATCAAGGAGGATATCTGGTGGTTTGCCGACGGCAACGGCGACCTGCGCATCGCCATCGTCAATCGCGACGACGAGCCCGTGCTCGTGCGCGCCGGCGGCGGCGAATCAGACGAAATCCTGCGACTGCGTGCCGACAGCGGCTTCAGCCCCTCGGCGCTGTCGTTCGATGGCCATACGCTGTACGGGCTCAGCGACGAAAACCGCGAGCAGCGCGATCTGGTCGCCTTCGACATTGCCAGCAGGAAGATCACCGCGACGCTGTTCAGCAAAGCCGGCGTCGACATCGTTGTTCCGATTCTCGATCATCGGCGCAATCCGATTGGCGCGCGCTACTACCAGGATGGTCGGCTGGTCAGCGCGTATTTCGATACCGGCGAGCGCCGCCTCGCGGAGATTCTCGACAAGGCGTTTCCGCAACACACGATCTCGGTCATTGCGCGCAGCCGCGATTCGAGCCAGTTGATCCTCGGCGTCGACCGCAGCGACCAACCACCGAAGGTTTATCACCTCGACGTCGCCGCGCGGCGTGCATCGCTGATCGACGAGAGCATGCCGTGGCTGGCGGATCGACGCTTCGCCCGATCGCAGGTCGTGCGCGCGGTTGGCGTCGACGGACTCGCCATTGAAGCCTACGTGACATTGCCGGCCGGCGCGGGTCGCCATCCGCTGATCGTGTATGCCCACGGCGGACCGGTCGGCGTCAGTGACACCCTGCATTTCGAGCCGGACGTGCAGTTCCTCGCCTCGTTGGGCTACGCCGTGCTGCAAGTCAATTTCCGCGGATCGGACGGTTATGGCAAGGCGTTTCGCGAGGCGGGCTATCGCAAGGCTGGCAGCCTGATCGAGGACGATATCGACGCTGCGCTGAAGGTCGCTCTCGCCACGCATCCGATCGATGCGCAGCGGATGTGCGCGCTCGGCTTCAGCTACGGCGGCTATTCCGCACTTTTTTCCGCGATCCGCTGGCCTGATCGTTTCCGCTGTGCGATCTCGGTTGCCGGCGTCAGTGATCGCCTGCTGTTCTTCACCGCCAGTGATAGCGGGCGCAGCAAGGAAGGCCGCAAACGGCTCGAGTTGATCGTCGGCGATCCCGCGAAAGAGCACCAGCAGATGGTCGAAACCTCGCCGCTGTATCGCTACCGTGACCTCAACATCCCGATCATGCTTGCCCATGGTCAGGAAGACGTGCGCGTCGACTTCGAGCACATGCGCCGCATGCAGCGCATGCTTGACATGCGCGGTAAGCCGCCGGTCGGCCTGGTCTTCGCCGACGAGGGCCACGGCTTCAGCCGCAAGGAAAACATCCACGCCCTGTGGAGCGGAATCGCCGGCTTCCTGCGTCAGCATCTCGACGCGCCGCCGGCATCCGTCGCGCAGCCGTGAGTGCTCGCCGCGTGGACGTTGGCTGAGCGGACGCGGCGAATGCGCGCGCTGGTCTTCGGTCGCGGCTTGCGCCCATGTCGAACGGCGGAATGAGCCATCGCGGCAACGCGGGTTACACTGCTACGCATGAATCTGATTTTGCTGCCGCATCGATCGATGCGAATCTTGCTGGTCTGCACCGCGTGTCTTTTCTCCACCATGGCGGCCGCCGAATCGCGTATCGAACAGCGCGATCGCTATCGCAGCGCGATGGCCGAACTGCAGCGTCAGCCCGGCGATGGCTGGAAGCGGCTGGCGACCGAGCTCGACGGCTACCCGTTGCTGCCCTATCTCGAACGCGCCGCCCTCGAGCGCAGCAAACCGAATCCGTCGATCGCGGCGGTCGAGGCGTTCATCGCGCGCTGGCCCGATTCGCTGTCGGCGCAAACGCTGCGCGAAACCACGCTGCGGCGACTCGCCAATGCCGATGACTGGTCAACGTTCAAGCGCATGTGGCGCGACAGCGAGGCACGCGACCTGCGTTGCGCATGGCAACGCGCGCGCATCAGCAGCGGCGAGACACCCGACTTCAGCAAGGATATCGAGGCGCTTTGGCAGCAACCACGTGCGACGCCGCCGATCTGCGAACCGTTGTTCGCGTGGGCACGTCAGAACGGCAGCCTGACCGACGCGCATGTATGGGCGCGCATCGAAGGCGCTGCGGCTGCCGCCAATCCGGAAACGGTCGCGACCATCGCCACGCGCCTGGGCGGCGGCGATCGCGCCGCTGCCGAGCGCATCGCTTCCAGCGTTCGCGATCCTGCCATTGTGCTGGCCAAGGCGGCGACCTGGCCCGACACTGTGCGCTCGCGTGATGCGATCGCGTACGGCATGGTCCGCTTCGCCCGTCGCGACAGCGCTGCTGCCGAGACGCGCTGGGCCGAACTCGGATCGAAGTTCCAGTGGGACGATGCGCAGAAGCATCGTGTGCTCAACGCGCTCGCGGTGTACCGATCGACCAGCTATTCGCCCGATGCACTGGCACGCCTGAAGGCCTTGCCGATCGAGGCGGCCGACGACAGTTCGCGTGAATGGCATGTGCGCGTCGCACTCGCCGCCGGCGACTGGAACGAAACCCTCGTCGCGCTCGATCGCATGAGCGAGGAACAGAAGGCCGACGCGCGCTGGCGTTACCTGCGCGCACGCACCCTGATCAAGCTCGATCGCAAGAATGATGCCGCACCGCTGTTCGCCGAACTCGCGCGCGAAGCCAACTTCCACGGTTTTCTTGCCGCCGACTGGATCGACCAGCCGTACTCGATCTGCCCGGACACACTGAGCGCCGATGGCGCGGCCGAACACGCGCTGCTGCAGCAGACAGACCTCGCGCGCGCGTTCGAATTCCATGCGCTCGGCCGGCTCGACGAGGCCCGCCGCGAATGGGATTTCGCGATGACCAAGCTGACCCCCGCCGAGCGGTTGCTTGCAGCCGACGTCGCCTATCGCAACGAATGGCCCGATCGCGCGGTGTTCCTGCTGTCGGC
>JBBSOU010000049.1:0-24645 GCA_038259445.1 Lysobacterales bacterium | reverse complement strand
GTGCCTGGCTATCGCGCGCTCGTCTGCGTGTATCTCGCCGGCGGCAACGACGCGTGGAACATGGTCGTGCCATACGATCAGGCCCGCTACGATGTCTACCGCACGTCGCGTAGCGGCCTATACGATGCCACGTCGAATCCCGGCGGCCTTGCCCTCGCGCGCCCCGGCAATACCAACATGAACATCTCCGGGGGCGGGCAGTCGTACTTCATGCACCCGGCTTTGACCGAACTGCGCGCGCTCTACAATTCGAATCGAATCGCCGTCCTTCCGAACATCGGTACGCTCAAGCAGCCGCTGACCAAGACGGAATACAATTCCACCTCGTCCTTGCGTCCACCGCAGCTGTATTCTCACAGCGACCAGGAAGAACAGTGGCAGCTCGGCCGTACCAGTGCGAACAATCGCGGCTGGGGCGGGCTGGTTGCTGATCGCGTGCGTGGTGACAATCTTTATCAGGCACTTTCGCCGTGCATCTCGATAGGTGGCAGCAACAAGTTCGAGATCGGCGCGCAGACGTTTCCTTACCAGATGTCGAGTGGTGGCGTCACCGCCGTATCGGCCGCGACCTCGACCAATGGCGCCGATGCGCAGCGCTCTGTCGCCTTGCAGCAATTGATTGACGCCAGCCATGTGTCTCCGTACCAGCAGGAGTATGCGAACGTCTTCGGTCGATCGCGCGAGCTCTACACGAAGCTGCAGGCCGGACTGGCCACTGGCGGCGTCGGCAACGTCACGACCCCCTTCCCAGCCAACAACTCGCTCGCCGACCAGCTCAAGATGGTTGCGCGCATGATCAAGCTCAGCAAGCGCATCGGCGAAGGCATCGAGCATCGGCGTCAGATTTATTACGTGCGTATGGGCGGCTTCGACCTGCATGACAACCTCATCACCAACAATGGCCACGCGAATCTTCTGCAGCGTGTCTCGCAGGCACTCAACGCGTTCTGGAATGCACTCGGTGAAATCGACGGCTTCGCACGCAACGAAGTCACGACATTCACGATGAGCGAATTCGCGCGCACGCTGTCGACCAACGGCAACGGCTCCGACCACGCCTGGGGCAGCATGCAGTTCGTCATGGGCGGTCGCGTCGATGGCGGCAAGATGTACGGCACGTTTCCGGACCAGACGCTCAACAGCCCGGTCAGCTTCAGTCGCGGCCAGACCATTCCGTCGACCAGTGTCGAACAGATGGGCGCGACACTGGCGCGCTGGATGGGCGTGACGAGTACGACCGAGCTCAACACGATCTTCCCGAACCTGCCGAACTTTTCGAGCAACAACCTCGGCTTCATGTTGCCCTGACCGGACACTGATCGACGCATGCATTTTATTGATCGCCGGACGATGTCCGGCAAGCTCAGCTCGTGCGTCATGCTCTTTTCGGCCTTTGCGCTCGTTTCCACGTGCGCGCACGCAGCGCCGACGGGATGCGACAGCATTGCATCCGTGCCGATCACCTGGAATATCGACTACGCGACCGACATCCAGAATCTCTTCAGCGAGCGTTGCTCGAACTGCCATGTCGATCACGGCGGCTCGCCCGATGGCGACCTCGACCTCGACCCGGAGTTCTCCTACGACAACCTCGTCGGTGGTCCATCCAATTCGGCGACCGGCGGAACGCTGGTGATCCCCGGCGATCCGCTCAACAGTGTGCTGTACCAGAAGATCAACTGCAGTCAGCCCGACAGCGGCGTGCGCATGCCGCGCGCGCGGCCTGTGCTGTCGTTGGCAGACCAGGCCCTGATCTATGACTGGATCATGCTTGGCGCACCGCGCCTGCCCACCGACTTCATTTTCGCCAGCGGATTCGAGCCACGCCCCTGATTGATCGTTCGGCTTCTCGCTGCGACCGACGACCGCACCCGCGACGTTCGATTCAGGCGAACTTTGTTCCCCGCAATGTGTCAATGCGTTAACACATTGATTTACAGTGGAACCATGCCGGGTCAGAACTCTCCTCGGGTGCGCCTCAGCGACCTTCAGTTCGATGTCATGCGGGTTCTCTGGCAAGGTGATGCGAGCGTCGCCGATGTCGTCGAGGCTCTGAAGATATCGCGCGAGCTCGCCCATACGACCGTCGCCACGGTGCTGAGCCGGCTTGAACGTGCCGGGGTAGTCGCCTGCGACAGGCACGGCCGGTCACTGCGCTACCGTGCCTGCATCAGCGAGGACTCGGTCCGCCACGCGATGGTCAACGACTTGCTTGACACCGTGTTCCGCGGCGACGCTGACGCACTGCTTGCGCTGGTCGCCGACGAACGACGCTCATCGCCTGCGGGTTCGGGCTCCGATGTCGCCGCCACGTCAACCAACGACAGCGAGGGGCGAGGCATGAAGCGAGGGCAGCGCTGAGCCGTTGATTCGCTTCCGGCAACGCAAAGCGGCGTTGCGTCTCCGGCGAAACGTGCGAGGACGTAAGCCGCGCGCGTCTCGGTTTCAGAACGGTGGTCGCGCCAACTGGCCGATGAAAACGGCGATTACACGCGGCTCCATCGCCGCAATGAACAGCACACCGTAGGCTGCCCCCCACAGATGCGCGCTGTGGTTGACGTTGTCGGTGCCCTGACGGTCCATGTAGATCGAGTAGCCGATATACAGCGCTGCGTAAATGATCGCCGGACACGGAATGAAAAAGATATAGATCGTCGTCCAGGGTTGCAGCAGCACGAATGAAAACAGCACCGCGGACACCGCGCCCGAGGCACCGAGGCTGCGGTAGTTCGGATTGCTCACGTTCTTCATGTAGGTCGGCAGGATCGAAACGACAATCGCCGACAGATAGAACGCCACGAAGCCGAGTGTGCCGATGTAGTCACCGACGAACTGCTCGATCAGCCGGCCGAAGAAATACAGCGTGATCATGTTGAACAGCAGGTGCATGCCGTCGGCGTGGATGAAGCCGTAGGTGACCAGACGGTAGTACTGCTTGCCGCGGCTGATGGCCGGCGGCCAGAGAATCAGGTCATTGATCAGCTTGTCGTTCTTGAAGGCGAAGTACGACACCGCACAGGTGACGACGATGATGACGATGGTGGCAATCATGGGAGCCTGCGCAGGTTCGAATGAATCGCGAGGCCGCTTGCGCAGGCCATCGTGACGTCGTGCTGCAAGTATCGCACTCGGGTTCGTGCTTCGATACATGCGACCATTCGGCCATGACCCACGCATCATGTGCCGTCGTGCATATCATCGGCGGAGGCCCATCCGGCCTCATGGCCGCCGAGGTCGCGCGCGCCGCAGGTGTTGCCGTCGAACTGCACGAGCGCATGGGATCGGTGGGACGCAAGTTCCTGGTTGCCGGCAAGGGCGGCTTGAATCTGACGCATTCGGATCCGCGCGAGCGCTTCAACGATCGTTTCGGCGGCCGCCGCGCCGACGTCGCACGCTGGCTTGAGGACTTCGATGCGCAGGCGCTGCGCGAGTGGGCCCGCGGGCTTGGCGTGGAAACTTTCGTCGGCAGCTCGGGGCGTGTGTTTCCGATGGATCTCAAGGCGGCGCCGCTGTTGCGCCGCTGGGTACAGCGTCTGCGTGACAGCGGCGTGAAGTTCAATGTGCGTCGCCGCTGGACCGGTTGGGATGGCGATCGCGCTTTGCGCTTCGAGACCGCGACGGGTGAGATACGCGTCGCGGCTGCGGCCACGATTCTCACCCTGGGCGGCGGCAGCTGGTCGATCCTCGGTTCCGACGGCGCGTGGGTCGACACCCTGCGCTCGCGTGCGATCGATGTCGCCGAGCTGCAGCCGTCCAATTGCGGCTTCGACGTCGCCTGGAGCGCACATCTGCGCGAGCGGTTTGCTGGCGCACCGATCAAGCCGGTGGCGCTCACCTGTACCGATCACGAAGGCAGCGTCGTGCGACGGCAGGGCGAGTTCGTGATCACGCGAAACGGTGTCGAAGGCAGCCTCGTCTATTCGCTGTCGTCTCAGTTGCGCAATCACATAGCCGATTCCGGTCCAGTGACCGTGCATCTCGACCTCGTGCCCGGTCGCGAGCTGGCGCGCCTCGAACGCGATCTCGGGCAACCTCGCGGCAGTCGCTCGCGCTCGGAACACCTGCGCCGCAAGGCGGGCATTGATGGCGCGAAGGCGGCGCTCGTGCACGAGATAGTTCGGCCCGAAACCTTCGATGATCCGACGCTGCTCGCCGCTTCGATCAAGGCGCTGCCGATCGTGCTGCAACGGCCGCGGCCACTCGACGAGGCGATCAGCACGGCCGGCGGGGTACGCTTCGAGGCGCTCGACCGCGACCTCATGCTGCGCTCCCTGCCCGGCACCTTCTGCGCGGGCGAAATGCTCGACTGGGAGGCGCCGACCGGTGGCTATCTGCTCAGCGCATCAATGGCGAGCGGTCGCATCGCTGGCGCCGCCGCTGCGCGTTGGGTCACGCGTGCGCGGTGACGCGCCAGCGAACGTGCCGGGCTTCACCATTGCGTGCGCTGCGGCAGCAGTCCGCGAAGTTCGGCTTCGGTGAGGTTGCGCCACTGGCCGACGCGCAATGCACCGAGCTGCACGTTGACGATGCGCACGCGACGCAACTGCGTCACGCGATAGCCGAAGGCGTCGGTCATCAGCCGGATCTGCCGGTTCAGACCCTGGGTCAGCACGATCGCGAAGCCGAACTTGGCGATCTTGCGCGTGCGGCACGGCTTGGTCATCTGGCCATGCACGCGAACACCGCGTGCCATGCCGGCGAGGAACTCCGGAGTCACCGCTCGATTCACCCCGACCAGATATTCCTTTTCATGGTTGTTTTCCGAGCGCAGCAGCTCATTGACGATGTCGCCGTTGCTGGTCAGCAGGATCAAGCCTTCGGAGTCCTTGTCGAGCCGTCCGATCGGGAACACGCGGCGCGCATGGTCGACGAAATCGACGATATTGCCCTTGACCGAGGTTTCCGTGGTGCAGGTGATGCCAACCGGCTTGTTCAGGGCGATGTAGACATGCTGGCGACTGCCCGTTGCGCTGGAGCGTGGGCGCAGCGGTGCATCGTCGACGCGCACCTCGTCGCCATCCGCCCAGATTGCAGCGATTCCCGCGACCTGACCGTTGAGCGTGACGCGTCGGGAGGCAATGAGTCGGTCGGCCTCGCGCCGCGAGCACAACCCGCTGTCACTGATGAACTTGTTCAGGCGCATGGGTACCGTGTCCGGGAATTCGGGGTCGTGACAGGAAGATCGGCAGCGGTCATGCTAGCTGTCCGGCCGCCGCGGATTCTGGCACGGCTTGTGCTGTGCACTCAGGGACCGCTTCGTCTGGCAATTCCCATGACCAACATCATTCCGTTCACCCAAATCCGTCGTGACCATCCCGCGCCTGCCGTTGTGGCCTGCGACGTTGATGACGAAGAACTCGACATCCGGCTCTGGGAACTCGCAATGTCGGGACGACGGGCGACGCCCGAGTATCAGCGCGTCAGCACCGCGATTTCGCAGCGGCTGTCACATTGGGACGCCTCGCATCGCGCTCCGGCCTGACCGGCTCGCGCACAGCCGACGTCCGCTGGACGTGCCGAGCGGCAGTCAAACCTCGGCACGCTTGGTTGAAATGAGACATTCGTCGTAACAATGCGCGAGACCAGCGTGCAGGCTTCGACGCTGGCGAATCTGCTCCGGCGCTGCTGATGAAACCCTGGCTCTTCACGTTCGTGCTTCTGGCTGGCGGCGCCAACGCGGCAACCTACAGCGTGGGTCCCGGTCGACCGCATGCCAGCCTGCAGCAGCTGCTCGCGGCGGTTGCGCTGCAGCCCGGTGATCGTGTCGACGTTGACGGCGCGGTTACCTATCCGGGTGGCGTGATCCTGCGTCAATCCGGAACTGCGGCGCTGCCGATCGTGATCCGTGGCGTGCGCGTCAATGGTCAACGCCCGTTGATTGCCGGCGGCGTCAACTCGATCGAGTTTCGCCAATCCAACCATGTCGTGCTTGAAGGATTCGAGATCACCGGTGGCAGTTCGCGCTGCGTGTTCGTGCCGGCCGCCTTCATCGTACTGCGTGACCTGCTGGTGCGTGACTGTCCAAACATGGGAATCCTCAGCAGTGACCAGCTGTCGGGTTCGCTGACCCTCGAGTTCAGCGAGATTCGCAGTTCCGGCAGCGGCACCAGCAATCATCCGCTTTACATCCAGACCGATGAGGTCGCGTTCCCCGGCGCGGTATTCCGCATGCGCCACAACTATGTGCACAGCGGCAACGGCGGCAATCTGCTGAAGAGCCGCGCGGAGCGCAACGAGGTTCACTACAACTGGTTCGAAGGCGCGACCTACCACGAACTCGAACTGATCGGGCCAGACCAGTACACCCAGCAAGGAGGCTGGAGCGTCGGCCTCAAGCGTGAAGACTCCGAGGTTCTCGGCAATGTGATCGTGCATTCGGGCAGCTTCGGCGCGGTCATGCGTTTCGGTGGCGACGGCACCGGCGAATCGCGCGGGCGCTATCGTGTCGTCAATAATACGATCGTGGTCAGCGGCACTTCTTCCGCGACCACCGTATTTCGCCTTTTCTCGGGCATCGAATCGGTCGAGGCACACAACAACGTCATCCATCGCACCTCGCCAGGAACCCTGACGATCGAACGCGCGGTCGAGGCCGAATGGTCGTTGGGGCGTCGAGTGGCAGGTAGCAACAACTGGATACGTCAGGGTGCGACCGTGGTGCCCGCGGAATGGAGCGGCACCACCAGCGGCTCGAGTCCGGGTTTCGCCAATGCGTCGACGGGGGACTTCCAGCCGGTTGCCGGCAGTCCGATGCTCGATGCGGGCAATGCCGCACCGATCAGTCCAATCGCCTGGCCCTTCCCTTCACCTACTCTGTTGCCGACCTTGCTGCCGCCGCAGCGTCGGGCGACGGCTGCCGGTGCCGCCTTGGCGCGGCCACCAGCGATTCCCCCGACGCTCGGCGCCGTGGTCGATAGCAATCGGATCTTCGGTTCGGGATTCGACTGACGCGGCAGCGTGGAGACGCGCCGGCGCCTCAGTCCATGCTGGCAGGCAGCGTGTCTGTCGCCGGCTCGCCTTCTGAAGGCTGCGGCGCTTGTACGCACACCGGTTCGGTCAAGGCGAGCAGGATATCCGCGTACCATGCGCAATTCAGGCTCAGGCGTTCGTCCTGCTCGACATCGCGGTTGTCGACATCGAATCGCGATGCGTGGATGCCGAGAAGCGCCCAGACGACCAGATCGCCGCGCCCCGACTGGTCGGCGATGAGCCGCGCCACGACCGGCGCGCCGCTGGTACCCCGATGCATGCGCGCGTCGGTCAGGAAGAACCCGCTGCCCTGGAAGCGGATGCCGAATGCCGAGGCCACCACTGCCTGGCGGGTAACCGGCAGGCGATGCACGGTATCGTGGAATCCGAGCGGGAAACCGACGATGCGCACGGCCGCACCAGCCTCGATGACGTCGAGGTCGGCGAGCAGATGATCCGGCGTAAACGCGAACAGATGCAGACCTTCGGGCAGTGCCGAACGGTCGAGCGCGATGACGATCACGTCGACGACGCCACCGGTATCACTGCCCTCGCGCCACACACCGATCCCGTCGACATACAGCGGAATCGAGAACTGCACGACTTCGGCGACATTGTCGGCATCCACATGCAGTTCGATTTCAATGCGATCCGGCGCATGACCGCTCGGCTCGTCGATGACGACATGGCGGTTGGTGACGAGGAACAACTGACCGTCGCGCTCGAAGAAAAACCCGGTCGCATTGGTCGGCAGGTTGTCCGGGGAGTAGGTCATGACGCGGGTGACCGCGAGCAGGAGGGATTCGATCATGGACGAGGGGAATCATCAAAAAGAGCCGCCTAGTGTGCATCAGCGCTCATGAACGAGGCACCCGGACATAACCGATCAGGTTCCCGCGCGCGTCAGCGCGCAGACCTCAACAGGCTATCCCTGGCAGGTCGAGGCTGACTTTCGTCACGGGTCAACGCGTGACGGTTGCCCTACCCTATGCGGTTCGTTCCACTCTGGAAGACCCCATGATCCGCAAAAACTCCTCCCTTATCGGCGTGCTGGCACTGGCTGCCGGCCTTGCTTCCCCGGTATTCGCCGCTGATGCCAGCGAGTCGAAGCGGACCAATCCGTTTTTCGCTCCGAGTCCGCTCGAGTACCAGTACCCGCCATTCGACAAGATCACCGATGCGGACTACGTGCCGGCATTCGAGAAGGGCATGGAAGACAGCCGTGCACAAGTCGACCGCATCGCCAACAGCAGCGAAGCGGCGACGTTCGAGAACACGATCGTGGCCATGGAGCGTGGCGGCGACGTGCTCTCGCGCGTCAGCACCGTGTTTTCCGCATTGGCTGGTGCCAACACCAATGAGACGATGCAGAAGATCCAGGCCGAAATGGCACCGAAGCTCTCGGCGCACCGTGACCGCATCACGCTCGACAGCAAACTGTTCGCGCGCATCAGCGCGATCCACGAAACGCGCGATTCGCTCGGCCTCGATGCCGAATCGAAGCGTCTGGTCGAGCGCTACTACACCGATTTCGTGCGCTCCGGCGCGCGCCTGTCCGACGCGGACAAAGATCGTCTGAAAGTCATCAACGCGGAAATGGCAACACTGCAGACGCAGTTCTCGACCAATGTACTCAAGGAAATCAACGCCGCAGCGATCGTCGTCGACTCGCGCGAGGCGCTCAAGGGCATGTCCGACGGCGCCATCGCGGCGGCAGGCGAGGCAGCCAAATCGCGCAGCCTCGACGGCAAATTCGTCATTGCCCTGCAGAACACGACCGGCCAGCCGCCACTCGCATCGATCGAGGACCGTGCGCTGCGCCAGCGCATCCACGAAGCATCGGTGACGCGTGGCAGCAAGGGTGGCGAGTTCGACAATCGCGCGATCATCGCGCGCATGGTCAAGCTGCGTGCGCAGCGTGCGGAACTGCTCGGCTACGCGACCCACGCCGACTATGTCCTCGAAGACGAAACGGCCGGCACGACCAAGGCGGTAAATACCCTGCTCGCGCAACTGGCGGTTCCGGCCGTGCGCAATGCGCGCGCCGAAGCGGCCGACATCCAGAAGATCATCGATGCCGAAGGCGGCACGTTCCAGGTCGGTCCGGCCGACTGGTCGTACTACACCGAAAAGGTGCGCAAGCAGAAGTACGATCTGGACTCCGCCCAGCTGCGTCCGTACTTCGAACTGGACAACGTGTTGCAGAACGGCATCTTCTTCGCCGCGACAAAGCTTTATGGCATCACGTTCAAGGAGCGCAAGGATCTGCCGGTCTATCATCCGGATGTGCGCGTCTTCGAGGTGTTCGAGCAGGACGGCAAGCATCTCGCGCTGGTCCTGATCGACTACTACGCACGCAGCAGCAAGCGCGGTGGTGCATGGATGAACGCCTACGTTTCGCAGTCCGGACTTCGCGGCACGCAGCCGATCGTCGGTCAGCACCTCAATATCCCCAAGCCGCCAGCGGGCGAGCCGACCCTGCTCAGCTACGACGAAGTCAACACCGCGTTCCATGAGTTCGGCCACGCGTTGCATGGCATGTTCTCGGATGTGAAGTACCCGCGTTTCGCCGGCACCAGCGTGCCGCGTGACTTCGTCGAGTATCCGTCGCAGGTGAACGAGATGTGGATGACCTGGCCGGAGATCCTGAAGAATTACGCCAAGCATCACGAGACGGGCGAACCGTTGCCGCAGGCCCTGCTCGACAAGGTGATTGCCTCGGAGAAGTTCAACCAGGGCTTCGCTACCACCGAATACCTCGGCGCCGCACTGCTCGATCAGGCCTGGCATCAGATCACACCCGCCCAGGCACCCGATGCCGAGGGCGTGCTGGCGTTCGAGGTAGCCGCGCTGAAGAAGGCAGGCATCGATTTCGCGCCAGTGCCACCGCGCTACCGCACGACCTATTTCTCGCATATCACCGGCGGATACTCGGCTGGTTACTACGCCTACATCTGGAGCGAAGTGCTGGACGCTGCCAGCGTGCACTGGTTCAAGACCAACGGCGGCCTGACGCGAAAGAACGGTGACCATTTCCGCAAGACCCTGCTGTCGCGGGGCGGCAGTGACGACGCCTTGACCCTGTTCCGCAACTTCAGTGGCGGCGAGCCGGACGTGAAGTACCTGCTCGAGAAGCGCGGACTCGATGGCAAGGCCGCGAAGTAGGCACATGTGTTCGTCGCGGACCGGCAGTGCGCCGACAGGTGCATTGCGGGTTCGCGACGTGTCTCGAAACGGATCGCGCTAAGCTGCGCGCATGCGATCCGTGATTCGCCTCAGCAACCATATCGATGGCCGCGCCATCGCGCCGGTCGACGGTCGTTATCTGGATGTGCACGAGCCGGCCACGGCTGCGCTATTCGCCGAATGTCCGGCGTCCACGGCTGCGGATGTGGATGCCGCGGTGCGGGCGGCTGCGGCTGCGGCACCGGGCTGGGCGCGCACGCCGGCGGACGAACGATCGCGGTTGCTGATGCGCCTGGCCGATCACGTCGAAGCGGACCTCGAGGCATTGGCGCAGCTCGAGTCGCGCGACAGCGGCAAACCGGTCGCCCTGGCGCGTTCCGTCGACATCCCGCGCGCGGTCAGCAACCTCCGATTCTTCGCCGCCGCGATCACGCAGTGGTCGAGTGAAACACACGGCGGCGACATCGAATCGATCAACGTGACGCTCCGTCAGCCGCTCGGCGTGGTCGGCTGCATCTCGCCATGGAACCTTCCGCTGTACCTGCTTACCTGGAAGATCGCACCGGCCCTTGCCGCAGGCAACACCGTGGTCGCCAAACCCTCCGAGATCACACCGTGCACGGCGGCGCGACTGGCCGAACTTTCGGTCGCTGCAGGTTTTCCGCCTGGCGTGCTCAACCTCGTTCTCGGCAACGGTGCGGAGGTCGGCAACGCCATCGTCGCGCACCCAGAGGTCAAGGCGATTTCGTTTACCGGCAGCACCGCCACCGGTGCCGCGATTGCGACCACGGCGGCGCCACGGTTCAAGAAGCTGTCGCTGGAAATGGGCGGCAAGAATCCGGCAATCGTTTTTGACGACTTTGATTTCAGCGATGCGGGAATGGCCACCATCGTCCGCTCCGGATTCGCCAATCAGGGCGAAATCTGTCTGTGCGGATCACGCCTGCTGGTTCAGCGCTCGATCTATGCGCGCTTCCGCGAATGCTATCTCGCGCGCGTGCGCGCACTGCGCGTCGGCGATCCCGAGGATGCCGACAGCGACCTCGGCGCACTGGTCTCGCGCGCACATTTCGACAAGGTCATCGCGGCGATCGAACGCGCGCGCCGTGACGGTGGCGAGATCAGCTGCGGTGGCGCCGCCGTCTCGCTCGATGGACGCTGCGCGGATGGCTGGTTTGTCGCGCCGACCGTGATCGAAGGACTGCCAGCGCACAGCGCAACCAATCAGGACGAGATCTTCGGTCCGGTGGTCAGCCTGATCCCGTTCGACGACGAAGCTGACGCGATCCGCATCGCCAATGGCACCCGTTACGGCCTCGCCGCGTCGGTGTGGACCGGCAATCTCGTACGCGCTCAGCGCTGCGCGCTGCAGCTCGAGTTCGGTATCGTCTGGATCAACTGCTGGATGCAGCGTGACCTGCGCACGCCGTTCGGCGGCGTCAAGGATTCGGGCCTCGGCCGTGAGGGTGGCGTCGACGCATTGCGCTTCTTCACCGAACCGAAGAACGTCTGCATCCGAATGACCGAATGACCTGCCGGGATTTCCAGCGCACCCATGACAAGGAACATCGCCATGCACAACCATCGGGGCAACATTGTCACGACCCTGCTGGTGGCCGCATGGCTCGCTGCTGCATCGTCGGCACTGGCCCAATCGGACATCGTCTTGCCCAAAGGCGCGGTCATCAGCCAGCAGCGCGAGGCGGTCGAGAAATCCGAAAGAATCATGGCCGAAGCACAGAAGCGCCGCGGCCTGCTCGCCCAGTACCTGCACATGCGCGAGGCCTATGCCGCCGATCAGGCATGGCCGTTCCGCGTCATCTTCAACCAGTACCTGAGCTGGTACCAGACTTGGGTCGGTGACTATGAGCGCGCGCGCGGAACCTTTACGATCGCGCAACCGGCGTCACGCGATGATGCGCCATCGCCCCTGCAGTCGGGCGGATTCAAGGCCGAACCGGCCGTTCGCGCGATTGCCGAGCTTGCGAAGGGCCGTCAGGCCGTCTTTTTCAACGAGAACCACAGCTACGCGCTGACGCGTACGTTGACCGTGCAACTGCTCGAGGTGCTGCGCGCGGAAGGCTTCGACACGTTTGCCGCAGAGACCCTCTACGACACCGACATCGACGCGCTGCAGGCACGAGGATTCCCGACTTCGGATACCGGCTTCTATACGGAGGAGCCGATCTACGCCGAGATGGTGCGCACGGCACTGCGCCTCGGCTACCGCGTGGTCGCCTACGAAGCGCTGTCCGACGCAACCGGTGACGCGCGCGAGGCCGAGCAGGCGCGCAACCTGCACGAAGCGATCTTCAAGCGCGCCCCCGATGCGCGACTCGTGCTCAATGCCGGTTATGCACACATCCAGGAGTCCGGGCGCTATCTCGGTGGCGTCGCCATGGCCCAGCATTTTCGACGCATCACACGTATCGATCCGCTGACGGTCGAGCAGACCATGCTGCTTCCGCACGGCAACGTGGACAGCGACCATCCGTACTACGCAGCGATCATTGCCTCGGTCAGGCCGACCGCACCGATCGCATTCCGCACGCCTGACGGCAAGCCGTGGTCGCTGCGCAAGGGCGCCTACGATGTCAGTGTCGTATTCCCGCCGGAAACCTCGCGTCGCGGTCGGCCCGCATGGCTCGATCTCGGCGGCTTGCGTGTGCCCTACAGCGTCACCGGCGGCATGTGCGACAACAACTATCCGTGCATGGTCGAGGCACGCCACGCAAATGAGCCCGACGAGGCGATACCGGCCGATCGTGTCGTCATCGAGTGGATCGGCCGCAATCCTGCCGGCGGCGATCAGGTGCGCGAAAGTTCCGACCCGGTGCCGCTGGCGGACCTCTGGCTGCGACCTGGGCGTTACCGGATCATGTCGCGTGACCTCAACAACCAGAAGCGCCAGCGCTCGACAATCACGGTGCCGGGCGCCGCGGAGCTGAAATGAACGACATCATCACAGCCAGTGGCGCACCGGCAGCCGTCGGCGCTTATCCACACGCGCGCCGGGTCGGCAACCTTCTGTTCCTCTCGGGCGTCGGACCACGGCAACCGGGTACCAATGCCATTCCCGGCAACGTGATCGGTGCCGATGGCGGCATACTCGACTACGACATCGAGGCGCAGTGCCGGCAGGTTTTCGCCAACGTGCGCGCGGTGCTCGAAGCGAGCGGTGCGCGCTGGCAGGATCTGGTTGATGTCACCGTCTACCTGACCGACATGCAGCGCGACTTCGCCATCTACAATCGGCTCTACGCCGAGCACTTCACCGATGCACAACCGTGTCGCACGACGCTCGGCATCACCGCACTGCCGACGCCCATCGCAATCGAACTCAAATGCGTGGCCGTCATCGCAGACAGCATCACGTGAACAGCAACGCACCGCTGTTTCGGCGCATCCTTGGCGATGCCTTCGACGCACTTCACGAACCGCTGCAACGCTTCCATGCGCTCGAAGGTCACCATCGCCTGCAAGGTCATTGCAGCGTACGGGGTGCCGACAGCAGCGCGGCCCGATGGCTCGCCCGCGCGCTCGGGCTGCCGCCCGCCAACCCGGGATGCCCTTTGCTCTTCGAGCACCGCACCGACATCGAAGGCGAAACCTGGACGCGATATTTCCGCGACCGCACGATGCGCAGCGTGCTGCGCGAACAGCCGGCCGGGCATCTTTCCGAGTGCCTCGGCGTGGTCCGCCTGATCTTCGCCCTCGATTGTCGCGACGGCAGCCTGCACATGACCCTCTGCGGCATTCATGCACTGGGCCTGCGTTGGCCGCGCCGCTGGCTGCCCGAGATGTGGGCGCGCGAGGTCGGCCGCGGCGACTCGCTGCAGTTTGACATCGGCGCTCGCCTCGGTGCGCTTGGACTGCTGGTTGCGTACAGCGGCCAACTCGACCTGCGCAGTGCCGAGCCGGTGGCATGATCGTCGTGTTCGATGCGGTGTGCCCGCTCTGTTGCGCCTCGGTGCAGTTCCTGCTCGCACGCGATCGACGGCGCGTTCTGCGTTTCACGACGATCCAGACCGGGCCAGGCAAGTCGCTGCTCGACCGTGCCGGCATCGATGCACTCGCAGCGGACACCTTCCTGCTTGTCGATGGCGAGAAGATGCACGTGCAAAGCGACGCCGTGCTGCGCATCGCGCACGTGCTCGGCTGGCCGTGGCGACTGGCGAGTGCGCTGCGCATCGTGCCCACCCCGCTGCGCGACGCGCTGTATCGGTGGGTTGCGCGCAATCGATATCGCTGGTTCGGCCGGCGCGCGACGTGCTGGCTGCCTCGGGAAGATCACGCCGAACGCTTTATCCGCTAGCATCGGACACCAGTCCCCGGCCCCGCAGACTCCATGATCACGCCCGCGTTCAACCTGCAGAAGTGGATTGACGAGCATCGCCATCTGCTCAAGCCGCCGGTCGGCAACAAGTGCATCGTCGACGGCGACTTCATCGTGATGATCGTTGCCGGACCGAATGCCCGCACCGATTATCACTGGGATGAGGGCCCGGAATTCTTCTACCAGATCGAAGGCGAGATGACCCTCAAGGTGCAGGACGGTGGGGTCGCGCGCGACATTCCGATTCATGCCGGCGAAGTCTTCTACCTGCCGCCGCGTGTCGCACATTCGCCGCAGCGCGCCGCGCACTCGATCGGTCTGGTGATCGAACGCAAGCGCCTCGAAGGCGAACGCGACGGACTGATGTGGTTTTGCGAGCGCTGCAACACGAAGCTTTATGAAGAGTATTTCACGCTCGAGAACATCGAGACCGATTTCCCGGCCGTGTTCGAACGCTTTCATCGTTCACTGGATGCCCGCACGTGCGCGGGTTGCGCACATGTCCACGCGGCGCCATCCTGATACCCGTAAGTGAGGGGCGCACGCACCTGCGCTCGAGCGATGCGTCCTTTGAGCGCATGCAGCGGACTGCGATGGACGCGCCAGATCGGATGACCTGCGCAATGCCACGCATGACCATCGGCAACACCCGCATTCCCATGCTTCGTGGATCGTTGCGCTGCGCTGCGAACGTGACGGGCATCTGAATGTTCGCCGGGCTGATCGAACTGAAACGGCGTGACGTGCCATGGCGGGTTGCGTTGCGCAATACCGTGGCCGTGGTCATGCCGCTCGCCATCGGGCTCGGTAGCGGTTACCTCGCTGCCGGCATCGCCGTGGCCATCGGCGCACTCAACACGATGTTCTCCGACCAGCCGGGGCCATACCGGCTGCGTGCGAGACGGCTGCTGTTTGCCACCGCGGCT
The DNA here is from genome assembly GCA_038259445.1 of Lysobacterales bacterium. Taxonomy (GTDB): domain Bacteria; phylum Pseudomonadota; class Gammaproteobacteria; order Xanthomonadales; family Rhodanobacteraceae; genus Dokdonella. Next base: position 9,228 of record JBBSOU010000049.1, on the reverse strand, counting down.
GCGGGACTCTCTGCACTCGTGGGCGCCCTGCTCGGCGATGTTGCGTGGGCGCTTACGCTGGCCGCACTGACCTGGGGCATCGGCGGGGGACTGCTCGTTGCACTCGGTCCGGAGGCCGGTCGTACCGGCATGATCAGCATGGTGCTGCTGGTCGTCATGGCCGCCGATCCCGCGCCGATGCCGGATGCACTGGTGCCGGCCGGGCTGATTGTCACCGGCGGACTGCTGCAGACCGTGTTCGCCCTCGCCGCCTGGCCATTGCAGCGCTACAGACCGGAGCGGCACGCGCTGGCGAGTGTGTTCTCCGAGCTTTCAACGATGGCACGCTCGCCGTCGGATCCGACTCAGGCGCCACCGAGCACCGCGACGATCCAGTTTGCTCAGGATCTGCTGCACGGTGCGCATCGATCACGCAGCGTCGCCGTGCAATCGTTCCGCATCCTTGCTGCGGTTGCCGAACGCGCGCGCATCGAGCTGCTCGCGCTCGGCGACCTGCGCTCACAGTTGCGCGAACCACGCGCGGACAAAGCGGTCGGCGAGATACTGCAGCGGGCAGCACCGATCCTCGCCGCGCTCGCCGTCGCACTGCGCAGCGCAAGCGTCACCGCGGATGCGCAGCGGTTGCTGGAAGGCATCGACGAGCCGCTGCAGTCGCTTGCAGGCCTGATCACTGCAACCGGCGATCGTGCCGGGCAGCGCCTGCTCAAGGTGGCGCACGCGCGCGCCAATGGGCTTGCCGCGCAACTCAGATCGGCGGTGCGCAACGCCAACTTCGCCGGCAGTGCCGGGGAGACCCGTGCGCAGGCAATCGAGTCGGCATTGCCCGAGGCACTGCGCCAGGCCAACCCATGGGCAATCCTGCGCGCCAATCTATCGCTGACCTCAATGGCGTTTCGCCATGCACTGCGCTGCGGTGTCTGCATTGCGGCGGCCGTTGCCGTGGAACGAGGCTTCCAGCTGCCGCACGGTTACTGGCTGCCGATGACCACGGCGATCGTATTGAAGCCCGATTTTGCCGGCACGTTCAGTTTCGGCATGTTGCGCGTTGCTGGCACGTTGATCGGACTTCTGCTGGCGACCGCCTTGCTCCACGTCGCGTTCAACGGTGAGTGGGAGCGCCTGTTCCTGCTCGCTGCCCTGTGCTTTGGCTTTCGCATGCTGGCCACGGTCAACTACGCGGTCGGTACCGCGGCACTGACCGGCCTGATCGTCATCCTGCAGGCGTTCGATGGCGAGGCACCGGCCGTGACCATGCTGCCGCGTGCAATCGAGACCGTGCTCGGCAGCCTTCTGGCCCTTGCAGCGTATGCGCTATGGCCGACACGCGAGGCGCGCAAGGCCGATTCGTTTCTCGCCGACATGATCGAGGCCTACCGCAATTACCTGGACGCGCTGCTCAACGCGCCCGCTGATGCCTGGGCTGACACGCGTCTGATCGCACGCGCATCCAGAACCAATGCGCAGGCATCGCTCGATCGCCTTTCCGGTGAACTGCGGCGCGACCGCGACCGGATCGCCCGCGCCGAAACCGTGTTCGCCAACGGCAACCGCATCGCGCGTGCCTGCATGGCGCTGGAGGCGGTGCTGATCGATGAACAATGCATGCCGCAACGCGAAGCGATCAGGGCTTTCGGCACGCGCATGCATGAGGCGTTGACCGCCATGGCGGCGAGCATCCGCAACCGATCGCCACTGGCACCGCTTGACCTGCGCGGCGATGAACGCGTGCTCGCCGCGCGACTCGACGGTGTCGCCGACGATGATCCCCAGTCGCGCGCGGCAATCGCACTGGCGCATGCCATCGACCGGATCACCGAGGGCATCGACACGCTGGCCCACGTAATCGATCCGTCGGCGATGCACGACCACGATCGTTCGACGTGACGACAGGTCTTGCGGGTTACACTGTGCGGACATGCTGAAAATCGACACCCACGCCCATATCCTGCCCGAAAGCTGGCCGAATCTCGCCGAGAAATACGCCGACGACCGCTTCCCGGTGATGCTCCACGCCGACGGTCGGCGCCGCATCTACAAGGATGGCAAGTTCTTCCGCGAGGTCTGGGCCAACGCCTTCGACGCCCAGGTGCGCATCGCCGACTACTCGAAGTTCGGCGTCGACGTGCAGGTCGTCTCCACGGTGCCCGTGCTGTTCTGCTACTGGGCAAAGGGCAGCCAGGCGCTCGAGCTGCATCGGCATCTCAACGATCACACGGCGCAGATGTGCCGAACGTATCCGCGCAACTACGCCGGCATCGGCACGGTGCCGTTGCAGTCGCCGACGCTGGCCATCCAGGAACTCGAGCGCTGCATCGATCAACTCGGCCTGCAAGGCGTGCAGGTCGGCTCGCATGTCGAGAACTGGAACCTCGATGCGCCCGAACTGTTCCCGTTCTTCGAGGCCGCGGCTGATCTCGGCGCTGCCGTGCTCGTGCATCCGTGGGACATGATGGGTCGCGACTCGATGCCGAAGTACTGGCTGCCGTGGCTGGTCGGCATGCCGGCAGAACAGGCGCGCGCGGCGTGCTGCCTCATCTTCGGGGGCGTGCTTGAGCGGCTGCCCAAACTGCGCGTCTGTTTCGCTCATGGGGGCGGATCGTTTCCGTATTCGATCGGTCGCATCGAGCATGGTTTCCGCATGCGCCCGGACCTGGTCGCCACCGACAATGCACGCAATCCACGCGACTATTTCGGCCGCATCTATTTCGATTCCTGCGTCCATGACGATGCCGCATTGCGCTATCTGATCGAGGTCGCCGGCGCCAACACGGTCATGCTCGGCACCGACTACCCGTTCCCGCTCGGCGAGCAGGAGCCTGGCGCCGGCATTGCCGCGCTGGGGTTGCCGATCGCCGAACAGGCACGGCTGTACCACGGCACCGCGCTCGAATGGCTCAACCTGCCCCACGCGCGATTCGCGCACGACACGGAGTGACACGATGAAGGCTCTCGCTCTACTGCTGCTTGTTCTCGCCGGCGGCGCGCAGGCGCAATCGAAGACCGACTACACGCTCAACGACGGCAAGGTCCGCTTCAGCGTTCCCGCCGGTTGGACGGCGATCATGGAAAAATCCGACGGCAATCCGCAGGCGGTGATCTTCCAGGTGCCCGATCCGGCGACGCAGGGCACCGAAGACACGGCCAGCATCACGGTCAAGACACGCCAGCTGCGCGCCAGTTCGGATTTCGATGAAGCCCTGCAGAACGAGCTCGCGCTGTCGAAATCACAGACTGGATACGAATCCGATCTCGACGCCGGCGACAGCAGCGTGCATCGCTACTACGTCATGCGCGGCAAGACCCGCTACGCGATTCGCGATCGCTTCGTGCTGATAGCCGGCGTTGCCGTCCAGGTGCGTTGTCAACGCCCGTTGCTCGATGCCACCAGCCGTGAATGGACGACCCGCTACGACAGCGGCTGCAACAGCGTCGCTGCGTCGCTGCAATGACGGCGGGCTGCCGGTTCGCGGCGACCGAGGCTTGGGCGCTGGCGGAAGATGCCGCCGACGCCCTCGCTGGTTTCCGCGAGGAGTTCGCGATCCCGCGCCATGCCGGACGCGACATCGCCTACTTCTGTGGCAACTCGCTCGGCCTGCAGCCGCACGCGGCGCGCAAGGCGGTAACCGACGAGCTTGATTACTGGGGCGAACTCGCGGTCGAGGGCCATTTCCGTGGTCGTCTGCCCTGGCTCGACTACCACGAGTTTGTCCGCGACGACCTTGCTAGCGTGGCTGGCGCATTGCCCTCGGAAGTGGTCGCGATGAATTCGCTGAGCGTCAATCTGCATCTGTTGATGGTCAGCTTCTACCAGCCGACCCAACAACGCCACGCGATCCTGATCGAGAAAGGCGCGTTTCCGTCCGATCGTTACGCGGTCGAGGCGCAGATCCGCTTCCATGGTTTCGACCCGGCGACCTCGCTCATCGAGCTCGAACCCGACGAACCGGGCGGCACGATTTCCGATGATGCCATCTTGCGCGCGATCGACGAGCATGGTCCGCATCTCGCCGTCGTGCTCTGGCCCGGCGTGCAATACCTCAGCGGCCAGTCGTTCGACCTGCGGGCGATCAGCGAGCGTGCGCACCGGCACGGTTGCGTGGTCGGCTTCGACCTCGCGCACGCTATCGGAAACACGGAGTTGCGGCTGCATGACAGTCATTGCGATTTCGCCGTGTGGTGCAGCTACAAGTACCTCAACTCCGGACCCGGAGCGGTCGCTGGTGCGTTCGTGCACGAGCGCCACGCATCCACTCCTCGCCCGCGCTTCGCCGGCTGGTGGGGGCACGAGAAGGCGACGCGTTTCGACATGGGTCCACAGTTCCGGCCGACCCCGGGTGCGGATGGCTGGCAGTTGTCGAATCCGCCGATCCTCGCGCTGGCGCCCCTGCGCGTTTCTCTGGAACAGTTCCGACGCGCCGGGCTGACGACACTTCGCGACAAGTCGATCGCGCTGACCGCGTACCTGGAATGGCTGATCCGCAGTGGGCTCGAGGACGTGCTGGATATCGCGACGCCGACCAACCCATCACGGCGAGGCGCGCAGCTCTCGTTGCGCGTGAAAGGCGAGCGCGAAGCCGGCCGACGACTGTTCGAGCACCTGCAACGCCACGGCATCGTCGTCGACTGGCGCGAGCCGGACATCATCCGCGCGGCACCGACGCCGCTGTACGGACGTTTCGTTGACTGCCTGCATCTCGCCACCACGATCGCTGAATGGCGCGACACGAACTGATCCTGGCGCTGTCGACGCGCTCGGTCCAGCGGTGAGGAATGATGGTTCGAGGGTGGCGCGACGTCGCGGCGCCGGGCGCCCTCATGCCGGCGTGCTGGCGGATCCGCGGCGCCGATTGCCCACGCACACCTCTGCGGCTTCGAGCCGGTGGACGCATTCCGTGGCAGGCGTTGGCCAAGTCCTTCCCGCACCCGTGAGGTTTCCTGTGCAGACGCCAACCGATCCGGGGCGCGTTGCGTGTATCGTTGCATGCAAGGGACTGCGGCGGTGCGCCCGCGTGGTCGACCTTTGGGGCAACGCCTGGGGCAGTACCAATGGATCGCTTGCGCTTCGCGCCAGTGCTTGCTCTTGTCTGCGTGGGACTGCAGATGGTGAGCATTCCCTATACCGCTGACTACTTCGGTTCGGCCGCTGGTGACGGCACCGGGTCGCTGGCCCACCTGCAGGCGGGGTTCCTGCTCGCCGTCGCCATGCTCGACACCTCGCGAATACTTGTCCGCGTGTGCATGGCCGCGAGTGCGGCGACGTGGATGTTCAGTGTCTACCGATCCGGTGCCGATGTCGCCTGGATCGGTATCCCGCTGTTCCTTGCCGAATACTTCGTTGTCGTCGGCTGTGCGCGACTGGCAGGATTTCCGCGTGAGTCGGCACGCTCGATGGGCTCCAGCGAGGCACTGCGCGCGCTGTTCGTCGGCTTGCTGATCTTTCCGATCGCGTGGGCTGCGGCCGGTCAGATCCTGATCCTGACCGTTCACGAAGGCAGCCTGATGCTCGCCCTCAACGCGACGCTGCAGACGGTGACCGCGAAGTACTTTGGCGTGCTTGTGGTGACCTTGCCGGCAGTCCTGCTGGTCAGCGAACACGGTAGCTGGATCAGGCCCGGTCGGGTCAAGGACCGCATCATTCCGTTCCTCGTCCTCACCGTGTTGCTGGCTTGCGCGACGGTGCTCTGGCGTGGCATCAGCGGCGAAGGCGGCGCCACCCTGGCCGCCGAGATCGTCGACTACCGACTGCTGCTGGTCGCCATCCTTGCCTGGGCAGTCATGCGTTTTCCGCCGCGCGTGTCGATGCCGTTGCTGTCACTGGCGATGTTGTTGATCGTCTACTCGGTGGCCATGAGCATACGCGGGCTCGGCGGTGCCGAAGGCATCTTCCGCCTCGCCCTGCTGGCGATCGAACTGATGGTGTTGCAGGCGCTGCTTCTCGTGCTCTACGTGGTCACGCGCAATGGCCGGCGCATGCACGCCAGCCTGACGCGTGAATCGGCGACCGACACGCTGACCGGGCTGCCCAATCTCAAGGCGCTGCGCGCGAAGTTCCGCGCGGACAAAACCACCGATCGCGAGATCGGCTACCTGCAACTGGACAACATCGAACGCGTGCTCGGCAGCCTCGGTCTCAAGGCCTATGCGGCACTGATGGATGCAGTCTCGAAACATCTCGCCGACGTCGCCGAGGTCTACTATCTGACCAGCGCACAGTTCGCGCTGCGGCGGCTATCCGAAACTGGCGAGAGCGTGCGCAAATGGCGCCAGATCATCGATCTGCTCGAGCGTTTCGAGTTCGAGTGGGACGGCCGCACCTACCGCGTCACGCCGTACCTGGGTACCGCCCGGATCTCCGACGATGACTGCATCGGCGACGCGCTCGATCGCGCCATCGCGTCGGCGTCGGACGCAGCCATGCAGGCGCGAGCGCTGCGCGAGACCGAGCCGGTCAGTGCCGCACAGGTCGCGCGCAGCCGGACCCTTGCGGTCAGCGCCGACCAGTCGACGCTGCAACGCACATCCGAAATCCTTGCGCTGATACGTACCGGTCAGTTCGCGTTGCATTTCCAGCCGATGCGTCGCATCGATCAGCGCATCACCGGTCCGGTCACTGCCGGAGAAGTCGTCTGTCGCCTTCGCCACGGCGACGGAACCTTGTTCTCGCCGTCCTCGTTCACCGAGGAACTCGAGTCCTCCGGACGACTGATCGAACTCGATCGAGCCGTCATCCGGCATTTTTTCGTCTGGCTGGGAAAGCACCGCCGCTCGCTCGGCCACCTCACGCATATCGGCATAAATCTGACCGGCCAGAGCCTGACCTCGTCGAGCTTCATGGACGAGCTGCTCGGCCTGATGCGCAATGCGCCCATCGATCCGCAGGTGTTGTGCCTCGAAGTCACGGAGTCGGCGATCATCAGCGACATCGCAGCGACGCAATCGCGACTCGGTGAACTGCGCGCAATCGGCTGCCACATCGCCATCGACGATTTCGGCACCGGCATGCAGAGTTTCGAACGGCTCAAGCAGTTGCCTTTCGACATGCTCAAGATCGATGGCTCGTTCGTGCGCAACGCCATTTACGAAAAGCGCGACCATCAGCTCGTGCAGGCATCGGTCGCGATCGCGCATGCGTTCGGCGCGAGCGCGGTCGCCGAGTATGTGCAGGACAAGCCGACCCTCGACTGCATGCGTTCACTGGGCGTGCAATGGGCGCAGGGCTACTACGTCGGCAAACCGCAGCCGATCCAGGCCGTGCTCAACCCCGCACTGGACTGGCCGGCCGAGGCTGCGATGACCCTCGTGTAGGCAACGGTTCGTCGCTGGACGTGGCTCAAGATTCCGATGTCGCCACGGTTCGGCACAAGGCACAATCGGCGTCACGTCCGAACGCTGCCCAACCATGAAACCACCCGTCACCCTGGTAGGCGCCGGCCTCGTCGGCAGCTTGCTCGCCACCCTGCTCGCTCAGCGCGGCTTCCCGACTACCGTTTTCGAGCGCCGCGCCGACCCGCGCCGCGCCGCCATCGTCGGCGGCCGCTCGATCAACCTTGCCCTGGCCGAACGCGGATGGCACGGTCTGCGCGTCGCCGGGTTGCAGGAAGCGATGCAGCCGATCGCGGTCATGATGCGCGGCCGCATGGTCCACGACATCGACGGCAGGACCAACCTGCAGCGCTACGGCCGCGACGATTCCGAGGTGATCTGGTCGGTCAATCGCGGCACCCTCAATTCGGTGTTGCTCGATGCGGGAGAAGCCGCCGGCGCACGCATCCATTTCGATCAACGGCTTGATCATGTCGACTGGTCGACCTCGACGCTGCATCTGCTCGACGCGCACGGCACATCACGATCGCATCATGCGCCGATGCTGCTTGGTACCGACGGCGCCGGTTCGGCACTGCGCCAGGCAATGTCGCTCGAACTCGATCTTGGCGAACGCTTCGAACCTCTCGGACACGCCTACAAGGAACTCGAGATACCTGCGCTGGCCACGGCCGACGGCGAACGGCGTGGCGATGGCGGACGTTACGCCATGGAACCCAATGCGCTGCATATCTGGCCGCGCGGAGGCTACATGTGCATTGCACTGCCGAATGCAGACGGCAGCTTCACCGTCACGCTGTTCCTGCCCAACGAAGGCGATCCGAGCTTCCAGAGCCTGCGCGACGATGACGCGATCCGCGCATTCTTCGCGCAGGATTTCCGCGACCTCGGCACGCTCGTGCCCGACCTCGTGAGCGACTTCAGGAGCAATCCGACCGGTCTGCTTGGCACGCTCTACCTCGATCGCTGGCACCTCGATCATCGCGCGCTGCTGCTCGGCGATGCCTCTCACGCCATCGTGCCGTTCCACGGCCAGGGCATGAACGCAGGCTTCGAAGACGCCGTCGAACTTGCCGACCTGCTCGCAACCGCGCCGAATGACTGCGCGGGTGTCTTCGCGGAATTTGAACGACGGCGCAAGCCGAACGCCGATGCCATCGCGAGGATGGCGCTCGAGAACTATGTCGAGATGCGCGACCACGTCGACGACGCCGATTTCCTGCGTTTGCGCGAACTCGATCGCCAACTGGCCGAGCGGCATCCCGGCCGCTGGGTGCCAAGATACGCGATGGTGACGTTCTCGCGCGTGCCGTATTCGACTGCGCTGCAGCGCGGCGAAATCCAGTCGGCCCTGCTGCGCGAGTTGTGTACCGGGCACGCCGCTGCGATGCCGGATCTTGCGCGCTTCGACGCACGTGTTGAGGCTGCGCTTGCTCCGCTGCCCGCGCTTGCAGGCGGCACAACGTGAACGTCGCACCGACTCGCGGGCGCAATCCGTTCCGATCGACGCGTCACGTGCTGCGTGCCGCAACCTGCCGCATGGCACAAGCGCGCACATGCCGCTAGCATTGCCGGCTTGATGAACGCCCTGCCCGAGCACGATCCGATCCCGCTGCTTGAAGCACGCGGGCTGTCGTTCGCGCGCAACGACGAGCCGGTGTTCGGACCGCTTGATTTCACGCTGCATGCGGGCGAAGTCGTTCTGATCGAAGGTGACAACGGCGCCGGCAAGACGACCCTGCTCAAGGTGCTTTCGGGCCTGCTCGAGCCATCCGCCGGAGAAATCCGTCTCAACGGCGAAGCATTGACCCTTGCGCGGCTGTCACACCAGGTGGCACTGCTCGGCCATCAGCCGGGGCTCAAGGGCGACCTGACGCCACTCGAGAACCTGCGCTTCGCGGTCGG
>JBBSOU010000048.1:0-24746 GCA_038259445.1 Lysobacterales bacterium | reverse complement strand
GGTTCCCGGTTGAGCACGCCGATGCGCCAGTCGAACTCGGTGAACATGAATTCCTGGGCGAGCACCAGCGCGGTGTGCTGGAACAGCGTATCGGCGGCTTCGCGCAGTTTCGCCGCTTCTTCGACCTTGACGATGCCGCGCGAGAACGAACCATCCGGAATTTTCAGCACTATCGGAAAACCGAGCCGTTCGGCGCACTCTTCGAGATTCCTGGCGTCATCGCGATAGAGGATTTCGGTGCGCGGAATCGGCAGCTTGCGTGACAGCATCATGTCGTGCAGGTAGATCTTGTTGGTGCACTTGAGGATGGAACCGGGATCGTCGATGACGACCATGTCCTCTTTCTCGGCCTTGTTGGCGAACCGGTAGGTATGGTTGTCGAGCGCGGTCGTTTCGCGGATGAACAGGCCGTCGTACTCGGCCAGCCGCTGGTAATCGTTGCGACCGATGGTGTCGACTTCGATACCGAGTTCGCTGCCGGCCTCGACGAACTGCTTGAGCGCCTTCTTGTTCGAAGGCGGCATCGCTTCGGCCGGATCGACCAGCATGGCAAGATCGAAGCGGAACTTGCGCCGCGCGCGTGGCTTGCGCCAGAGCTTTTTCGAGAACGCATCGAGGGTCCTGGCGAAGGCGTCTTCCTGCTCGTCGGACAAGGTATGCAGGCCGGTCGGCTTGACCGCGCCGATTTGCCAGATGCGCTCGCGTTCGAACTCGATGCGCAGGATCGGGCATGGAAACGTCTCGAACACCTGGCGGGCCAGATCCTCAAGCGCCGGGTGCGAGGTCTGGCCGAAGTAGACCAGGATGCCGAAGTCGGTGGTGTCGCGTCCGCCGGCCGGCAGGAACTTGCCGAGCTGGCTGTTGAGGTCGTCGATGTCGAGTCCGTAGAGCGAGCGACGGCGCAGATCGTTGATCGTGCGCACCGACGGAATCACCTTGTGACCGCGCGCCTCGGCCAGCAGCGACACGTAGTAGCCAGTGCCGAGGTACTTGTAGCTGCGGCACAGGTTGATGACCTGGGTGCGCTCGTCGTCGTCGGTCAGCGGTTGCTTGAGATAGTCCTGCGCCGAAACGACATTGTCGGACGGATAGTACGAGCCCCAGTCGGACGCTTTTTCGACAACGATGACAAGGCGGCTCATGCGCGGTTCGACCACTCGGGTGATGAAGGGTTCACGGCATCCGGCCGCCGCCTGGACGCCTGCTTCGGAAAGTCCCTGGCGAAGCGCGGCGCGAGTGTGACATAGCTTTTCGCAGGCGTGCAGCGTCGCGCAACGCGGGCCAACGGCGCCTGAAGAAGACCCTGCTCGAGGTGACCCTGACGGCATTGCGGGCGACGGCACTGCCGACTAGGCTGCAGGCGATGATCAGCGCCGCCCGAGCCGAACCCGAACCCTGCGCGACAGCCATCGTGCGTCGCGCCGGCCGCGACGACCTCGATGCACTGGTCGCGCTCGAACAACAGGTTTTCAGCAGCGACCGATTGAGCGCACGGCAGTGGCGCCAGCACATCAGCAGCCGGTCGGCGTCGGTGTTTGTCGCCACGCGAGACCGTGGCAGCGTGATCGGCGCAGCGGTCGTGTTCTACCGCTCGGGTGCCCATCGTGCGCGGCTCTACAGCCTGTCGAGTGCGCCCGAGGCACGCGGTCGGGGCGTGGGTTTGCGGCTGTTGGGCGCGGCCGAGGACGACGCGCACGCACGCGGCTGTACGCACATCCGCCTCGAGGTACGACGAGACAACGTCGCGGCGCAACGTCTTTACGCGCGCAACGGCTATGCACTCATCGGCGAGCGCCGTACCTACTACGAAGACGGCGCCGATGCGCTGTGTTTCGAGAAGTTGCTTGCGCCTTAGCGTTGGCGAAACGATCGTTCGGGTCTGCATCTTCGGCTGACACGTGAAGGATTCACACCGTGACGATGGCCGCTACCGCGTCGTGCAGAATCGCGACTGACGTCGCTCCCACAGGATCACGCGGTTGTGGGCGCGACGTCAGTCGCGATGGTCTCGAGTAAAGCCTAGTGCAGGCGCTCGGCGCGATCGAAGCCGACGCGATCGAGCAGGTGTTCGGCCCAGCCGCTCTGCATCCAGCGGCGTACGCGCACGCTGCTGCCATCCATGCCGACGACCTCGATGCGAATCGATGACTTGTTGCGGAAATGCACGAGGAAGCGCTGCCCGGTCTGCCTGCCGAGTGCGCGGTAGTCGGTGATGATGTCGGGATCGGCTTCGGCACGTGCGGGCGCCGGTGCCGCATATGCCACTGCCTGCGCAGCGGCGCCAGCTTCGGCAGAGCGGGATACTCCGGGTACTGGCGGCAGGTCGGCCGCGATCACCGCCGACTGCTCCGGCAGGGACGTGTCCGATTCGGCATTCCTGGCTTCCCATTCGCGCCGCAGCAGCGTGAATGTCGCAAGGGTTTCGTCGCCGTTCGGCAGCGCGCGCGGGCGCACGCTGCTCATCGACTCGCCGAGCGCACGACCGTTGACCGTGAAGCTCGTGCGCAGGATGTTGAGCAGGTCTCCGCCGTGGGTGGATTCGGTGGCGACGAAGTGGCTGGCGTCGGCGTAGGTGACGTTGATGTCGAAGGTGCCGCCGTGCTTGGCGAAGTCGCGATACGCCGACTGGAGCTCCGGGTCGGCTGCCATGCCAAGGGCTTCGAGTTTGCGCGTGACGGTGAACAGGTGGCGTTCAATGAATTCGGCTTCGGTCACGCCATCCTTGCGCGCACAGTGGCGGTTACGCGCGGCAGCGAAGCTGTCGTCGCGCAGATGCCATTCCTCGCTGACCATTTCGTCGTCTGCGGTCGCCCAGGCAGCCATCAAGGGCGCCATGTCGTGCAGCACGGCGATGCTGCGGTAGCTCAGTTCGCCAATGCCGGGCTTGGCCAGGCGCGCGTCGAGGATAGACTTGCCGTCCTCGCGCGCCATGATCAGGGTCATTGCCAGCGGCTCATTGGGCAGACCCATTTCGTCGAACTCGCTGTCGATCCAGTTGCCGTCCACAACGCAGCCCTCGGCTTCAAAGGGCGACAGGCTGACGTTGCCGAACAGGGACATTTCCGGGACCAGCGGCATGGTCATCGAGCCACGGCCGCCCTCGAACACCATCTCGATACGATCGATGCCGTTGATCATGCCGAAGAACTTGAACATGCTTCTGAAGTACTGGAAGAACGGAATCTTCAGCGTGACCGTGTCGAACATGAAGACTTCATCGGGCTCGTCATCGCCGAACGGCAACACACGCACGCCACTGGCGCTGACACCACCGAGCGGGCGCGGCCACGACGCGCGGTAGTCGACCTCGTAGTCGGGAAAGGTCATCTGCATCGTGCGGTGCATGAGCATGTTGGCATGAAGCATCGGCACGGCGATCAGGACCACGACGGTCATCACCGTACCGGCAATGCGTCGTACCGAACCCGCTGGTTTGCCGTCTTTCGGCGTCGTGCTTCGTTTCGCCGAAGACCGGCGTGAGCCGCCGGAAGAACTACCGTTGCCGTTGTCCGGACCGCCATAGATGGCCATGCATGCTTCCTTGAATGCAGATGTCGCACAGCGCTGGACGCCTCACATCACGCGCAGCGGCCCGGCTGTGCAGCGGCAGCGCCGTGCGGAGGATTGTAAATGTGCACGCGGCGGCGTGTCGAATCGTTCACGCATGCATTTCGTGACGCGCGTCGCGCTGTGTCGACAATCACCAGCCGGCGGCGCGCAACTTCTGCTCGGAGTCGGCATCGGCCGGGCGTGCGACGAGACCGCCGGCCGGGGCCAGCGAGACGCGGAAACGTGCGCCGTCGAGCAACGGCAGGTACGCGGCACTTCCGTAGTCGGCATCCACCCAGCCCATCCATTGCGGAAAGCGCTGCTTGAGATCGAGCAGGTCGAGATCGAACGGATTTGCTTCGCCGAGCGCGATGGCGCTGCGCTGGCGTTCGCTTTCCTGCACGGCATCGGCGTAGCGACCACTGATGCGGTCGAGCCGGTACAACGACGGTGCGCCGAATACGACCGCGGCCGGTTTCCACTTGATCACGCGCGCATCCAGTTGCCATTGGTCGCCGGCCAGATCGACGCTGCGACGCGTGCCGTCCGGATACTCGATGCGCACCGCATAACGTTGTTCGCCGAGCTTGCGCGTGTCGAGTGTGGCCACGAGCGTCTCGGTGGTCAGGCGCCGATAGCCGAGCAGCGCCGATCCCGAGAATGCGCCGAGCACAGCGAGCAACAGGAACACGAAGCCCCACAACGAGCTGTGGCCCGCGGCGAAGCGCCGCCGCTCGCGCCAGCGCCGGCGCGCACCGGAGAAATTGCCGATCGCGAACAACATGCAGAGTCCGGCGAAGAGGAAGAACCCGATCAGGAATGGTGTCAGCGGCATGCCCCAAGCATACCCGCAACGTTGCATCGACGACGCGCTGGCGCGACCGCCCCGCGCACGAGCGCGGCGCTATACTCCGGCACATCCCCATTCCGGCCCGTCGTATGCGCCTGCTCGCCCGATCCCTGTCACTGGTTGTGATCCTCGTGGTGCTGTCCGCGTGCGGCGCCAAGGGCGAGCTCGTGCGGCCTCCCGCGACGCCGCCGACGCCCGACACGCCGGCGCCGACGTCGCCGGCACCGATTCCCTGAAGGCGGTCGCGTCGGTGGCGCTTGCGTTCACCAAGATGCACGGGATCGGCAACGACTTCGTCGTGATCGATTGCCGCGAGCAGCCGCTGCGCCTTGATGTGGATGCGATACGCAGACTGGGCGATCGCCATTTCGGTATCGGCTTTGATCAGCTGCTGACGATCGAGCCGGGTGCTGGCGACTGCGCTTTCGCCTATGGCATCTGGAACACCGATGGCTCGCGTTCGGGACAGTGCGGCAACGGTGTGCGCTGCGTGGCGGCATGGTTGGCGCGTGCTGGAGCTCTCGGCACCGGCAGTGTGCGATTGCTGAGTCCGTCCGGACCGGTCACGGTCCAGTTGCTTGACGACGGCCGCGTGCGCGTCGACATGGGCGAGCCGCGCTTCGCGCCATCGGCGGTACCGATCGCGGTAGATACCGAAGCAGGCACGTACGTGATCGAGGTGGTCGGCGGTGCCGTCGAGGTCGGTGCGGTATCGATGGGGAATCCGCATGCAGTGATCGAAGTGGACGACGTGCGCAACGCGTCCGTCGGCGTACTCGGGCCACAGATCGATCGTGCCGACGCCTTTCCACACGGCTGCAATGTGGGTTTTGTGCAGGTACTCGCACGCGATGCCGTCGCTCTGCGTGTGTGGGAGCGCGGCGTTGGCGAAACGCTGGCCTGTGGCAGCGGTGCCTGCGCGGCTGTTGCGGTGATGCAGCGACGCGGCCAGCTCGATGCACATGTACAGGTCGACTTGCCGGGTGGCACATTGGATATTGCGTGGCATGGCGCGGGGCATTCCGTGTGGATGACCGGGCCTGCCGCTTTCGTCTTCGAAGGGGAATGGCATGAGTGAGTTGAGCGTCAAAGACGGTCTCAATGCGATGGAAGTGGCGAGCTACCTGCGCCGCCATCCGGATTTCCTCAAGGAATTCCCCGATCTCGCACTGACCCTGCTGCTGCCGCGCGAGCAGGGGCCGGCGGCCTCGCTGGCCAGCTATCAGCTCGAAGTGTTGCGCGACAAGAACACCGAGTTCGCGCGCCGCCTGCGCGAGCTCATCGAGATCGCGCATGAGAACGAGACGCTGATGGTGCGTGTGCATACGCTCACCCTGGCGTTGATGCGCGCCAACAGCCTGCCCGACACGGTGACGCGCGTAGTCGCCAGCCTGACCGAGGATTTCCACACCGATCTCGTGCGCATCGTGTTGTTCCGCACCGATCCCGACCTGCCGGTCGCCGAATGGTTGCTGATAGAGCCGGAGGGCGCGAAAGCGCTGCCGGCGTTTGAGGAGTTCCTCAAGCGCGGCGAGCCGCTGTGCGGCCGCCTGCAGCAGGACAAGCTCGATGCGCTGTTCGGCGAGCACGCCGGCGACGTGCGTTCGTCGGTGCTGCTCGCGATCGGTGACGTCGGCATGCTCGCCATCGGCAGCCTCGATGCCAACCGCTTCCATCCCGGCATGGGCACCGTGTTCCTGCGCCTGATCGCCGAGGCGGTTGCGAGTGCCGTGGCGAGATATGCACGGTGAGGCGAGGTTGGCGAAGAGGGGCGAGGGCTCAGGGATGCTTGAGCTGCGGTGAACCTTGCATGCCGAAGCTGTTTTCTTCGCTGTTCAAATGACTCTCCAGGCGTACGATCCACTCCAGGGATAGTCTGATCAGGCCGTTATCCCTAATCCTTTCCCTGAACACCATGCACTCAAGCATCGACCGCTTCCTCGGCTACCTGCGTGTCGAACGTCGCTACTCGCCGTCGACGCTGGAGAACTATGCGCGCGCGTTGACACGGTTGGTGCGGCATGCGGAGACGATCGGCGTGACGGCGTGGCCGCTGTTGCGCACCGCGCAGTTGCAGGCCTTCGTCGCGCAACTGCATCGCGGTGGGCTTGCACCGGCGAGCCTCGCGCTGTTCCTGTCGACCTGCCGCAGCTTCTTCACGTTTCTTGCGCGAGAAGGCGTGGTCAGCGTGAATCCTGCGGTCGGCGTGCGCTCGCCGAAGGTGCCGCGCAAGCTGCCGCAGGTGCTCGATGCCGACGAGATGGGCGCCCTCCTCGAGTTTCCGACCGACGACGCCGAAGCCGTGCACGATCGCGCGATGCTCGAACTGCTGTATTCGAGTGGACTGCGCGTAGCCGAGATCGTCAGCCTGCGCTGGCAGGATCTGGATACCGTTGACGGCATGCTGCGGGTGACCGGCAAGGGCTCGAAGACGCGCATCGTGCCGGTCGGTCGCCAGGCCCTCGACGCACTCGCCGCATTGCGCGCGCAGGATCGCGGCGCCGATGACGCGCTGATCCTTCGCGGTCGCCACGGTCGTCCGCTCAGCACCAACGGCGTGCGCACGCGGCGCAAACGGCGTGCGCGCGACCAGGGCGTATGGAAGCGTGTCTACCCACACCTGATGCGCCACTCGTGCGCGAGTCATCTGCTCGAATCCTCGGGCAACCTGCGCGCGGTGCAGGAACTGCTCGGCCATGCCGACATCGGCACCACGCAGATCTACACGCATCTCGATTTTCAGCATCTCGCCAAGGTCTACGACGCCGCCCATCCACGCGCGCGGCGCAAGGGCTGACGCCGGGCATACCGGCGCGCGCTTCCGCGGCGCACCTTGGAACCGCGCGGCATGCCCCCAGATCGTGGCGTTCCACCGTGCACTGCGGACCCGCCATGGAATCGTTCCACGCCACCACCATCGTCTCGGTCCGTCGCCATGGTCGCGTCGTCATCGGCGGCGATGGTCAGGTCACGCTTGGCAACACGGTGATGAAGTCGAATGCGCGCAAGTTGCGTCGGCTCGGCAAGAACGCCGATGTGCTCGCCGGCTTCGCTGGTGCGACAGCCGATGCGTTCACGCTGTTTGAACTGTTCGAGCAGAAACTTGAGCGTTTCAGCGGCAACTTGACACGCGCGGCGGTAGAACTGGCCAAGGAGTGGCGCACCGATCGTCGGCTCGGCCGGCTCGAGGCAATGCTGGCAGTCGCCGACAGCGACGTGTCGCTGCTGATTTCCGGCAACGGCGATGTGGTCGAACCGGAAAATGGACTCATTGCGATCGGCTCCGGCGGCCCATTTGCGCAAGCCGCGGCCAAGGCGCTGATCGAAAGCACCGAACTCGATGCGCGCACGATCGTCGAACGCGCGCTCAAGATCGCCGGCGACATCTGCATCTACACGAACCACAGTGTGACGATTGAGGAACTGGGAGTGGAGACGAGCGATTAGGACGAGAATCCAGGTCCTTCGTCGAAAGCCATGTTCACGCCCTTCTGATGCCTCGTTCAACGAAATCGTCCGACGTCAGGTCGGCTGTCCCAGGTGCGCCGTCTTCCCTCATCACTCTCCCCTCATCCGAAATTCCTGATCCCGAAATGTCCGACATGACCCCGCGCGAAATCGTCCACGAGCTCGACCGCTACATCATCGGGCAGCATGCGGCCAAGCGTGCCGTGGCGATTGCGTTGCGCAATCGCTGGCGGCGCATGCAGCTCGAGCCGGAATTGCGCAACGAGGTCACGCCGAAGAACATCCTCATGATCGGTCCGACCGGTGTCGGCAAGACCGAGATTGCGCGGCGTCTTGCGGCGCTGGCGAATGCGCCGTTCATCAAGGTCGAGGCGACCAAGTTCACCGAGGTCGGCTACGTCGGCAAGGATGTCGAGCAGATCATCCGTGACCTCGCCGATGCGGCAGTGAAGATGGCGCGCGACAAGGCCAAGGGCCGCGTGCGTTCACAGGCCGAAGAGCGTGTCGAAGAGCGCATTCTCGATGCATTGTTGCCGCGCCGGCAGACGGTCGGCTTCGCCAACGAACCGCAGGGGCCCGATACGCGCGACGCCGATACGCGCCAGAAACTTCGCAAGCAGTACCGCGAAGGCGCCCTCGACGCACGCGAAATCGAAATCGACCTGGCGATGAACCTCGGCGTCGAGATCATGACGCCACCCGGCATGGAGGAGATGACCAACCAGTTGCGCGGCATGTTCCAGTCGCTGTCCGGACAGCGTTCGCAGAAGCGCACGCTGCCGATCGCGCAGGCGCGTCCGCTGCTGCTGGAGGAAGACGCCGGCAAGCTCGTCAACGACGAGGAGATCAAGCAACTGGCGATCGACAATTGCGAGCAGAACGGCATCGTCTTCATCGACGAGATTGACAAGGTTGCGCAACGCGGCGAGTTCAGTGGCGCCGGAGTCAGTCGTGAAGGCGTGCAGCGCGATCTGCTGCCGCTGGTCGAAGGCTGTTCGGTGTCGACCAAGTACGGCATCGTCAAGACCGACCACATCCTGTTCATTGCCTCGGGTGCGTTCTCCTTGGCCAAGCCGTCCGACCTGATTCCGGAACTGCAGGGTCGTTTCCCGATCCGCGTTGAACTCACGGCGCTGGTGGCCGACGACTTCCGCCGCATCCTCAGCGAGCCGCAGCACGCGTTGACCAAACAGTACACGGCACTGCTCGGTACCGAAGGAGTCAGTCTGTCGTTCACCGACGATGGCATCCGGCGGCTCGCCGAGGTTGCCTTTCAGGTCAACGAGCGCACCGAGAACATTGGCGCGCGGCGGCTGCACACGGTGCTCGAACGCCTGCTCGACGAGATTTCTTTCGATGCCTCCGATCATCACGGCAGCGCGTTCACGATCGATGCCGCCTACGTCGACGAGCATCTCGGCGCGCTGGTCAAGGACGAGGACCTTTCGCGTTACATCCTGTAGCGCGTCCGGCGCGCTACCTGAATCGACCGCGCTCCCCGCAGTTGCACCCACCGTCCATTCGTCCGAACATAGAACCATGAGCACTGTCGTACCTTTCAAGTCACGTGGCATCCGTCCGGTCCTGCGTGAGTCGTTCGAGCAACGCGTGCCGATGCGCTTCGCCCGCGAGCGCGTGCAGCCGGGCTGGATCCACGGCTACATCGTCGGTCTCTCGCGCGATTTCTGCCTGATCGCCGAGGTCGGCGACGCCATGCGCTTCGACGGCTATGTGGTGCTCGCCATCGCCGACCTGACCCAGGTCGAGGAAGATCCTTCGCGCGAGTTCGTCGAGAAGGCGCTCGCCCTGCGCAACGAGGCGCTGGCGATCCCGCAGGATTTCAAGCTCGACGACTGGGCCTCGATTGCGCAGGCGGCGATGCGCCATGCACCGCTGGTGTCGATCAACGTGATCGAGGACGACGCCGGCGAAGTCAGCTATATCGGCCAGCTCATCTCGGTCGAGAGCGATGCGCTGATCCTGCGCGAAGTCGATCCGAATGCACACTGGTACGCCGACACCGGCGACTACGGCTTCGATGAGATCGCCTCGATCGGCTTCGGCACGGGTTATCTTGAAGCCCTCTGGCAGGTGGCCGGTTCGCCCGCCGATCCGCTCAGTCCACGCGCACCGGTTTCCGATTCGGTGCATTGAGGGCCGGGGTTCGGGATTTCTGATCCGGCCCACGCAACGAGCCGGGTTGGCCAAGCGCGCGCGGGCTCGCTTCCCTCAATCCCGAATCCGCCACCCCAATTCCGGCTCTACACCCATGCCCACGCCAATCCTGATCACGCTGCACCGCGCCTCGCACGTGCTGGAAGTCGGTTTCGATGACGGCACCACGTATCAGCTACCCGCCGAATACCTGCGCGTCCACTCTCCGAGTGCGGAAGTGCAGGGGCACGGTCCGGGCCAGCGCGTGCTCGTCGAGGGCAAGATCGATGTGACGATCGAGGCGATTTCGCCGGTTGGAAACTACGCGGTGCTGCTGACCTTCAGCGACGGACACAAGACCGGGATCTTCTCGTGGGAAGTGCTGCATGAGCTCGGCCGCAGCCACGGCGAAAACTGGGGGAAATATACAAAGGCCCTCGAGCAGGCAGGGAAGTCGCGTCGTCCGTGAGGGTGCCGCTTGCGGTTTCACCAGCCGCCGCCGCCACCTCCGCCACCACCTCCACCGGACGATCCGCCACCGCTGCTGCTTCCGGATGACGAGCCCGGCGGCGACGCCGACGAACTGATCGCAGTGCTCAGGCTCGATCCAAGCGAACTGCCGAAGTTGCCGGGATCAAACGATGTTTCGCTGCTCGCGTGATACCACGCGAGGCTACCGGCCGCGGCTGCCATGGCAGCGGGTCCAATCGTCGCGGCAAGACGGTCGCCCCAGGTTTTCTCGACATCGAGCGCCATCGCATACGGCAAAAGTCGCTGGTATTCATCGACACTCATCGGAGGCGCTTGCGCACGTGCAAGCGCGTCGCGCTCGGCGACGCCGAGGTACAGGCGCAGGCCCTCGATGCGATCGAGCAGCTTTCGTCCGGCCACGGTTGGCGCGCGCATCCAGTAGCCGAACGGCGCCTGCAGCGCTCCAATCATTGCCACCAGCACGGCGAACAGCACGCTGGTCATTGTCGCCAGAACGGCCGCTACTGCGCAGCTCACGGCTGCAGAGGCAAGTACGGCAATGGCCCAGCCGAGCAGACGCGTGCCATCGCGGCGCGCTGCCAACAAGGAATGGATCAAGCCCGCGCAACTCATCGGCAAGATCGTGGTCAGCACGAGCATGACGATGGTCGTCCCGTTGACTGTCACGCCATCGATCGTGATTGCCACGGCAACCGTGGCGATGCCGAGCAGGACACCGAGGCAGCCGATGCCGCCGTTGCGGCGAAAGTTGGGCTTGGCGTACGTGTCATTGAGCATTTTCTGGTGGTTGCGCCGGGCAGCGCCGATCACCGCGTGTTCGGCATCGGACATCAACAGTTTGCTTCTGTCACCGAGCAGATCCGTCTGCAATTGGCTCGCCGATGTCGGAATCGTGTTGTCGACGTTGCCGGTGCGCGTGAGCGTGTAGCGTTTGCCGAGCTGCTCGATGGTCAGTGTTCCGCGCACACCGAGTTCGACGAGGTCGGCGGCGAAACAGCGATCGTCGTATGCCATGCGTCGGATGAAGCGCGTGGCGGATGGCGACAGGCCAGGCGGTGGGTCGTATTCGGGAATGATCACGCCGCTGGCCGGATCACGACCGACGCGCCGCCACTGCACAGTGAGAAACAGTACGAGCACGAAAAGTCCGACCAGCAGTACCACTTCGCGAAGGTTGTCGCGCGCGAACCATTGCAGCTGCGTCGCGCGGTCAGGGACACTGACGATACCTTTCGGGAACGCGACGACCAGCGTCAGTCCTTGCCGTGGACCGAGCGGCTGGGTCGTCTCGATGCGCGCACGCGCGCGACTGTCGACATCGGCGCTGTAGTCACGGTCGCGCGATCCTTCGGCGCCGGTGTAGCCTTCGATGCGTATCGCCTCGACGGCTACCGTGCCGGGCAGGCTCACGCTGGCGCGCGCCCGATCGATGACGAACTCCCACCCGTTGCCTGTTACGTTCCAGTAGAGCTCGTCGTGATCCTCGAAATAACCGAGCTGGCGTGCGGTGCGGTAGCGCAGCCGGTAGGTGTGCTCGCCCGGGCTCAGCATCACGTCTTCGCTGCCGAAGTAGACGCGCACTCCGTTCGAGCGACGTTCGCTGTGCGAAGGCTCGGGCTTGCCGTCGCGCAGCACGTCGATCGGCTCGAACACGATGTTGACGCGATTGCCGGAGCGATCGCGATAGTCGGTCGGGAAGTCACGGTAGATACCGCGACGGATGCGGTTGCCTTCGGCGCGCACACGGATGGTCTCGGTGACCGTCATCGTCGAATCGGCGGCGATCTCGATATCGCTCGAGAACTCGAGAATGCGCTCGTCGGCGCGAGCG
This sequence comes from Lysobacterales bacterium, assembly GCA_038259445.1. Lineage (GTDB taxonomy): Bacteria > Pseudomonadota > Gammaproteobacteria > Xanthomonadales > Rhodanobacteraceae > Dokdonella. Next base: position 12,402 of record JBBSOU010000048.1, on the reverse strand, counting down.
CCCGCACAGGTTGCAAGCAGCACCAACAGCCAACCGATCCGGATCATGGCGGCGCTCCCTGGCGAGTGGTGGCTTCGAAGAACTCGGCTGCGCGGACGTGGGCGACGCGCGCGACCAGAAGATCGGGAAACTGCTCGATCCGTGTGTTGAGCTGGCGCACTGCACCGTTGTAGAAGCGCCGCGCGTATTGCAGGTGATCCTCGATGGCGACGAGATCGCGCTGCAGCTGCAGGAAGTTGCCGCTGGCCTTGAGTTCGGGATAGCTTTCCTGCAAGGCGAGCAGGCGCTCGATCTGTCCGCCGAGCTGGTCTTCGAGGCGCGCGCGGTCGGCCAGCCCGGCAGCCAGCTCGGCGCGTTGTCGCAGCTCGGTGATCGTGGTCAGCGTGGCGCGTTCGTAATCAGCGTAGGCCTGTACGGTACTGACCAGTTGCGGCGTCAGCTCGTGTCGCCGCGTCAGCTGCACATCGATGTCACTCCAGGCCGCACGCACCTGATTGCGATCGGTGACCAGACGATTGTAGATCGCGACAGCGGCGGCGAGCAGCAGCACGATGATGACGAGCGAAGCGATCAACACGCGCGCGTTTCTCCAGGCAGTGGAGCTCAGGGCAGTGCTGCACGATCTCGATCGCGACTGACATCGCTTCCATAGCGTCGAGCAGTCGTGGGAGCGACTTCACCCCGCCGGTTCTTGCTCGACTGAGCTCAGTCGTCGGTGGTGATGACCTTGTCACGTATGGTGCGGTCGAACCAGCTGCTGATCAATCGATACACGTGCACGCGCATGGTCGGTGCCGACAGGCCGTGTTTGCCGCCCGGATAGGTCATCAGATCAAACGCGATGCCGCGTTCCTGCAGTTCGGTCATGAGCTTGGTCGAGTTCGTGAACAACACGTTGTCATCGGCCATGCCGTGCACGAGCAGCAACGGCGACGTCATCCCGTCGAGCCACGCGAACGGTGCGCTGCGGATGTAGCCGGCGTGATTGGCCTTCGGCAGGCCGAGATAGCGCTCGGTGTAATGCGTGTCGTAGAGCGTCCAGTCGGTGACCGGCGCCACGGCGACGCCACCGGCGATCTCGCTCGACGCCTTGGCCAGCAGCATTGTCGTCAGATAGCCGCCATAGCTCCATCCGAATACACCGATGCGGTTGCCGTCGACCCACGTCTGCTGTTTGAGCCAGCGCACGCCGGCCAGCTGATCCTCGACTTCGGGATTGCCGAGCTGGCCGTGCAGGACATCAGAGAACACACGACCGCGACGCGCCATGCCGCGGTTGTCGAGCGTGAAAACGACATATCCCTGCTGTGTCAGCCAATGCGCAAAGTGCACTTGTTGCGCCGCGTGCGCGGTACCCGGATCGGCCCATGCACGCACCACGCGCTGCACGCCCGGACCGCCGTAGAAGAAGTTGAATACCGGGTAGCGCCTGGAGGGATCGAAAACGTGCGGCTTGAGCAGGCGATACTGCAGGACCTGGCCATCGCCGGCGAGCAGGGTGCCGAACTCGACCACGGCGGCCTTGTCGCGATGGCGTGCGTACGGGTGGCTGTCGTCGTAGGGATTCCTTTCGATCCAGTCGATGCGTTCGCCGTCGTTGCCGTGCACGCTGACCTGCGGCGGCAGGGTCGGATTCGAATAGGTGTCGACATAGAAACGTGCATCGGCGGCGAACTCGGCCTTGTGCGTGCCGTCGCCCTGGCTGATCCGCTGCGGATCGTTGAACGTGCTGCCATCGAGGGCTAGTCGGTAGACCTGACGGTCGGCCATGAAATCGCGGTTGGACTCGATGTAGACGGCGCCTTGCGCTTCGTCAATGGCGAGCAGGCGATCGATGTTCCACTCACCGCCACTGATCGCGGTGCGCAGCTTGCCGTCGATGCCGTACACATACAGATGATGGAAGCCGCTGCGATCGCTACCCCAGACGAACGCATCGCCGTTGCCGAGGAAGCGCAGATCATTGTTGAGTTCGATCCAGGTCGTGCGCGTTTCGATCAGCAGGCTGCGCTGCTGGAGCGTGGCGGTATCGACCAGCCTGAGTTCGAGCTTCTGCTGGCTGCGCGGCTGGATCTGGTAACTGAGTTGTTTTGAATCGGGCAGCCAGTTCACGCGCGCCAGATAGATGTCCTTGTCGTCACCGAGGTCGATCCAGCGCGCCTCGCCACCGAGCGGAGTGATCAGGCCAAGCTGCACGTCGACGTTCGGATCGCCGGCCGCCGGGTAGTGCTGCTCGATGACGTCGGTGCGGTCGGCGTAGACCTCGGCGCGCTTGACCAACGGCACGCGCGCCTGGTCATAGCGTTCGAATGCGATCGCCGAATCATCGGGCGCCCACCAGTAGCCCTGGCTGCGATCCATTTCTTCCTGGGCAACGAACTCGGCCTCGCCGTTGTGGACCGTGCCGCCGCCATCGCGCGTGAGCTGGCGGCGCTGGCCACTGGCGAGATCGACCACCCAGAGGTTCTGCGCACGCACGAACGACACGTAGCCACCCTTCGGTGAAATGCGCGGATCGATCACCGCGCCACCGGTATCGAGCGTGCGCAAGGCGCGTGCCTTTTCTACATCAAGTGTATAAAGATAAAGGTGTTCGCCGAGCGGGAAGAGAAGCTGGTTGCCGTCCGTCGACCAGTGATAGTCGACGATGCCACTGAATCCTGCGGTGCGCGCGCGCTCACGTCGCGACTGTTCTTCCGGCGACACGGTTTCGGTCTCGGCCGGCTCGATCGTGTCCGCATCGACCAGCAAGGCCAGCTGTTTTTTGCCGATGTCATACGCCCAAAGATCGAAGCGGTTCTGGTCGGTCGCCTTGGCGCGCAGCAGGCTGACGCGCTTGCCATCCGGCGAGATTTTCAGCGCGCGCGGCGACGGGCCGTCCAGGCTGCCGCCGGCAAAGATCCGTTCGATCGTGAGGGGTTCGGCCATGGCTGTCGAAGAGACGGCAATCAGGGTGGCCAGCAGCAAGCGCATCGGATTCTCCCGGGAATCCGCGCATTATTGCCGCGATGTCCGTTCAGGTGTACCGGAACGCGTGTCGCCGAGATATCACGCTGCTGCGCCACCGCCACCGAACAGATGCCTGCGGGCCTCGTCGCTGAGGGGCTGTCCGGGCTTGCTGATGCTGTCCCCGCGTGCATACGCACGCTCGGTCGCCGGTCGCGCCGCAATAGCGCAGTGCCAGCGGCGGACTTCGGCAAACGGCGCAAGATCGATGGGTGCCGTCTTGTACGGATTGATCCATGGATAGCAGGCCATGTCAGCAATGCTGTAGTCGTCGCCAGTCAGGAACGCGCGGCTGGCGAGGCGACGCTCAAGCACGCCGAGCAGGCGCAGCACTTCCTTCGTGTAGCGCTCGATTGCGTAGTCGATTTTCTCCGGCGCGTATACGCTGAAATGGCCGTACTGTCCGGTCATCGGTCCTTGCCCCGCGACCTGCCAGTAGAGCCACTCGAGGGTTTCGACCCGACGACGTGGATCGCTCGGCAGAAACTGTCCAGCCTTTTCGGCCAGATACTGCAGGATCGCACCGGACTCGAACACGCTGATCGGCGCACCGCCATCGGTCGGCGCGTGGTCGACCATTGCCGGCATCCGGTTGTTCGGCGAGATCGCGAGAAACGCCGGTTCGAACTGTTCACCCTTGCCGATGTTGACCGGTTGGATCGTGTAGTCGAGGCCGGTTTCTTCGAGCAACAGCGTGACCTTGTGGCCGTTCGGCGTTGGCCAGTAGTAGAGATCGATCATTCGGTACATTCCTCGGCGGATACGTCAAAGCCATGCGGGTTTTCTGATCATGTTTGCGCAGGCACTGCGGTGACGCCTGCGACGATGTGCTCAGAGTATCCCAGGGGTTGGGTTTGCCGAGGCGTGATTCAAGACGAGCGGTCGCCCTTGCCGCTGTTGGCGCCCTACTTTCCGATGCAGAAGTCCGCGAAAATTCGCCCGAGCAGGTCATCACTGCTGAACTCGCCGGTGATCTCGCCGAGGCAGCGCTGCACGTCGCGCAGTTCTTCGGCGGCGAGTTCGCCGGCGCGCTGATTGTTGAGTGCGTCGCCAGCGGCACGCAGGTGTGCGGCGGCGCGTTGGAGTGCATCTACGTGACGAACGCGTGCGCTGAACGCACCCTCGACGCTGTCGCCGCCGCGGGCGCGATGGCGCAATGCATCGGCGAGCAGGGCGACGCCACTGCCGGTCGCTGCCGATAGCCAGAGGTGCACGGTCTCACCGTCCGATTCGCTTCGTGGGGAATCGGCGAAGAGGTCGATCTTGTTGTGCACGACGATGCGCGCGACGCCGCTGCCGATTCCGCTGAGCAGGCCATCATCATCGACTGCTCCGTCGCCGTCGTGCACGAGAATGGCCACATCGGCTCGGTCCAGTTCCGCGCGCGCGCGGCGGATGCCTTCGCGTTCGACGGGATCGTCACTGTCTCGCAGGCCGGCAGTATCGACCAGCGTCAAGGCGATGCCGTCGAGGTCGATCGTCTCGCGCAGGACATCACGCGTGGTGCCGGCAATGTCGGTGACGATCGCGCGATCGCTTCGCGAGAGCGCATTGAGCAGGCTCGATTTGCCGACATTGGGACGACCGACGATGACCACATGCAATCCGTCGGCAAGGCGCACGCCGCGGCGTGCGTCGAGCAGCAGTCGGTCGAGCGTTACCGTGGTGGCCCGCAGTGTTCGAGCCAGATCGGGCGTCGCCAGGAAGTCGATTTCCTCTTCGGGAAAATCGATTGCGGCCTCTATCCAGATGCGAACGCGGACCACTTCCTCGGTCAACGCGCGCACGCGCTGCGAAAATTCGCCTTCGAGACTGCGCATCGCCGCGCGCGCGGCGGCCTCGGATCCGCTGGCGATGAGGTCGGCGATCGCTTCGGCCTGGACGAGGTCGAGCTTGCCGTTGAGGAAGGCGCGCTCGGAGAATTCGCCGGGGCGAGCGGCGCGCGCACCGAGTTCGATCGCGCGGGCGAGCAGCCGGCGCAGCACGACGATGCTGCCGTGGGTCTGCAATTCGAGCACGTGTTCGCCGGTGAACGACTGCGGCGCTTCAAAGTGCAGAAGAATTCCGCGATCGATCGTTTCGCCGTCCGCTGCGCGCAGCTCGCAGTAGTGGGCGTGCCGTGGTTGCGGCGTGCGACCGAGCAGGATGCGCGCCATGCGCGGAACATCCCCACCGGACAACCGGATCACGCCGATGCCGCCGGCGCCGATCGCGGTGGCGATCGCGGCGATCGTGTCGTTGCGCGCATTCATGCGTGCGCCCCCCGTTTCAACAACGCGCGAGCGTCTCGCCGGGCTACTTGGCGCTGGCCGGCACGACCGCCTTGTCGGCGTTTTCGATCCGTTTGGTGATGATCCATTGCTGGGCCAGGCTGAGGACGCCGTTGACGGTCCAGTACAGCACGAGGCCAGCCGGGAAGAACGCGAACAAGACCGAGAAGATCACCGGCATGAACTTCATCATCTTCGCTTGCAGCGGGTCCATGCCGGTCATCGGCGTCAAGTGCTGGGTGGCCAGCATCGCCGCGGCATTGAGCACCGGCAACACGAAGTACGGGTCGGGCGCTGTCAGGTTCTGGATCCACAGGATGAACGGCGCCTGGCGCAACTCGACGCTCTCGAGCAGCACCCAGTACAGCGCGAGGAAGATCGGCATCTGCACCAGCATCGGCAGGCAACCGCCGAGCGGATTGATCTTTTCCTTCTTGTAGAACTCCAGCATCGCCTGGTTGAGCTTCTGTTTGTCGTCGCCATAGCGCTCCTTCAGCGCGACCATGCGCGGCTGCATCTTGCGCATCTTGGCCATCGACTTGTACTGCGCTTCGCTGAGCTTGAACATCGCCGCCTTGATCAGCAGCACCAGCAGGATGATCGCGAAACCCCAGTTGCCGGTGAGCTTGTGCAACTGCGCGAGCAGCCAATGCAGCGGTGTCGAGATCACCGTGAACATGCCGTAGTCGACGGTCAGCGCGAGTCCCGGCGTGATTTCGTCGAGTGTGCTCTGCAGTTTCGGGCCAACGTACAGGCGCACGGCGTGGCTGGTTTCGCTTCCGGGCTCGACGCGGAGCGCCGGCGACATTGAGCGCACGACATATCGCGTCGCACCATTGACGGTCGTCTGCAGGCTCGAGAAATCCGAGCGTTCGCCGGCCGGTGGAATCCACGCCGCGAAGAAGTAGTGTTGCAGCATGGCGATCCAGCCATCGGTCACTTTGCCTTCCGGAATCTGGCCCTGCATCGGCTCCTTGGCGAAGTCGTCGTACTTGAGTTTCTGGAACTTGTCCTGCGGGCTGTACCAGGCCGCTCCGGAGAAGCTGTAGGCCTCGGTGTTGGTGAAGGTTTTCAGTCCCGAGCGATCGACGATTTGCGGCACACGCTGAAGCTGCGTGTACGCGTTGCCGGTCCATGCCGCGGCGCCGCGATTGCTGATCACCTGCTGCTGGTCGATGACGTAGCTGCCGCGCTCGAACACGAACACCTTGCGCACAGTCAGGCCGTTCGCATCGGTCCAGGTCAGCGGTACCTCGAGTCGGCTCTGGCCGTCGGCGAGCGCGTACTGCGGACTCTCGGCGGTGAACACCGCGTTGTGGTCGGGTGCGGTGCCAGTGCTGCTGACGAGGCCGCTTTGGGCGACGTAGAAGCGCGCCGGATCGGTGTCGAACAGTCGAACCGTGTCCGGCTCCTTGGGCTGTTGCGGATACGCGAGCAGGTTGGCGCCGACGATGCTTGCGCCGCGCGGATCAATCTCGATGCGCAGCACATCGGTGGTGACGACGATCGGCGTGATCGACTGTGCGGCGGTAACCGGTGTTGCCGTCACCGGCGCCGCGGGCGCTGCGGCGTCCACCGCATTGGGGACATCGGCGGCGACGTTTGGCACGGCTGCTTGCGGCTGTTCCGATCCTGCCGAAACCGGCGTCGGCTGTGTGCGCTGCGGGCCATAGTCGATCTGCCACTGCGACCAGACCAGATAGCCGAGCGCGAGCAGGGCCACGAGCAGAAACATGCGCGGATTATTCATGACGGAATCGGGTTCTCACGGAACACGCCCGGGACAGGCGTGCTGGGGCATCAGGGGCGGCGCTTACGGACTGCAGCGACGTTGCGATTGGCGCATGCGCCGTCAGCCGCGCATTGTGCCGGTCACGGCCTCGGGCTTCAATGCAGCGAGTTTGCCCCAGAGCCTGGCGAGATCCTCGCGCAGCGCGAGATTGCTCTGCGCGACTGCGCTGGATCGCGCGATCAACAGGATATCGCGGGCGGGGAGTTCGTTGCGTGCATGCCGATAGCTTTCGCGGACGACGCGCTTGATGCGGTTGCGATCGACCGCGCGTTTCGACACGCGGCGCGATACCGCCTGGCCCAGCCGGCAGCATGCGTGCACGGCATGGCCGACTTCGGCCACGAAATGGCTCGCGCCGACGCGGCGAGATGCACCGCGCAGGGCAGAGAAATCGGATGCTTTTAGCAGGCGGGCACAGCGCGGAAGATCCAGCGGCTGCATGGCGCCAACGCAGGGTCGATCAGACAGCGAGACGCTTGCGGCCCTTGGCGCGGCGAGCGTTGATCACGGCGCGACCACCACGCGTCTTCATGCGTGCACGAAAACCGTGGGTGCGCGCGCGCTTGATGTTGCTGGGCTGGTAGGTACGTTTGGTGGCCATGATACGGCTGCCGGCTGACGGAAAAGGACTCGGATGATAGGGGCGGCGCGCGCATCCCGTCAAGCCGTGGTGGTGGCATAGAGCCGGCGCGCGCGGGTAGACTGCGATGTTCGCCCGTCGCGCACGTCCGTGCCCGGCTGCGCACCGATCGGAATCCCAGGAAACATGAGCGAGCTTTGGCGGCGCTGCCTCGAGCGCCTCGAGACCGAGTTCGGCGCCGCCGACGTGCATACCTACCTGAAACCGCTGCAGGCGGTCGAAGGGGACCAGGGGCTGCGTCTGCTCGCCCCCAATGCGTACACGCTCGAGGCCGTGCGCGAGCGTTTCCTGACCCGTATCCGCGCCGTGATCGAGTACCAGCATCGCGCGGCAGTCGAGATCACCCTCGAAGTCGGCACGCTCGGCAATGGCAAGCCGGCACCTCGCGGTACTTCGCGCGCGAAATCGCCCTCGTCAGCGGTGGCCGAGCACAACCTCGATCCTAATTACACCTTCGAGAGTTTCGTCGAAGGCAAGACCAACGAGCTCGGCAAGGCCGCCGCAATGCAGGTCGCCATGAACCCGGGGCGCGCCTTCAACCCGTTGCTCCTCTACGGCGGTACCGGCCTCGGCAAGACCCACCTGATGCACGCGGCCGGCAACCTCATACGCCAGAACAATGCCGATACCAAGGTGCTCTACCTGCGCTCGGAGCAGTTCGTCGGCTCGATGATCGACGCACTGCGCACCAAGAACATGGACCAGTTCAAGCAGCGTTTCCGCACCGTCGATGCACTGCTGATCGATGACATCCAGTTCTTTGCCGGAAAGAACACGACGCAGGAGGAGTTCTTCCACACGTTCAACGCGCTGTTTGACGGCAAGCAGCAGATCATCCTGACCTGCGACCGTTTTCCGAAGGAGGTCGAAAACCTCGAGCCACGCCTGAAGTCGCGTCTGGGCTGGGGTCTTTCGGTTGCCATCGAACCCCCCGACTTCGAAACGCGAGCCGCGATCCTGCTCAGCAAGGCGGCCAGCAAGGGCGTGCGACTTCCCGAGGATGTGGCTTTTCTCGTCGCCAAGCGGATGCGCTCGAACGTTCGCGATCTCGAGGGCGCCCTGAACACGCTGATTGCCCGCTCGAACTTCGGCGGTCGGCCGATCGATGTCCCGTTTGCGCAGGAAACCCTGCGCGACCTGCTGACCGTGCACGCGCAGGCGATCACGATCCCGAATATCCAGAAGGTGGTGGCGGACTATTTCCAGTTGCGCGTGGCCGATCTGCTCTCCAAGCGCCGCAGCCGCTCGATCGCACGACCGCGGCAGATGGCGATGTCGCTGGCCAAGGCGCTGACCGAACACAGCCTGCCCGAGATCGGCGATCAGTTCGGCGGACGCGACCACACCACGGTACTGCACGCGTGCCGCACGATAAAGGCGCTGCGCGAGACCGATGGCAAGCTCAATCAGGATTGGGACAAACTGTTGCGCACATTGACCGGGTAAAAGCTGTGGACAAACCGGGGCTACGTTCTGGGGTTAGAATTATCCACAGTCCATGCACAGCTGCCGGAGCCCATTGGGCACTGCGAGATACCAACATAAACTTTTGATTCATAAGGTTATTGTGTTGGTTTTTCGGTTATCCCCAGAGCCTGCTACCACTACAAGTCTTGAATAAACCAAAACCAGAAACAGGAAGGGACCAGACCATGCGCTTCAGCCTGCAACGCGAGGCCTTGCTAAAACCGCTGCAACAGGTTGTCGGCGTGGTCGAACGACGACAAACCCTGCCGGTGCTTTCGAATCTGCTCGTCAATGTCAGCGCAGAGGGTGTGTCCTTTACCGGCACCGATCTCGAAGTGGAGATGGTTGCCCGAGCCAGCGCCGAGGATCTGGTCGAGGGCGAAGTGACGATTCCCGCGCGCAAGCTGTTCGATATCTGTCGGGCGCTGCCAGACGGCGTCCGGGTCAAGATCGAGCAAAGTGGCGAGCGGGTTTCGGTCAGCGCCGGTCGCAGCCGCTTCACCCTGTCGACGTTGCCGGCCAGCGAGTTTCCGGTGGTCGACAATATCGAGCTGGTCGAGCGCGTGAGGCTGCCGGAGGCGACGCTCAAGGACCTCATGGGCCGCACCGCCTTTGCCATGGCGCATCAGGATGTCCGCTACTACCTCAACGGGTTGCTGCTCGACTTGCGCGAGCAGGTGTTGCGCTGTGTGGCTACCGATGGGCACCGACTGGCCCTGGCGGAGACGAAACTGGAGACGGAGGTGACGGCTCGGCGTCAGATCATCATCCCGCGCAAGGGCGTCCTTGAACTGCAGGGGCTCTTCGAAGCGGGTGAAGGCATGGTTGATCTCGAGTTCGGGCGCAACCACCTGCGGCTTCGGCGCGGCGCGGTCACGTTCACGTCGAAACTCATCGATGGGCGGTTTCCGGATTACGAGGCGGTCATACCAATCGGTGCCGACAAGGACGTGCGTGTCAATCGCGAGGAATTGCGTTCGGCGCTGCAGCGCGCTGCGATCCTGTCGAATGAGAAGTATCGTGGCGTGAAGCTCGAGGTCAATCCGAACCGGTTGCGTATCGTTGCGCACAACCCGGAACAGGAAGAGGCGGTCGAGGAACTCGAGGTGCGCACGACGGTGTCCGATCTGAGCGTCGGCTTCAACGTGAATTATCTGATGGACGCACTTGCAGCCCTCACTGGCGAAGAGATCGTGGTCAGCTTGCGTGATGGGCAGTCGAGCTGCCTGTTGCGCAAGGTTGATTCCGACGACACGCGTCACGTGATCATGCCGTTGCGACTCTGATTTCGGTCCGATGTCTGTATTCAAGGGCTCGTGTGCGATGACGCATGCGGGCCCTTTTCATTGGTCGGTGGCGTATCGTGAAACTGACTGAGCTGCGTCTCGAGTGCTTGCGGTTGTTCGACCGCGTTGCGCTCGTACTTGGTGACGGATTCAACGTTTTCGTTGGGCCGAACGGCGCTGGCAAGACCAGTGTTCTCGAGGCCGTGTATCTGCTGTCGCATGGGCGTTCATTTCGGCCAACCGGGCGTGATGGCTTGTCGCAGTTCGGAAGCGGCGGCTTTTCCGTGTTCGGTGTGCTCAACGATTCTGCGGGTGTCAGGGCTCGACGACTCGGGCTCGCGCGTCGATCAGGGCGCCTCGAGGCTCGTGTTGATGGAGAGGAGGTGTCGCTTGGGGCGCTTGTTCGCTCGTGCGCGGCGGTGTGTTTTGAGCCCGGATCGCATGCCTTGGTGAGTGGGGGGGCAGAAGAGCGTCGCCAGTTCATCGACTGGGGAGTGTTCCACGTGGAACAGGATTTTCTGACCTGGTGGCGGCGCTACCAGCGCGCGCTGCGTCAGCGAAATGTCCTGCTGCGCGACGGTTCCGGGGCTGAGCTGTTTGATCCGTGGGAACACGAAATGGTGCAGTCGGGCGAGCGCATGGCGCAGGCGCGGGATTCGTATCTCGCCCGCTTGCGCCCGCATCTCGAGCGGATTCTTGGAGTGTTCCTTGCGGAGCTGGGCGCATTCGATCTCACGCTCGATCGCGGATGGAGCGCCGAACTGTCCCTCGAGGAGACGTTGTTCACGGGCAGGGCACGTGACCGCGAGCGTGGGCACACCACGCGCGGCCCGCACCGGGCTGATTTCTCGATGAGCTTCGAACATGCACCGAGACGCGAGCATCTGTCGCGAGGTCAGGAGAAGCTCTGTGCGCTGGCGCTCGTTCTCGCTCAGGCGGCGCTGTTCGCCGAAACGGCAGGGGAGTGGCCGATCCTCTGCCTGGACGATCTTGCTTCGGAGCTTGATCCGGAGCACTACGCCGCGGCGATTGGTCTGGTGCGCGAGAGCGGAGCACAGACCTTGATGACAGCGACCGTCATTCCGGACGCATTGCGCGACAGCGCTGGGGTCACCCGCATGTTCCACGTGGAACACGGCCGATTCACACCCTGACTGCTACAATGGCCTGTTCGCCCGCCGCGCGCTCACCAGCGACGCATTCGAGGCCAGTGACGACCATCGGAGTCTCATGAACGACCAATATGATTCAAGCAAGATCAAGGTGCTCAAGGGCCTCGAGGCCGTGCGCAAGCGCCCCGGCATGTACATCGGCGATACCGACGATGGCACCGGCCTGCACCACATGGTGTTCGAGGTGGTCGACAATTCGATCGACGAAGCGCTCGCTGGCCACGCCGATGCGGTGACGGTGACGATTCTGACCGATGGCTCCGTGCGCGTCGTCGACAATGGCCGTGGCATCCCGGTCGGAATGCACGAAGAAGGGCGCTCGTCAGCCGAAGTCGTGATGACCGTCCTGCACGCGGGCGGCAAGTTCGATGACAACAGCTACAAGGTTTCCGGCGGTTTGCACGGTGTCGGCGTATCGGTCGTCAACGCACTGTCCGAGCACCTGTGGCTGACGATTCATCGAGAAGGCTTCGAACATCAGCAGGAATATCAGATGGGAGAACCGTTGTATCCGCTCAAGCAGGTGGCGCCCTCGACCTTGCGCGGTACCACAGTGCGCTTCCTGCCGAGCAAGGTGATCTTCTCCGATGTCGAATTCCACTACGACATCCTCGCCAAGCGCTTGCGTGAACTGTCGTTCCTCAACTCCGGCGTGCGCATCGAGTTGTACGACGAACGTACGGACCGCCGCGACGTGTTCGAGTATGAGGGCGGCATCAGCTCATTCGTCGAGTATCTCGCCCACCTGAAAACACCTTTGCATCAGAAG
>JBBSOU010000047.1:0-24863 GCA_038259445.1 Lysobacterales bacterium | reverse complement strand
GTTATCACAGAAGAGGTTCCCGCCATGTTGAAGATGACCCACCTGCAAAAGGTCTACCGCACGCATCTGATCGAGACGCATGCGTTGCGGGACTTTTCGATTCATGTACGCGACGGCGAGTTTGTGGCGGTAACCGGTCCCTCGGGTTCGGGCAAGACCACCTTCCTCAACATCGCCGGTTTGCTTGAAGAGTTCAGTGGCGGCGAATATTGGCTCGACGGTGTCGACGTGCGCGGTCTCGATGACAATGCGCGTTCACGACTGCGCAACGAGAAGATCGGTTTCATCTTCCAGAGCTTCAACCTGATTCCGGATCTGAACCTGTTTGACAACGTCGACGTGCCGCTGCGCTATCGCGGTTTTGCTGCCGCCGAGCGCAGGAAGCGCATCGAGGAAGCGCTGTCGCGGGTCGGCCTCGCCTCGCGCATGAAGCACTATCCCTCGGAGCTTTCGGGTGGCCAGCAGCAGCGCGTCGCGATCGCGCGTGCGCTGGCCGGATCGCCACGCCTGCTGATGGCCGATGAGCCGACCGGCAACCTCGATTCGCTGATGGCGCGTGGCGTCATGGAACTGCTCGAAGAGCTCAATCGCCAGGGCACGACGATCGTGATGGTCACGCATGATCCGGAACTTGCCGCACGCGCACAGCGCAACGTGCATGTGATCGACGGCCAGGTCACCGATTTCGACGAAGCACCGCGATTGCGCGAACCGGGCGTCGTACCGGTACGTGCGTCGTCTTCCGATCCGCTCGCGGCCAACGGCTGAGGAATTTCGACCATGTTTGCCTACTACCTGCAACTCGGCCTGCGCAGCCTTCGTCGCAACCCGGTACTGACCGCGCTGATGGTGGTCGGCATCGCTCTCGGCATCGCCGCCAGCATGACCACGCTGACGGTCATGCACTTGATGGGCAGCGATCCGATTCCGTGGAAAAGTGATCGCCTGCATTACGTGCAGATGGACAACTGGAGTGTCGGCGATTCGTACTACGACGATGGTCGTCCGCCCGATCAGGTGACCTACCGTGACGCGATGGCGCTGATGGAAGCGGGCAAGGCCGACAAGCAGAGCGCGATGTTCAAGCTCGCCTTGCCGTTCCAGCCGGAGAACCCCGAGGTGAAGCCGTTTCGCGCGCTTGGACGCGTCGCCTACACGGACTTTTTCGGCATGTTCGAACCATCGTTCGCATACGGTGGACCGTGGGGAAAATCGGAAGATGCCGCGCATGCACGCGTGGTCGTGCTGACGCGCGAACTCAACGAAAAGCTGTTCGGCGGTCAGGACAGTGTCGGCAGAAGCGTGCGCATGAACGGTGACGATTACCGCATCGTCGGCGTGCTCGAGGAATGGAAGCTGCGGACAAAGTTCTACGACCTGACCAATGGCGCCTTCGGCGATCCCGACGAGTTCTTCATGCCGTTCACCACTGCGATCGATCTCAAGCAGCGCGCCAGTGGCAACAACAGCTGCTTCAAGTCGCCCGGCGACGGCTGGGAGTCGTACCTCGATTCTGATTGTGTCTGGATCCAGATGTGGGTGCAGCTCGATTCACCTGCACGCCTCGCCGAGTACCACGCCTTCCTCGACAACTACGTAAACGAGCAGAAGAAACTCGGTCGCTTCGAGCGCCCGCTCAACAATCGCCTGCCGGACGTGAACGCCTGGATCGCCGACCAGCGCGTGGTCTCGAGTGACGTGGAAGTACAGACCGGACTCGCGTTCGCGTTCCTGGTGGTTTGTCTCGTCAACACGATCGGACTGCTGCTCGCCAAGTTCACGCGCAAGGCTGGCGAAATCGGCCTGCGACGCGCGCTCGGTGCAAGCCGTCGCGACGTGTTCACGCAGTTCCTGATCGAGTCGGGCGTGGTCGGACTCAGTGGCGGTCTGCTCGGCCTGTTGCTGACCGGGCTCGGTCTGGTCGGCGTGCGCGCGCTCTACGTCGAGTACCGCACGGTCGCGCAACTCGACTGGTCGATGATCGCGCTGACCATCGTGCTGGCGATCGGCTCTGCGTTGCTCGCCGGTCTTTATCCGACCTGGCGCGCGTGCCGTGTGCAGCCCGCGGCGCAGCTGAAGATGTAGAGAGGGAAATGGGGAATCGAGAAAAAACGGATTCATCGCGGCGCTCGAGTCCCACGTGGTTGCGGTCCCCATCCCCATCTCCCTCACCTGAAGCCATCACTTTCCATTCCTGATTGCCAAACCCGATTGCCGAGGAAAACCATGGAAATCCGCCCAATCCTGTCCGCCCTGATGCGCAGCAAGGTGTCGATGATCCTGATCGGCCTTCAGGTTGCCTTGACGCTGGCGATTGTCTGCAACGCGCTTTTCATCATCGGCCAGCGACTCGAGCGCATGGACCGCCCCAGTGGCATGAACGAAGCGGATACCTTCGTGTTCAGCAGCACGGGTTTCGATGCCGGCTTCGATGCCGACGCGACACAACTTGCCGATCTGACCCTGCTGCGACAGACGCCGGGTGTGATCGATGCGACGACGACCAACTCGACGCCACTGAGCAACGGTGGCTGGAGCTCGGGCATCAACCTGCAGCCGAGCCAGAAGACATCGACCGCGAACTCGACCTTCTACATCGTCGATTCGCATGCGATCAATACCTTCGGCGTGAACCTCGTGGCGGGTCGGGACTTCAAGCCCGAGGAGATCGAGTCGATGACGTTCGGCGACGCCGTGCGGCCGAGCGTCATCATCGTGACCAAGGCACTGGCCGACAAACTCTTCCCCGACGGTGACGCGCTCGGCAAGCAGGTCTATCTCGACGAGAAGCCACCCTCCAGCACGATCGTCGGCATCGTCGAACACCTGCAGCAGCCATGGGTGCACAGCGACACGATCGACAACTCGACCTTCATCCCGGGATACATGCCGTATGGAAACTCGACGCGTTACCTTGTGCGCACCGAGCCCGGCCGGCGCGACGAAGTGATTCGCGAGGTCGAGAAGTCGCTCGGCGAATCGAACCGCGGTCGCATCATCGGCAAAATGCAGACACTCGAGCGGACGCGCAGGGATGCCTATCAGGGCGATCGGGCGATGTCGATCATCCTCGGCATCGTCATCGTTGCGCTGCTCGCGATCACCGCACTCGGCATCGTCGGCATGGCCAGTTTCTGGGTCGCGCAGCGTACCCGCCAGATCGGCACTCGGCGCGCGCTCGGTGCCACGCGCAGCGATATCCTGCGCTACTTCCAGACCGAAAATTTCATCATCACGAGTTTCGGACTTCTGGTCGGCGCCGTGCTCGCCTACGCCTTCAGCCTGTGGCTGATGAGCAGCTACCAGTCGCCGAAACTGCCGTGGTACTACGTGCCCATCGGTTTCGTCTGTCTTTGGGTGCTCGGACAGCTTGCCGTGCTCGGTCCTGCGTTGCGCGCATCGCGCGTGCCACCGGCGGTGGCCACGCGCAGCGTCTGATGCCCATGCAGGAGTGCCGCGCGGTGTGCGATTGCTGCAGAATGTCGAATCGATTGGCGGGCGCGGGAAGCGCCCGCCGAATGCAACCCTTTCACGCGCTGGCGCATCCAAGCATGCGATGCGCACAAGCCCGACCAAATCGAGAAACATGCGCACCGTACTGGTGATCGACGACAATCCTGCGGTCGGCACGGCACTCGATGTGCTGTTCGGGCTGCGTGACATCCATACCGTCACCGCGACCTCGCCAGAGCAGGGTCTCGAGGTGCTTGAGCGCGAGCGCATCGATCTCGTCGTGCAGGACATGAACTTCACAGCAGATACGACCTCCGGCGAAGAAGGCATCGCGCTCTATCGCGCGATCCGCACCGACTTCCCCGATCTGCCGATCATCCTGCTGACCGCCTGGACGCGCCTCGAGACCGCAGTCGAGTTGATCAAGGCCGGCGCCGGCGACTACCTCGGCAAACCGTGGGACGACAACAAGCTGCTGGCGACGGTCGAGAACCTTCTCGAACTTTCCGAAGCGACGCGAGAGGTCGCGCGCTTCCGTGATGAACGTCGACGCCGGCGTCGGCAACTCGATGATCGGTTCGACTTGCGCGGCATCGTTTTCGCATCGAGCGCGATGGAGCGTGTGGTCGAACTGGCGTGCCAGGTCGCGCGCGCCGACGTACCCGTGCTGATCACCGGTCCGAACGGTGCCGGCAAGGAACGCATCGCCGATATCGTGCAGGCGAACTCGGCGCGCGCCGGTGCTGCGTTCATCACGGTCAACTGCGGCGCACTGCCATCCGAGCTGATCGAAGCGGAACTGTTCGGCGCCGAACCCGGTGCGTATACCGGCGCGCCGAACCGCGCGCGGGAGGGCCGTTTCGAAGCCGCCGATGGCGGCACCTTGTTTCTCGACGAGATCGGCAACCTGCCACTAGCCGGCCAGATGAAACTGCTGCGCGTGCTTGAAACCGGGCAGTTCGAGCGCCTCGGTTCGAACAAGACGCGCGTGGCCAAGGTGCGCGTGATCAGTGCGACCAATAGCGACCTCGCCGCCGCGATCCGCGACGGACGGTTTCGCGAAGATCTCTACTATCGTCTCAATGTGATCGAGCTGAGGCTGCCGCCGCTGTCGGAGCGCCCCGACGACATCCTGCCGCTGGCCGAGTATTTCGTGCAGGGCCGTGCATCGCTCGATCCTGGAGCGCGGGCGGCGTTGTGCGCACATGTGTGGCCCGGCAACGTGCGCGAACTCAAGAATGCGATTGATCGTGCGTCATTGCTGTGCAGCGACGGCGTGATCACCGCGCGTGATCTCGGCCTCGGCGCGCCGCGCCTGGCGAGTGGTCGCATTCCTGCCGATGCCGAACCCGATCGCGACATGATCGAAGCTGCCATCCAGCGCGCCCGTGGCGTCATCAGCCAGGCCGCCGCAGAACTTGGACTTTCGCGCCAGGCCCTGTATCGGCGCATGGAGAAGATGGGAATTGGAGCCTGATCTAGGGTCGTGCGGTAACGCCTGGGATGTCGTCGCGCGGCGATGGATGATCCAAATCTGAAGCGCCCCCTTCCGCCCTCCGGGCACCTTCCCCCGCTACGCAGGGGAAGGGAAATGCAGTCTCCTGCAGGATCGACGCCTCTCGCACTTTTTGCCCTTTTCCCCGCCACGCAGGGGAAGGGAAATGCAGTCTCCTGCAGGATCGACGCCTCTCGCACTTGTTGCCCTTTTCCCCGCCACGCAGGGGAAGGGAAATGCAGTTGCTTGCAGGATCGACGCCTCTCGCACTTGTTGCCCTTTTCCCCGCTACGCAGGGGAAGGGAAATGCAGTCGCTCGCACGATCGACACTGCTTGCCCTTCCCCTGCGCAGCGGGGGAAGGTGCCCGCAGTGCGGAAGGGGGCTGCTTGCGATTTTCGCGGCGAACGCTGCGCTGGATACGCAACCGCGTTCGCCACGCCGCTGGATCAGAACGGCTCGAACCCGTTCGCAAAGATCACGTCGCTGGCAGTGGTCGGCAGTGGCCACGCCCAGACCCCACGACCGCGCGTGTAGACGGCGAGGGCGGTGAAGCCGCGGTCGACCGCGATGTCCCAGATCATGACGCGCGGAAGGCCGTTGTCGAAGCGGTACCACGCAGGATTCTCGGCGCTTGCGTCGTTGGTGAAGTACAGACCCCAGTCGGTGCCGACGAACACCTGGCCGGGCACGTTCGGATTGACCGCGATCGCATTGGCCGGGATGTTCGGCAAGCCACGGCTGATGTTGCGCCAGGCGAATGTCGCGCAGTGGTTGCTGCACGTGACTTCATAGACGTGCCCTGGTTGTGCTGGCGTGTTCTGGTCGAAACCGCCAAGTGCGGCGTAGCCGACAGCCGATGCCGCGGGATTTGCCGCATCGTCGACGTCGATCACGACATCCATGATCGGCCGGTTCGGCAACACCGCATTGCCGGCCGTCAGATCGACCCACGTCGCCGAGTTCGCGATGCCTTGGTTGAGACCGTGGCCGTAATGCACGTTGCCATCGTTGCTGCCGGCGATGGCGACGCCCGGCGTCTTGATCGCGTAGGCGAGCTGGTTGATGAAGGACCGATTGCCGAGCGTGTTCTTGGTCAGGTTCGGACTGTTCGCGTACCAGCTCGTGCGCGGTATGGCGCCCTGGATGGTCTCCCAGACGCGCGTGGTGCCGGCGATCAGATATGTGCAACCCAGCGTCGAGGTACAGCCACTGCCGGCGACGTCGAGTTCGCCGTAGCGATAGATCTCGAACGGCATGACAAAGCTCAACGTATCGCCACCCCACAATCCGCCAGTGTTCGGCGCCGCGGCGGTTGGTGTGCTGCCTGGGCCGCCAGTAGAGACCACCATGTTGCCGTTCTGGCTCGAGTAGTACCAACGGTTCTCGAGCACCGGTTCGATGCGCGTATAGATGCCATCGCCACCATTGCGCACGGTCCATTGCGCTGGTCCCGGCGTGCCGCTCGGCCAGCGAGCCCACGAGCTTCCGTTGTCCTGCGCGCCGGCGCTTGCGCCGGGCGTCGCCGAGGTTGCGAAGTTCGCGGTGATGTCACCCGAGTACAGCTCGATCGAACCCATGGTCCGGTTCAACGAGATGAAGCTCGGACGATTCGCCGCCGATGTGCCGCCCGTACCGAAGCTCATGTTGGCCGTGTAGTAGACGCCGCCATCGCCACCGGCGAGAACCTTGTCGCTGTCGAAGTTGCCTGGCCCGGCGGGCAGATAGGCTCGTGCGTGCTGGTCAACATGCACGTTGCCGTTGCTGTAGCCGCAGGTAACGTTCTGGAACGTCGAGCCGCCATCCTTCGAACGGTACACGTCGACGCCACTGAGCAGCACGGTTTCCGGATCGTTCGGATCGACCGCAAGTCCGGCGTCGTACCACATCTGGCCGCCACCGCCGGTCGCCGACGAGCAGCCGCTCGACTGGATCGATGCGGTCACCGCGCGCTGCGTCCATGTGGTGCCGCCGTTGTCGCTGCGCCAGACACCGAGTACGTTGTTGGCAGTGGCGTGCGCCGCCATGGCGTAAACGACATCGGGATTCGTGCGCGACATGGCCAGTTCGAGACGGCCGAGCACCTTGCCGGTGGGATCGCCGTTGCCGGTACCTGCCGGGAAGCCATCGTTGAGCAGGGTCCAGTCCGCCGTCGTGGGGCAGCCGCTGGCGGGCAAGGTCGCGCGGTAGACGCCATTGGCGCCGAGGTTGGCGAGATCGGGCTGCACCGGCGTCGGATTGCCGCGCGTGCCGATCGCGGCGATCAGCGTGGTCTGGCCACCGACATTGCGTGCGAGCAGACCGGTCACATCCTGGCGCTGGCTCGCGTGCGGATTGGTGTAGCACGGGCCGGTCCAGTCGACGCCGCCGTCATTGGAAACGAACAGGCCGGTCTTCGTCCCGACGATCAGCGTGTCGGCATCGTTCGGATCGGAAATGACCTTGCCGATGGCCTGGTATTGCGGAAAACCAAGGCTTGCCGAGGGCGGATAGAACGGCGTGAACACCTCCTCACCGAGAACGCTCCAGGTTTCGCCACGGTCGGTGCTCTTGAGCAGGCCTGCCGTACCGTAGGAGAACGACGAGTAGCGAAGGTCGCCGGTGCCGGCGTAGATCACGTCGGGATTGCTCGGCTCGATATAGAGGTCGCCGATGGCGATGCTCTTGATGTCGGGCTGGTCGGTGACATTGCGCCAGGTGGTGTCGGCGCTGCAGCAGTTGGTGGTCTTGAACACGCCGCCGCCGTCGGATGCCGCATACGCGGTATGCAAGCCATCGATGTCGGGACCGCGCGGATCAACCACGATGACGTTGGTGCGGCCGGCGACAACACCATAGCTGCCATTGAGCAGAGGTTCCGGGCCAAGGAATGTCCAGCTCTCCGACGACAGCGCGAGCGGCGAGTTGGCGGCACGCAGTTCGTCGCGCTCGCCGGCCGGCACGCGCGATTGCACCAAGGCGTCCTCGACCTTCGCATCCGTGTACCAGCTCGGGCTGAAGTGCATGGTCGGATAGGCGACGCGATGGGCCCAGAAATCGCCCTTCATGGGCTTGAGATTGATCTTCTTTGGCGGCTGGGATGCAAAAAAGAACGCCGTGGATGCAGCGACGGCCAGCACGATGCCGGCGACGGCGGCAGATCGAAAACGCATGGAATTTCCCCGAGAGGGCCCGTCGATCGGGCCGAGCCTCGATCCTAGCCAGCGCGACAGGCTACGTCCATCTTTCGATCTGCCGTTGGAATCGTGAAAGTTCGACGACGGTCGCTGCGTCGATGCGGCGTCAATGATTTCATTTTCCGGGCTGTCCAGCAGGCGCGCTTCGGCAGAATCCGCCGGCGCGCCTGGGTGAGCTGCTGCTGCAGCGGTTCGTGCAGGACAGGCAATCAGCGTGACGCGCCCGCCAGATGATGCGTCCTCGGTCAGCGCCAGGAATGTCTCGTCGGCGAACGGACCGCCGACCTCGGCGATCGCGATCACGCGTGTTCCCGTGTCGGCGGCGAGCGCCTCGAGGAATTCGATGCCAACCGACGGCGACCAGTCCGGCGCGATCATCCAGCGCATCTTGCCCTGGTTGCTGGCGGCACCGAAGCACAGCGGCGCCGAGGACTGCGATGTCGCAGCCTCGCCGTCGTCGGCAACCCATGGCGTCACGCTGATCCAGTGGATCTCCGCATTGTCGCGCTTCGCGCGTGCGGTGATGGTCGGATAGACGTCCGCGAACCACCGCGCGACCGTGGCGGGTTCACCTTGCGTCGAACGCGTCTGCGGGCGTACCAGCGCGAGGCCCCACCGCCGCAGATAGTTGCCGACCGCGCGCGTCGACAGCGCCGATCCGGTGTCGCGTTCGATCAGCCGCTCGACCTCCTCGCGATCCCACAAGCCCTTGTCGAGACCGACGCGATCCGGACGTTGCGTGCTGATCGTCGCGCGCAGTGCACTGTCCTGTGCAGCATCGAGCGTGCGGCCATCACCGCTCTGCTTGCCGCGCGGCGCTGGCACCAGCGCAGCCTCGCCACCGGCCAGATACTGATCGATCGCACGACGCACACTCGGCCAGCTGAGCCCGGTCTGGTCGACGATCTGCATGACGCGCATGCCTTGCAGATGCAGGCGTACCGCGTCCTTGCGCAGCGCATGCAAACGTTCAAGGTTTTGACCGCGAGAACGGCGAGTACTCATAGCCGAGTTCCTGTTCCGTACCGATCCGCGGTACGTGAACCCGATAGTCTAGACGTGGCCAGGCCGATTCGCCGAATTGCCGTCCAGGAACGGTGTCGCGTCAGAACCGCCAGTCGAGTCCGAGGCTGAGGTTGCGGCCGGCATGATCGATGCCTGATCCATGTTCGCGGTAGCGCTTGTCGGCCGCGTTCTCCAGCATGAGTTGCATGCGCAGGTCGTCGCTGACCTGCCAGGCAACGCGGCCGTTGAGGGTGGCCCAGCCGGCGCTGCCGTCAGGATTGATGCGCGCATCCACTTGATCGCGCGGGCTCAGGCGATCCTGCCGCGTCGCGTACAGCGTCCATGCTTCAAGGTCCCAGGCCGGGGCCAGTGCCCACGTCACGCCAATGCGTCCAAACAGCGGTGGAATGCGATCGGCCGCGTATTCGTCGCCTTCGAACTCCTCCTCGCCACGTGTGTAGGTAAGGCTTGCGCGAACGCCGAGGTGCTCGCTGGCACGCCAGCGCAGGCCCGACTCGAAGCCCCACAACAGCAGGCGCGTGGCATTGCGCGATTGCACGATGGCACGACCACTTTCGGTCTGTTCGCCAGTCAGCACCGAGGTGATCTTGTCGCGATAGTCGGCCCGATAGGCAATCGTTTCGGCGTCGAAATCGCCCGCCGAAAACTTGAGGCCGAGGTCGACGCTGGTCACGGTCTCGGGCTTCAGGTCGGGATTCGGAATGTTGAAGCGGTTGCTCGGCCGGTCGCCGAAGGTGCCGAGATCGAAAACGTTCGGCGCGCGGAAGCCGCGCCCGGCATTGCCGACGATGCGCAAGCCATCGGTCAACACAAAGGTGAAGCCGAGCTGGCCGGTGAGATCATCCGGCTTGAGTTCGACACCGATGCCGTTGATCACCGCTGGCAGGGAAATGTCGAAGCGGCTGTAGCGCAGCCCGCCTACCAGATCGAAGCGCTCGCTGACGCGCCAGTCGTCGGCAATGAACACAGCCACGCTGTCCATCGTCGAGCCATCCGGATAACGCGCTGGACGTGCGCTGGTTACGCTTGTGTTGATGTTGAAGCGTTCGCGGAAGCTGTCGACAGTGTCCTGATAGATCTCGACGCCGTACGTCAGCTGGTGTGCGCCGAGTTGCTTGACCGCGACACCGGTCAATCCATGCAGCGTGCTCGCGTTCTGCTCGATCTCGCGATTCGGCGTGCCGAACTCGCGCGAGGTGCGGTCATCGACGAATTTCTGGTAGCCGAGGTGCAGGTCGACGCTGTCGGAAACAGGTGTCGGATTCGTGTACCGGTAGCGAACCTGCGCAAAGCGGCGTTCCTGCGGCGAGTAGAAGAACTCGGCGTTGTCGGGATTGGTCTGGCCGAAACCCGCAACCAGCGTATCCGGACGCTGGGTGCTCGGTTGCTGCGAGTACTGCGCCGATACGGTCAGCTCGTGTCCTTGCGCTGGCGCGAACAGCAGTTTCACATCGGCGCTGCGCTGCGTGTAGCTCGTGAACGGCAGCGTGTCTCCGCCGCCGACGCGCAGGTCATTGACGTCCTGATAGCTGACGCCGGCAGAAAGTCCGAGACCTTCACGCCCGCCCTGCCACGCGGCACGCGAATGGCTCGACTCATCGGCCGACGCATAGCGTGTGCGCAACGTGACATCGTTTTGCCATTGGTCGCCCGCGTAGCGCGGGTCGGCTGTGAGGAACTGCACCACGCCGCCCATCGCATCGCTGCCATACAGGCTCGACATCGGACCGCGCACGACCTCGATGCGCTCGATGTTGAGCGGGTCAACCAGTGCCATGAACTGGTTCGGTGCATTGCGGAAGAACGCGTTGTTCAGGCGAAAGCCGTCAACCAGATGGAGGATCTCCGATCCCTTGAGGCCGCGGATCAGGATGTTGCCCTGGCCTGGACCTGTCTGCTGGACGAAGGTTCCGGTTTCGCCCTGGACCAGATTGGCCACGGTCTGAGCGTTCTGGCGCAGGATGTCGTCGATGTCGATGATCGTCACCGCAGCCGGCACCTCGCTGGCGGTTTCCTCGCCTCGCGTGGCCGTGACCTGAACGCGTTCGAGTCGCGTCGTCTCGTCTTCGACAATCCCGGTTTCGGCGCGGGCGGCGCCGGACACTGCAAACAGAACCGCGCCGATCGACGCGCACAGCAAACGTGACATGGAAATTGCGCCTTTTGCAGCCAGGAATCTCGCGCATTCGCGAGATGCGGCCGCATTGTACCGAGGTACTCCGAAAAACGCGTGGGCCAGACGGTGCGGATTGTGTGGATTCGCGAGCAGTCGCGTGCACCGGCAGAGCTGAAGTGGTCGGGTTGATGCGTGCACGCACCGTCGCGGGTTGTCAGGCAGAATCATCCCGCCGCCGCATTCCACCGGAACCCATGCGCCCGTTTTCGCTCGAAGGCAAACTGTCGGTGTTGCTGATGCTCTGCGCGATCGCAGCAGTGGCCGCGAGCTTTCTCGCCAGCACGCTGGTCGAGAGCGCGTGGCACGCAGCCATGCTGGCGGGCGCCATCATGCTCGTGCCGACGCTGGCGATCGCGCGCGCGGTTGCGCGTCCGGTCGTGCACATTATCCGGGCGCTGTCGGGCAGTGTCGTGGCGTTCCGCGACGGTGATTTCAGCTTCTCGATACGAGCCAACCGGGGCGACGAACTCGGCGATCTGGTGGCCCTGCACAACGAACTCGGTGTCGTCCTGCGCGAGCAGCGGCAGAATCTCTTTCAGCGCGAACTGATGCTCGATACGGTCGTGCAGAACACGCCCGATGCGCTGGTACTGGTCGAGCCGGGCGGACATGTCGTCTACGCCAATCTCGCCGCACGCGCCTTGCTCAACGGCGGCAGGGCGATGCATGGCGAACACATCGACACGATCGTCGCTGAAGCACCGGCCGAACTGGGCCTGGCGTTGCAGGGTGGCGGCGATGCGTTGTTCGGTGTGCAACTGGACGATGAGGACGAAACCTTCCACCTCACGCAGCGTGCGTTCAAGCTGCAAGGTCGCCCGCATCGTCTGCTGCTGTTGCGGCGCATGACGCGCGAACTGTCACGCCAGGAGGTGGCGACCTGGAAGAAGGTGATCCGCGTGATCAGCCATGAACTCAACAACTCGCTGGCGCCGATCCGATCACTGTCGCATTCCGGCCGGGAACTCGCGCGCAAGGGCGACCTCGAACGTCTCGGCATCGTCTTCGCAACGATCGAGGAGCGTGCCCGCCATCTCGGCGGCTTCATCCAGGGTTATGCGCATTTCGCCAAACTGCCCATGCCGCAATTGGCCACAGTCGAATGGCTGCCGTTCGTCGCCGCATTGGGGCGTCACTACGCATTTCGCCAGATCGGACCGCTACCAACCGCGCCGGGCCTGTTTGATCCCGCACAGGTCGAGCAGATGTTGATCAACCTGCTCAAGAATGCACATGAGTCTGGCAGCTCGGTCGACGACGTTGAACTGGCGATCGAGGTGCGCGGGCGCGATGTGCGCGTCGAGGTACGTGATCGTGGCCCGGGCATGAGCGAGACGGTGCTCGCCAACGCGCTGCTGCCGTTCTATTCGACCAAGCGCAGTGGTTCCGGCCTCGGCCTCGCGCTCGCGCGCGAGATCACCGAGGCGCATGGCGGGCGTCTGCAACTGGCCAATCGCGATGACGGCGGACTGAAGGTCACCGTCATCCTGGCGCAGCCGGCCGCCGGCTGATCGCGACGCGCAGAGATGCAAGGCACGCGCCGCCCACTCGGCGATTTGCTATCGTGCAAGGTCAATGCCGTCGTGAAGGAATCGCCATGACAAGTACTATCGGTATCGCCCTGCTCGTGTTGATCGTGATCGTGCTGATCAAGGCAGTACGCGTCGTGCCGCAGGGCTTCGAGTGGACCGTGGAGCGCTGGGGCAAGTACACGCATACGCTCAGTCCCGGATTGAATCTGCTCGTGCCGATCGTGCAAAGCGTCGGACGCAAGATCAACATGATGGAACAGGTGCTCGATGTGCCGTCGCAGGACGTCATCACCAAGGACAACGCGGTCGTGCGTGTCGATGGCGTAGTGTTCTATCAGGTGCTTGATGCGGCTCGCGCGGCCTACGAGGTGTCCAACCTCGAGCAGGCATCGCTGGCGCTGATCATGACCAATATCCGCACCGTGCTCGGCTCGATGGACCTCGACGAAAGCCTGAGCAAGCGTGACGAGATCAACGCGAAGTTGCTGATGGTTGTCGATGAGGCGACCCACCCATGGGGCGTCAAGGTGACGCGCATCGAGATCAAGGACATCTCGCCGCCACGTGACCTGATCGATTCGATGGCGCGGCAGATGAAGGCCGAGCGCGAAAAGCGCGCCAACGTACTCGAGGCGGAAGGCTTCCGTCAGGCGGCGATCCTCAAGGCCGACGGCGAGAAGCAGGCAGCGATCCTCGAAGCAGAAGGCAAGAAGGAAGCCGCCTATCGTGAAGCCGAAGCGCGCGAGCGCCTCGCTGAAGCCGAGGCCAAGGCAACCACGATGGTGTCCGACGCGATCGCCGGTGGTGACATCAACGCGATCAATTACTTCGTCGCCACAAAGTACGTCGAGGCGCTCAAGGAAATGGCGCATTCGCCGAACCAGAAGATGCTGATCCTGCCGATGGAGGCGACCGGCATCCTCGGCTCGCTGGCCGGCATTGCCGAGATCGCGAAGAACTCGTTCGACAGTGCCTCGAACAAGCCAGCGCCGCCTCCGCCGCCTCCGCGTGCACCACCACAGATCTTGCGCTGAGCGCAGATCATGGAGAACGTCATGTCCAATCTGCTCGCAAGCTACGGCTGGTGGATCGTCGCGCTCGTGCTTATTGCTGCGGAGATGATCCTGCCGGGGTACTTCCTTCTCTGGCTTGGCGTCGCTGCCGGACTGATGGGTTTGATCACGCTGTTGGTGCCAGACATGCCGTTCCTCTTGCAGACCGTCGTGTTTGCGGCGTTCGCGCTCGCGACCTGCATCATCTACTGGAAATTCATCCGTCCATCGACCGAGCTGCGCGACGACCAGCCGCTGCTGAATCGCAAGGGTGCACGCATGATCGGTCGACAGGTCGTCGCCATCGAGAACTTCGTCAACGGCCGCGGCAAGGTCACGGTCGGTGATTCGCAGTGGTTGGCGGAAGGTGCCGACATCAGCGCAGGAGCGGTCGTTGAAGTGGTCGAGGTGCATGGCACGACATTGAAGGTCGTCCTCGTGACTGCGGACGCCACGAGCACCTGAGTGGCCGGCGTCACCGCGCGGCGCATCTCTGCCTGCGCGATCGACACCTATATATATGTGTCGGGCAAGCGACGATCGTTTCGCCTGACCGGGGCACGTTCGAAGCGTGACGCGATGACCGCGTCGCGATACTCGCGACATTCTTTCGGATCGTCTCAAAGTCAGGTACGGAGTGGACCATCACAACGCGCGATAGCGTCTTGATTTCCCTTCCCCTGCGCAGCGGGGGAACGGGAGATCACTTCCCGTGCGGGGCAGCTGGCGCTGCAAACATCTCCGCTCCTGCTGATGCTTCGCCGTTGCGCTGAGGAAGGAATTCGCGTCACGGTCCGGACGATCTGCCATGGCCACCTGAGATCAAGAACGGAGTGGACCACCACCACGCGCAGTGGCAATTCAAGTTTCCCTTCCCCCGCTGCGGGGGAAGGTGCCGAAGGCGGATGGGGGCCACGCGGAGCCCGCTAGTGAATCTTGCAGAGCGCTACAACTGCCGCGTGTTCCGATCCCGCGCGCGGATATTGCAAGCTGCCCCCATCCGCCCTCCGGGCACCTTCCCCCGCTGCGCAGGGGAAGGGAAAAGCATTCGCCGTGCGGGGGAGGGAGACGATTTCCGGCCGTCCACTGGTGGCGAAACGTACTTCCCAAGCCCTATTCCAGATTCCCGATTCCAGGCCTATCGCGAAGCCAGCTCACCGAGATGGTCGCCGAGTCGCATCAACGTGACCACGTCCTGGCGGTTGTGTTCGAGTACGCGTGCGAGGCCGCGGCTCGACTGTCCGCGCAGATAGGCGAGCCATGCCGCCGGCGCTTCGGCACCGGGCAGGTCATCCTCACGCACAATGCGCAACACGTCGCGCTCGATCGTCGACAGCTTGCAGTTCGGCAGAACGCCGCGATAGACGCGACGGGTCGGGTGCAGCCAGTCGACGTGGGCAAGTTCGGCGAGCGGGTGGGCGATTCGGTTGAGGCGCAGGCGACCCTTGAGAAGTGGCGCGTCGTAGCTTTTGCCGTTGTAGCTGACAAGTACCGTGTCGTCGCGCAGCCAGCTGACGAATAGCCGCAGCATCTCCGCTTCACCGGCCATGGTGGTCAGATAGAGCTGACGCACGCGCAGACGATTTTCGCTCCAGTCGGCCACGCCGATCATGAAGGCGCGCGTGCCGACGCCGCCGGCCAGCCCGGTAGTTTCGGTATCGAAGCAGAGCAGTCGACGGCGATCGATGCGTGCTTCATCGCGCGGCAGCACGACGTCATCGCTCGCCTCGTAGGCATGCACATGTTCGACCAATTGCACGCCTTCGGCGACCGTCTTTCCAGCCGGTGGCGGCAGCTTCACCGGATGCGCACGCTCGCGCGTACGCAGCAAGCGGCGCAACGCCTCGGCGTATGGTGTGGTTTCCTGCGTGGAAACGGCGGGCGACGCAACGATCGGCGCGATGCCGAGGTCCTTGCGCAGGCGGCGCAACTGTTCGGTGATGTTCATGCGTCGAACAAATGCAGCAACTGGATCGCGCGTTCGCGCTGGGTCGACACGCCGGCTGCATCTTCCCCTGCGACGGGTCCGACGCAGGCTGGGCATCCACCGCTGCACTCGCAGCTCTCGACCAGCGAGATTGCGTCGCTGACCAGCGTCGAGGCAATGCGGAACAGCGGTTCGGACAGGCCGATCCCGCCGGGGAAATTGTCGTAGAGAAAGAGGGTCGGGTTGAACTCGCTGCTGTCCTGTGTGGTGGCCGCCGAGTTGTCGGCTCGCCGCCATTGGCCGCGACCGCGCAGATCACGCGCGGCATACCACGCGGCATCGCCGGAACCGACCGCCTTCTGCAGATCGCCACCATCGGCCATCACTCGCACCGAGGCTACCGTGTGCAGCGCATAGGCGGCACCGAGGAAACCGTCGAGGGCTTCCTGCCGGCTGCCGAACGCCTGTTCGAGCGTCTGTTGCGAGAGCTGCCACCACAGCGACGAGGTGTGCAGTTCCTGGTCGGGCAGCGTGACCGGTCCGTAGCCGATGTTTTCGTGCGTGTAGAACTTGATCTTCTTGTAGCCGGACACATGGCGCACGACATGCACTTCGCCGTGGTGGCAGGTGCCCTGACCGGCGTTGCTGCCGTCGAAGCGATCGAGCACCTTGAGCTTGTTGTAGTCGATCGCGTCGGTGTAGTAATCGGCGTTGGTCTTGCTGACGTAGGCCTTGCGTCCGATCCAGTCGAGGAGTTCGACCTGGTACGGGCGCGATTGCACCATGTAGATGGCGCCTTCGTAGAGCGTCAGTGCGGCACTTCCATAGTCGACTTCGGCGATGATCGTCTGACGGCCGTCAGTGCGATCGATGACGACGAAGTTGCCGTCGGCGACCGAGCGCAGGCTGACCGCGCCGGCCGGATAGCTGTCGGCGATCCAGTCCCAGCGCTCGCCTTCGTTGTGCAGCACGCCGGACTCGGCGAGCACGCCGAGGAACTCGTCGACCGGCAGTTCGCCGAAACGGTCGCCGCTGTTGAACGGCAGTTCGAACGCTGCGCATCGAATGTGATCGAGCAGGATCAGCAACTGGTCGGGCGCAATGCGCGCGTTCTCGGGTGGCGCCGATTCGAAGAACTCGGGATGGCGCACGATGTACTGATCGAGCGCCTGGCTTGATGCGACCAACACGCCGAGTGATGGCTGCAGGCGACGACCGGCGCGGCCGAGGCGCTGCCACGTGGCCGCGATCGATCCCGGAAAGCCGTTGAGGATGGCGACATCGAGCGCGCCGATGTCGACACCGAGCTCGAGCGCCGAGGTACTGACCACGGCGTCGATCGTGCCGCTGCGCAGCGCACGTTCGGTTTCGCGCCGCTCGGTCGGCAGATAGCCGCCGCGGTAGGCGCGGATGCGCGCCGGCTTGCGCGGGTCGTTGTCGAACACGTCCTTGAGATACTTGGTCAGCACTTCGACCATCAGGCGCGATTGCGCGAACACGATCGTCTTCATCTTCGCGCGCACCGCATGCCGTGCGAGGCGCATCGATTGCGAACGCGCCGAGGCGCGGATGCCGAGATCGGGATTGACCACCGGGGGATTCCACAACAGCACGTGGCGTTCGCCACACGGCGCGCCGCTTTCGGTGATCGCATGCACGGACTCGCCGAGCAACGCCTCGGCATGCGCCTGCGGATTGCCGATCGTCGCCGAGCAGAGGATGAAGACCGGCTTGACGCCATAGAACGCGCACACGCGCTTGAGTCGCCGGATCACATTGGCCACGTGCGAGCCGAATACGCCGCGGTAGGTGTGCACTTCGTCGATCACGACATAGCGCAGGGATTCGAAGAACTGCGCCCACTTGGTGTGATGCGGCAGGATTGCCTGGTGCAGCATGTCGGGGTTGCTGACGACAATGTCACCCTTGACCCGGATCGCCTCGCGCGCATCGCTCGGCGTATCACCATCGAACGTGAAGGCGCGCACGCCGAGTGCGCCGGCCTTGTTGAGTTCGAGCAGTTCGGCGACCTGATCCTGCGCCAGCGCCTTGGTCGGAAACAGGTACAGCGCCTTGGCCCGGGCCGAGCGCACTGCGTTGATCACCGGCAGGTTGTAGCAGAGCGTCTTGCCCGACGCGGTCGGCGTGACCACAACCACGTGCTCACCGGCATGCACGTGATCCCACGCTTCGCGCTGATGGCTGTAGAGCCGCTCGACGCCGCGTCTTTCAAGTGCTTCGCGCAGTTCGTGCGGGAGCTCGGCTGGAAATTCGGCATGGCGTGCCGCGCGTGCCGGCCTGCGCAGGTATCCGGTGATGCGATCGCCGTATTTCTCGGCCCATCGATCGACCAGGCGTTCGACCATCAGCCCCGACGATTCACGCACCAGAAGTTCGGTTGGGTTCGACATGTTGTGCTCCCGGAAGAAGCGGTGATGTCTAGTCGCCGGCGATCTCACCGCGTGCGACGCGACCGCGTGTCGCCATTCTCGTTGTACGGATAGGTCCTATAATCCGCGCCTCGGCACAAGGCGCATGTCATGACCCGCAAGACGATCCTCAACGAAACGCACCGCGCCCTTGGCGCAAGAATGGTCGACTTCGGTGGCTGGGACATGCCGCTCAATTACGGCTCGCAGATCGACGAGCATCATGCGGTGCGTCGCGATGCCGGCATGTTCGACGTGTCGCACATGACCGTGGTCGACCTGCACGGCGCGCGCGTGCGCGAATTCCTGCGCCATCTGCTCGCCAACAATGTCGACAAGCTCAAGGTTCCGGGCAAGGCACTGTATTCGTGCATGCTCAATGACGACGGCGGCGTGATCGACGACCTGATCGTCTACTTCGTGCGCGAGGACTTTTTCCGCACCGTGGTCAACGCGTCGACGCGCGACAAGGACCTCGCCTGGATCAGTCGCCAGGCGCAGGCGTTCGCGATCGAGGTGACCGAACGCACCGACCTCGCCATGATTGCAGTGCAGGGTCCGAATGCGCGAGCCAAGGCTGCAAGCCTGCTGGAACCCGAGCTCGCTGCCAGCGCACTCAAGGCCGGCAAGTTCGTCGCCGTCAACGGCGATGGCCTGTTCATCGCGCGCACCGGCTACACCGGCGAGGACGGTTTCGAGATCATCCTGCCCGAGCACGCCGCGATCGATTTGTGGAACCGGCTGCTGGCTGCGGGCGTGGCGCCGGCCGGACTCGGCGCGCGCGATACGCTGCGCCTCGAAGCCGGCATGAATCTCTACGGCCAGGACATGGATGAGGCGATCACGCCGTGGGAGGCTGGACTGGCATGGACCGTGTCGCTCGAAGGTGATCGCGATTTCATCGGTCGCGGCGCGCTCGAACGGCACAAGGCCGAAGGCGTCGAACATGTCATGGTCGGGCTCGTCATGGACGAAAAGGGCGTATTGCGCCACGGCCAGCGTGTGGTCACCGCCGTCGGCGATGGCGAGATCCTGTCGGGGACGTTCTCGCCGACGCTCGGCAAGTCGATTGCATTCGCGCGTGTTCCGGCCGGGGCCGAGGCGGACGTGCGCGTCGACATCCGCGGGCGCGAAGTCCCGGTGAGCGTGGTCCGCTATCCGTTCGTGCGCGACGGCCTGGCGGTCACCGGCGTCTGACACACCAGGCAGCGGGTGGCCTGATAGACTTCGCCCGCATCGTCCGCGCGTCGCGGCCACGTCATCCAGGGTTGCAGCCATGAAAGAAATTCCAGGTGATCTGTTGTTCCTGAAATCCCATGAGTGGGCACGTGTCGAGGACAACGGCACAGTGACCATCGGCATCTCCGATCACGCTCAGGGCCTGCTCGGTGACCTCGTCTATGTCGAGTTGCCGAATGTCGGCGATACCGCTCAGGCTGGCAATGCTGCGGCGGTGGTCGAGTCGGTCAAGGCTGCCTCGGATGTCTATTCGCCGATCAGCGGCGAGATCGTTGCCGTCAATGACGTGCTCGCCGACAAGCCCGAGACCATCAATGAAGATGCCTATGGCGACGGCTGGATCTTCGTGGTCAAGCTCGATGACCGCGCCGAGCTCGAGGAACTTCTCGACCCGGATGCCTACGCCGAGCTGATCGAGAACGAAGAAGACTGATCGAGCAAGGCGTCGCGCAGAAAAACGGGCCGGTTTACCGGCCCGTTTTCGTTTGCGCGTAGGCAAACGTCGTCATGCAACCGGATCGTATGCAGGCGAGCGCCACGTCGGTGCAACTGACGTCCGGCGAGATCCGCACATGTCGATAGCGCCGATGCAATCCGGCCCGCGCTGCGCCGAATCTCCTGGTGCGCAGAAAGATGGCTTGAGCTGCGCGTCGGCTACAGGCTCATGCCCTCAGGTGCATGCGCGCTTTCCAGCGCATCGCCCCCCGTTTTCGACGCCGACATGCTTTCGGTTGTTGCATTGCACTTCGAAAAATGCGTCCAGTCCAACGATGCGAGTCGTCCAATCAGACCGCCGTGATCGTTGCATCGACGTCCCGTTCGAGTACGAATCGCATGCCGTCCATCGACTCGCATGCACGGTCGACGCGTTCGTCGAAACACTCCCCAAGGCGATCCCGATGGCGAAATGCGAAAAATATTTTTCCGCCGTTGGGCTGCCGTTGTGGTTGGCCCAAGGACTGCAAAGTTCAGGAATCACCAAACGCAGGGGCGAATCTGCGCATGCCGTATTCTCTCCACGGCATCGCGGGTACTGAAGCGTTTCTGGCGAAAAGAGCTTGTTTTTGGCTTTAATCAGTATGTGGAAGGAAACTGGCATATGGCCTCAAAGACGTATGGATGGCTATA
Source organism: Lysobacterales bacterium (assembly GCA_038259445.1). Taxonomy (GTDB): domain Bacteria; phylum Pseudomonadota; class Gammaproteobacteria; order Xanthomonadales; family Rhodanobacteraceae; genus Dokdonella. Next base: position 4,231 of record JBBSOU010000047.1, on the reverse strand, counting down.
CGATCGATACAGGCCTGGGCCGAATGGGGCTGAAAAACGCGCCTCTCGGCCCCGTTCGAGGCCCTCCAGAACTGCTTGTTTACCAAGAGAAAATTGTTGACACGCGCACGCGACAGGAATAATTTCCGCGTCGGCGACACAACGTTTCAGAAGGAATCATGGCTGCATCCAGATTCGTCGAACCGTACATAGAGCACGGCCGGAAGAACGGGTCGGTAAGAAAAATCACGGTTTCGATTCCGCTGCACATTCTCAGACTACTGTCCGACGAACGGACAAGGCGACAGGTCGCCAACCTGCGCCACGCCACGAACAGCAACTTGCTGTGCGAGGCATTTCTTCACGCTTTTACTGGGCAACCACTGCCAACTGACGAGGAGCTTAGACGCGATATGGCCACCAAGAAAGCAATTGCAAAGAAACCTGCTGCAAAGAAACCCGCTGCGAAAAAGGCAGCAAAGAAAGTCGCAGTGAAGAAGGCTGCTGTGAAGAAGCCGGCGAAGGCGAAAGCCGCGGCGGTCACGAAGAAGTCTGCTGCAAAGAAGCCGGCTGCCAAGAAGGTCGCCAAGAAGGCTGTCAAGAAAGTCGCAAAGAAGAAGTGATCCACGCGATCGGTCGCTGTACGGGCCGATCCTTTGCCATGCGTGAGTGGGTCTACGTGACGCCTCGCAGCATGGAACGCAACGCGACAACCAAGCACCACAAGAAGCTTCACTAGATCTTGCAACCGGACTGCTCTCCCTGTGGACTGCCCAGCGCAGGGAGAGATTTCCGCAAACCACAGATCCAGGCGCGTTCCTGGCAGTTCGCGCAGAAGTTTCCCCGCTCCGTGAAGTGACCGGAGCGGCACGGCCAAGAGCCTGCGGCTGTTCTTCATTGCTTCGCGTAAACGCTGCAGGACCTGCGAGTGGTTCGCGAGACATCGTTTTGCTGCGCGCAATGATTCGCAACGGTCCGTTCTGCATCGCTGCGAGCAAGCAGTCACGTGTGGCGCTTCGTGCTCACCGCTGTCATTGAGCGAGAGTGTCCACCATCCGGAAGGTCACGGGCGATCGCGGCTGGTCTGCATCGGTTGCCTTGTGTCGAGGCACTACGTCGCGTAGGCAATGGTTGCGACGTGCGCTTGAGGCACCAGGGGTCAGCAGAACAATTCGGGCGCTCAGCTCGCCAGCGGCGAGCAGAGCCGCGGAGCGCTTGCTCGTTGGAGTCGTGCGCGCGGGCACTTTGGCCATCGCGCGCCGTTCGCTTCAGATCGCTTCGATACCGCGGTTCGTTGGCTCGAGATCGCGAAGGCTCGCCGGTGGAACATGGCATGGGGACGTTCGTCGATAGCGATGGCGACAGCGGTCGTAGCGAGGGAGTGAGGATGCGCGCCCCGAGCGAAAGGTCTGATGGCGGGTTTCTGCGGTATCGCCATCACACCGCGCCGCGCTCAATGGATCGTGCTGGGTGATTTCGAACGCGTGTTGGGCAATGGCTCCAGCAACGAGTGCTGCTGCGCTCGATCAGTCGTTCTGCGTTGGCGGTTTGTCCGCGCCGGCGTTGCGCGCGAAGAACGCGCCGAGAGCGAGCGGACCGAGTGGTGTGCGCGCGATCGCCATGCCCATGCTCAACATCGCAATGCCGGTGCGCAACCAGGCTCGCAAGGGAAGCGCCGCTGCCATGGTTCCGCCAACGAGGCCACTGGTCACGATGATTGCGCTGCGATGTTGGCGAATGCTCGCCTGCAGCCAACGCGTGTCTTCCCGATACTTGCGCCGAGTCAGAACGAGCCGACGCTCTGCGATTGCTACGGCCTTGCGGTCTTCAATCCACTTCATGCGGAGGGTTCCTTGTCCGCGGCGGCAGGTACCGATACACGAAGCTGTTCAACCCGCTCCGACGAGCCGGTCAACAGGTGACGCGTGCGTGGGAGGCTGAGGTCATGCCAGCACCGTTTCATCATGTGCAGCACCCAGGCAATGCCGAGCAGATTGGCAAGAGCAACACCACCGATGCCGACGAGCAGGTTGCCGGTGAGCATGTACAGCCCGGCAGCCACGGCGGCGCCTGTCGCGAGCCAGGCCCCGACCCCGAGGAAGATCAGGGCGAACGACAGCCAGACCAGGGTCAGTGCACTGCTGCGTGCGAGTTGCAATTCGGCGCGCAGCAGTCCCAGTGATGCCTCGGCAACGCGCAAGGCACCTTCAAGTGCCTCGCGCGCGGCAGCGAACGTGCCATTCCCGGACGGTTTTGCTGTCGACTTGTCGTCCGTCGGTTCCACCCTGCGATCGGTCAGCGACGCAGCAAGCGCGTCGCGACCACGCCGATCGCGAAAGCGATGCCGAACGCTGCCAGTGGATGCGCGCGGATCTGGTCCGCAGCAATCGTTCCGACGCGCTGGGCGCCATCGACGAAGCGTTCGCCGGCATCCGACAGTTCTTCCTGCAGAACCGTTCCGTTGTCGCGCAGGCGCTCACTGAAGCGGCTCGCGGTGCGCGCGGCCTCATCGAGCGTATCGCCGATCTTTCCTGCGACCGTGTGGGCGGCACCGCCGATCACGTCGGCGGCGTCGTCGAGTGTCGCCTTGCTGTCACGAACATTGGCCATGTCGAATTCCTTGGTTGACGGTGGGGATGGAGCGCGCGTGTCGCGCGTCACTCGTCAATGCTCGCATCTTAACCCTGAAGCGCGCATGGCTGAACGGGCCGGTTTACGGCTCGCAAATCGCAAGTCGTGTGCTAAAACTGTGTCGCAGCGCACACCGCGGAACAAGTATCGATATCCCGAATCGGGTATGGTTCAGGTGACCGTAAGGTGGATGACATGGGGCGGCCTGCCAAGGCCGGTCATTCCTGGACAGCTCAACGCATGGAAGCGCGGTCGTACGCGGGGGGCATTGCCCGAGCGTGCGACGGCGGCATGCGGCCGTGATTCCAGAAATATCCCATGTGCGTCAACGACGGATCACTCAATACGCCTTGGGGAGCCTGTGACTGCCATGATGTCGTCGACAATTTCACCACACGCACAACGCGGCGCCGCGATGCCGAAATTGGTGCTCATACTCGTTCTCGTGGCTGGCGCTGCGGCTGCCGCGTGGTTCTTCATGCAGGGCGGCGGACCCGCCGGAGTCGCGCCGACAGCGGCCACGCCGCAGGCAGCACCCGCGGCAGAAGCGGTAGCGGAAGGAGTCGTCACGATCGCACCCGAAGTCGAGGTGCTCAGCGTCGGACAATTGTTCACGGCAGCGCGCACTGCGCTGGCGGAGAACCGCATGGTCATGCCCGCCGGCAACAACGCCCTCGAATACTATCTTGCCATTCTGGAAAAAGAGCCGGGAAACTCGGGTGCTGCGGAAGCGCTGCGCGAGTTGTTCCCGTTTGCAAGCGGCACGGCAGAGCAGGAGATTGCGTCCGGAAGTGTCGACGAGGCGGCACGCATCATCGCGCAGCTGGCCAAGGCCGATCCCGAGAACTACACGTTGACGATCCTGCGCAGCAAGCTTGACGCCCGTAGAGCGGCACTCGAACGCGAAACCGCGCAGACGGCCGCCGCCGCCGCTGCAGCAGCACGGGCCACTGCCCCGGCGACAGCCACACCGGGTGCGGCACCTGCCACACCATCGACGACACCGAGCACAGCAGCGGCGAGCGTGGCGGCGGAAACACCGGCCGCTGCGCCCGCACCGGCACCCGTCGTAGCGACGCCTGCGCCATCGCCTGCGGTTGCTCCACCACCTCGGCCGGTTGCCGCACAGCCTGCGGCTTCAGGAGCCAACAGCGACGTTGGCATCACCACTTCGGCAGCTTTGACCTACCCGCAGCAGGCGGCGCGAAATCGCGTCGAGGGCTGGGTCGAGGTCGAGTTCACGGTTACGGCTGAAGGACAAGTGGAAGGCGCTCGCGTGCTGCGTTCCGATCCTCCACGCGTGTTTGATCGCGAAGCGGTCCGTTCGATCGAGCGTTCGACCTTTCGCGCACGTGTCGAGAACGGTACTCCGGTCAACGCCACGCTGCGGCGTCGTATCGAGTTCAGGCTGGACGGCTGAGGCCGGGCGTGTTGCCGGCGCTGCTTCTCAGGCCAGCAGGATCGTGCGGATTCGTGCGATCAGCCGATGTGCCGGCGCGTCATTTTCGCCGACATTGCCAAGCTCCAGCAGCTTTCGTGCGGCGGCTTCATGGGTAGCGCCTTCGAGCGCAGAGGCCGTGCGTCCTGCCAGATCGGTTAGCAGCAGCAGGCCTAGGCCCCG
>JBBSOU010000046.1:0-24933 GCA_038259445.1 Lysobacterales bacterium | reverse complement strand
GAGACGCGCCATTCCCTTACAGATGGAAACCCTATTCGATGAACCTGCAAACGATCCGCGAAGCGCGCACGGCAAAGACAACCGAAGCGCGCTCTATCCTTCAAGCCGCAGAATCAGCCAAGCGCAAACTATCGACGGAAGAATCAAGCCGATTCGATGCGCTCAAGGGCGAGATCACCGAGCTTGAGCAGTCCGAAGCCCGCGCGCAGTTCTTGGCCGATGCCGAGCGCAATGCACAAGGCGAAGCCGTCGTCGGCAATGGCGACCAAAGCTTTGCCCAACTCGAACAACGTGTCTCGCTGATGCGTGTCCTGCAGGCAGGCATGGAAGGCCGAAGCCTGGACGGCGCAGAACTGGAATACAACCGCGAATTGACCCGGCGCAACGGTCGACCGGCCAAGGGCTTCTATCTGCCCATGCGTGCGCTTGAACAGCGTGTCAATACCACCGGCACGGCGGCGAACCTGGTCGGCACCGATCATCGCGGCGACCAGTACATCGAGCCGCTGCGCAATGCCTTGCTTGCTCGCAAGCTGGGCGTGCGTGTCCTGTCCGGTTTGCGCGGCGACGTGAGCATTCCGAAGGCAGGCAACAGCACGGTTGCCGGATGGGTCGCTGAGAATTCCGCACTGAGCACAAGCGACATGACATTCGGCGGCGTGACCCTGACCCCGAAGCACGTCGGCGCACTATCGGAAATGTCGCGACAACTGATTCAACAGTCCGACCCGAGTATCGAAGCCCTGTTGCGTGACGACTTGGCATTCGGCATCGCGAAGGCTATCGACTCCGCATTGATCGGCGGCGGTGGCAGCAACGAGCCCGATGGCGTCATCGCGACCCTTGCCACGGCGAACGGCACGCTGGCGACCCCAAGCTGGGCCGAAGCCCTGGCAATCGTGGATCAAGTCGAATCCGCCAATGCCCTGAGCCCGGCGCATTCGTGGGTTATGCGATCCGGCGCGAAAGCTGCGCTGTCATTCGCGCCAAAGGTGCCCGGCGATGCGGGCGCGGGCTTCATTCTGGAGGGTGGCCGAATGGCCGACTTCCCCGTCTACACGACGAATCAGATGGGCGCGACGAGCAACGGGAACGACGTGATCTTCGGCGACTGGTCGCAAGTCCTTCTGGGCATCTGGTCTGAGCTGGACATCCTCGTCAATCCGTTTGCGGAAACCGCCTACAGCAAGGGCAATGTTCTGGTGCGCGCAATGGCAACTTGCGACATTGCAATTCGTCACGCTGAATCATTCGTCTGGGCTGATGATGTCCCAAGCATCTGACCTTGAAATCCGGTCGACGGCGGGGCTTTCCTCGCCGTCACCGGGAAAGCTGTCTGGCTACGCTGCCGTTTTCAACTCGCCTGCAAACTTGGGTGAGTTCGACGAAACGGTGCGGCCCGGCGCGTTTACGCGTGCGCTCGCCGAACGCGGGGAGAATATCCTGGCGCTGTATGACCACGAACGGCGCAGCGTCCTGGGCCGTACCGGGGCCGGTACGCTGAAGCTGCGCGAGGATTCACGTGGGCTGTCCTTTGAGCTTGATCTACCCGATACCGGCATGGGTCGCGACTTGGCCGTCATGGTTCAACGTGGCGACGTAAGCGGCTGCAGTTTCGCGTTTCGTTGTCATCAAGACGGCGATGCGTGGACAACCCGGAACGGTCGCATGGCACGCGAGCTGCGCAGCGTCGAGCTTCAGGAAATCACTATCACCCCGATGCCGGCCTACATCGATGCGACTGTCGCATTGCGAAGCAGGCCATCGGCAGCTATTCAGATGTTCATGGTCGACCCTCGTCGCGCATGGATGGACACATGCCGATGAAATGGCCCTGGCACAAACCCGAGCAACGCGCCGCGCCTGATCCGTCGTGGTCTGCCCTGTTGAATCCCGGCGCACTGTCGACCAGTGGCGCATATGTCGACACCCAAAGCGCGCAAAGTATCAGCACGGTATTCGCTGCCGTGAGCTTGATTGCTGGCACGGTTGCCAGTCTGCCGCTGCACGTCTATCGGCGCTTGCCCAATGGCGACCGCGAACGGGCGAGCGACTATCCGCTGGCAGACGTACTGAGCGCACGACCGAATCCGAATCAAACCGCATTCGAGTGGCGCGAACAGGAAACCGCGCATTGCATCCTGTCCGGCAATGCCTACTCTGAAATCATCTGGAACGCTGCCGGGAATGTCTCGGCACTCGTTCCGCTATCACCGCGCAATGTGACCATCGTCAAGCTGCCGAACGACCGTCATCGCTACGACGTGACCGACGGTTCAGGGCGTGTGCGCTCGCTGCTATCGGAAGAAGTCCTGCACATTCGCGACCGTTCCGACGATGGTCTGGTCGGCAAGTCTCGCATTACCGTGGCCCGCGAAATGTTGGGCGGCGTGCTGTCTGCGCAAGAGCACGGCAACAGGACGTTTGCCAATGGTGCACGCCTGAGTGGCGTACTGCAGACACCGCATCAGATGACGGATGACGGTATCAAGCGGCTGGCTGATTCGTGGCAATCACAGTTCAGCGGCACAGCCAATGCCGGGCGCACTGCGATACTTGAGAACGGCCTGGAGTACGCGCAACTGGCAATGAGCAACGAGGATGCACAGTGGCTTCAGTCCCGACAATTCAGCGTCGAGGAAGTCGCGCGCATCTTCAACATTCCGCCTGTCCTGTTGGGTGATCTTCGCCATGCCAACTTCAGCAACAGCGTCGAGATGATGCGGCACTTCGTGACCGTCACGCTTCGGCCCTGGCTGTCACGTATCGAGCAAGCACTGGAACGCGCATTGCTTGGGCCGATTGCCCGCAAACAATACTTTATCGAGTTCAGCGCGGAAGGCTTGCTGCGAGGTGATAGCAAGAACCGCGCGGAGTTCTACGCATCGGGCATCGATGCAGGATGGTTGCTGCCGAGTGAGGCGCGCCGCCTGGAGAACCTGCCGACTATCGAGGGTATCGACCATGCCAATGCGACCACCACGGCATGACCCCCGCGCCGCCTTCAAGGGCGTGCCGGTACACAACCCCAAGACGAACCGGCAACAGGGCCGGTATCTGCACACGGGCTCAAGCCAATGGCGTGCGATCCGCAAGGCGCAGCTAGAGCGGTTCCCCTTGTGTGAATGTGGACAACCGGCGAACGAGGTTGACCATATCAAGGGCGATACATCGCGCAACCTGATCGGCATCGACCTTTCGAGCAAATGTAAGGAGTGCCATTCTGTGAAGACTGCCCGCGACGAGCACTTCAAGCGCACTGGCAAGCATCTGCCGGTCAAGGGCTGCGATGCCGACGGCTACCCGCTAGACCCGGCGCACGGATGGAACGAGAAATCGCTGGGGCGTTTGGATTCACGGCACGACCTCCCATCGTCGCGCGCGCGACCGCAGGATTTATCTGATGGGTGATAGACCGAAACCGACGGCGCTGAAGCTGATCGCAGGAAACCCCGGCAAACGGGCATTGAACGCGAGCGAACCCGACGCGGGCGAGTTTGATCTGGACGCGCCTGCAGAGCTGTCCGACGCGGCCCGTCCGCACTGGGAACGGCTGGCGCCGATGCTGGTCAAGTCCGGCGTGATGAGGGCAAGCGACCGCGATGTTTTGTTTACCTACTGCGAGGCCTTCGCCGGTTTCGTTGCTGGCACCCGAGCGGGCAAGGTCAACGTGTCATTGCTCGCACAACTTCGCCAACTACTCGGCGAATTTGGCATGACCCCGGCGACCCGATCCCGAATCATTGCGAACAAGGCACCCGATGGCACGGAAAAGAAAAACCGATTCTTCGCCGCCGGATAAGTCATTCTGGTTCGATGCTGAAGCTGCCGAACGCGCCGTCGCATTCTTCGCCGAATGCCTGACCCACACGACTGGCGAATGGCGCGGGCAACCTTTCGTGCTGTCGGAATGGCAAGCCAAGATTGTGCGCGACATCTTCGGATGGAAGCGACCCGACGGCACGCGCCGCTATAGAACCGTTTTCATCATCGTGCCACGCAAGGCCGGGAAAACGACCCTGGCTGCAGGGCTCGCATTGTTTGCGCTGTACTGCGACAACGAGCCCGGCGCGCAAGTCATCAACGCGGCGGCGGATCGCGAGCAGGCTGCATTGTGTTTCGAGGCTGCCCGGCAAATGGTCGAGGCAGAATCAGAATTGCTGTCCCGGTCGGAAGTCTACAAGCGTGCGATTGTGACCCCGGATTCGGGCAGCAGCTACAAAGTCATCAGTTCAGAGGCTTACAGCAAGCACGGACTGAATGCGTCCTTCATCGGCGCGGACGAGCTGCACGCATGGCCGGGGCGCGAGCTGTGGGACGTGCTGACGACTTCAACCGGCGCACGTCGGCAACCCCTGACCGTCGTCACCACGACCGCAGGTTATGACCGGCATTCGTTGTGCTATGAGCTGTACGACCACGCCTGCAAGGTGCGTGATGGCATCGTGAAAGATGATTCGTTCCTGCCCGTCATTTTCGAGGCTGGGAAGGATGACAACTGGAAAGACCCGGCGACCTGGGCAAAGGCGCATCCGGGCTTGGGCGTATCGGTGAAGGTCGATTACTTCGAGCAGGAATGCGCGAAGGCACAAGCCATGCCCGCCTACGAAAACACCTTTCGTCGCCTGTTGCTGAATCAGTGGACTGAGCAGGATTCACGCTGGCTATCGATGGATGCGTGGGACGCCTGCAGCGATGCACTACCCGACCTGACCGGCGCGGAGTGTTTCGGCGGATTGGATCTGGCAAGTACAACCGACATCACGGCGCTTGTGCTGGCCTTTCCAATGGGTAGCAGGGTGCATCTGATTCCGCACTTCTGGATTCCACGCGAGGCCATGCAGGCGCGTGTGAGGCGCGACCGCGTGCCATACGACCTATGGGCGCAACAGGGCTTCGTGACCGTCACCGAGGGCGCTGTCACTGACTACGACTTCGTGCGGAAGGACATCAACCGCCTGGCTGAGAAATACGTCATTCGCGACATTGCATTCGACCGATGGAATGCGACTCAAATATCGACGCAACTCGCTGGCGACGGTTTCACCATGACCGGATTCGGGCAGGGCTTCGCATCGATGAGCGCACCGACCAAAGAGCTTGAACGGCGCATCGTCGGCAAGGAATTGAATCATGCCGGGCATCCTGTCCTTCGATGGATGGCATCGAACGTCACGGTCGAAATGGATGCTGCCGGGAACCTGAAACCGTCCAAGGCGAAGTCGACCGAACGAATCGACGGGATTGTCGCCGCCTGCATGGCAATCGGACGAATGATGGTTGCCGAAGCGGCACCCGTCGACCCCTACGCTACCCGAGGGCTTCTTTACATATGACATTCACGGCGCAACAACTCGCACACCGGATCACGCTGCAGCATGTGGTCAATACCCAAGACCCGAATACCGGCGACATCACGACGACCTGGGAAACCTTCGCGCAACCCTTCGCCAGAATCGATCCGCTGGCAGGGCGTGAATTCTTCGCCGCGCAAGCCGTACAAGCCGAGTCGACCGTCAAGTTCACGTTGCGCTATCGAGACGACGTGAAGCCGTCCGACCGCATTGTCTGGAAGGGTGACGAATACGACATCAAGGCTGTGATGAACATGGGCACAAAGAATCGCGAGCTGCTATTGCACGCTCGCAAGCTGGAATAGCGCGGCGGTGGGCAAACGGGGCCGCACTATCCTCCTACCCGTTTGTCGCCAGCGTGCCGAGCTGGCTGAGGAAATCGGCATGGTCGCTGCCCGCGTCTGGGCATAGACCCTGAGCCCGTCGGAGTGATTCCGGCGGGCTTTGTTTCTGTGGGACACTGGTGGGACACGGACGCCAAGAAACGCCAACATTCGCCAACAAGCGACAAGGCTGAAACCCTTGCAATCATTGGCTTTCAACAGTGTCCAACAACCCCGGAGCCGGACTTAAAATCCCTCGGCCGCAAGGCCATGCGGGTTCGATCCCCGCCCCGGGCACCACGCAAGTCCCTGCATCGTCTCGACGAAGCGTGGCGGGCGCGTGTTGATGCGCTGATATAGTCCACGTCATCGCGACCACAGAGGATCGCGCATTGCAGGGGCACCCGTGGAAATCGTTATTCTGGCGGGACTTATCCTGCTCAACGGCATCTTCTCGATGTCCGAGATTGCCATCGTCACGTCACGCAAGAGCCGCCTGCAGGCGCTGGCCGACAAGGGTGACAGCGGTGCTGCGACGGCGCTGGCGATGGCGCGTGAACCGACGCGCTTCCTTTCGACCGTGCAGATCGGCATCACCTCGATCGCAATCCTCAGCGGCATCGTCGGTGAGGCGGCACTGGCCGAACCATTGAGCGCATGGCTGGTCGCTCGCGGACTTGAGCAGGCCAGTGCCGGCTATATGGCAACTGCGCTCGTGGTCGTCACCATCACCTATTTTTCCATCGTTGCCGGCGAACTTGTGCCGAAGCGCTTCGGCCAGTTGCATCCGGAGTCGGTGGCGCGTCGCGTATCGCTGCCGATGTCGTTGCTCGCGATGGTCGTAAAGCCATTCGTCGCGCTCCTGTCGATGTCCACCAACGCGCTGCTCGCCCTGCTCGGGGTGCGTGACAACCGAAATTCGGAGGTGACCGAAGAGGATATCCATGCGGTGCTCCGCGAAGGCTCGGAGGCCGGTGTCATCGAGGACCACGAGCACATGATCGTGCGCAACGTGTTCCGCCTTGATGATCGGCAAATCGTCTCGCTGATGGTGCCGCGACTGGACGTGGTCTACCTCGATGTCGACGGCAGTGCCGAACGCAATCGGGAGGTACTCGAACGTGGCGAGCACAACCGCATGCCGGTGGTGCGCGGTGGCATGCACGAGGTGCTCGGTATCGTCAGTTCGCGCACCTTGCTCGCGCAGGCGATGCGCGGCGACACGCTCGATTTCGAGAGTGAGATGCGCAAACCGCTCTATGTCCCGGAAACGCTGAACGGCATGGAACTGTTGCAGCAGATGCGCAGTTCGGGTGTGCAACTGGCGTTCGTGATCGACGAGTACGCATCGGTGCAGGGCATCGTCACCCAGCACGATCTTCTCGAAGCGATTGCCGGAGAGTTCTCGGGCACGCCGCCGGAGGATGCATGGGCCATCCAGCGCGAAAACGGTTCGTGGCTGCTCGATGGGCTGATCCCGTTGCAGGAGCTCAAGGATCGCCTCGAACTCGCCGAGCTTCCCGACGACGGCCATGGCCGCTATCACACACTCAATGGACTGTTCATGCTGCTGATGGGACGGCTGCCGGCGACCACCGATCACTTCGACTGGCTCGGCTGGCGTTTTGAAGTGGTCGACATGGACGGCAACCGCATCGACAAGGTGCTGGCGACACGCGGCCTGATGCACGCCACGAGCGATCAGCGGTAGTCGCGATGACAGTCCTCGCAGGCATTGGCGATCGTGGTCAGGGCATCGGACTGCGTAGCGCACGGCTGCGCCGCGGCCTGCACGATGGCCTGCCGAAGCCGCGTGTTGTAGTCGACGAATTCGCGCCCGGCGTCGGCACCGCGATTGACCGCACGATCGATGTCTGTAGCGAGCAATGCGAGGGTATCGAGGCGCCGCGGGTTGTCCGCGCAGGCGCGTTCACGCGCCGCGTCGCGCGCCTCGAGCAATTGCGCCTGCATGACGCGCATCAGCGCGCGCGGATAGGCATTGCGGTGGCTCATGATCGAGGCTGCAGTCACGGCCGTTATGGCGCCGATAAGAAGCCCGATCCCTATGCAGATCAGGTAGCGCATCGATGCAGGGTTCCTTGTCGCCGGGGTCGCGGATTGTCGCATCGTCGCCGATCCGCGGGCGGGCACTTCGCGGTGCATTGCCGCAGTTGCAAGGGCGAATCGAGCCGCGCTTGTCGGGGATCGTCATGCCGGGCGGCGTGACCATGAACATGCCCGCCACGGTGCAGGTCGTGGTTGACGAACGTTTCCGTGGCGTCGAGCGCCTTTATGGTGCGGGTAGCACGGCGCGTCTGGCTGGCACGCATGTGTGCGTGGTTGGTATCGGCGGTGTCGGTTCGTGGGTCGTCGAAGCCTTGGCCCGAAGCGGAGTAGGGCGGCTGACCCTGATCGATGCCGACGACATCTGTGTCAGCAACACCAATCGGCAGCTGCATGCGCTTGATGGGCACTACGGTGCGCCCAAGGTCGAGGTCATGGCAGCGCGTGCACGTGCGATCAATCCGCGGATGGAGGTCGATGCGATCGCCGACTTCCTGACGCCCTCGACACTCGAGCGCCTGCTCGGACGCGGCTACGATCTCGTCGTCGATGCCTGCGACGCCTTTCGGGTGAAGGTCGAGATGATCGCGTGGTGCCGTCGGCGCAAGTTGCCGCTGATCGTCTCGGGTTCGGCCGGTGGGCGTAGTGATCCGACTCTGATCCGCGTGCGCGATCTGTCGCGTACCGAACACGATGCAATGCTCGCGCTGGTACGCAAGAAACTGCGCGAGGAGTTCAACTTTCCGCGTGGACCTAAGCGCTATTTCGGCGTACAGGCCGTGTATTCGCTCGAGAACGTGCGATACCCACAGGCCGATGGCAGCGTCTGCGGCAAGCGACCCGAGTCGAGCGAGGCCGGATTCAATCTCGATTGCGGTGGGGGACTCGGAGCGGTCACCCATGTGACGGCCACATTCGCCTTCGCGGCGGTTGGCAAGGCAATCGAAAAGCTGCTCATGCCGCCCGCACGCGCGTCATAGTCCGAACAGTGCTTCCGCATTGCGCGTGGTCGCGGCCGCGATGTCGGCTTCCGACGCAGCACGCAAGGACGCCACCGTGGCCAGAACGTCGACCAGCCACGCCGGTTCGTTGCGCTCGCCGCGATGCGATGCCATCGGCTGGTCGGGCGAATCGGTCTCGAGCAGCAGGAACTCGAGCGGCATCTGCGCGACGATGCCGCGCAATCGCGATGCGCGCGGATAGGTCACGGGTCCGCCGATGCCGATATGGAAACCGAGCGCCCACAGATTGCGTGCCTGCTGAAGGCTGCCGGAAAAACTGTGTACGACGCCGCGCAGTCCGCCAACGCGGCGCAGGCAGGCGATCACATCGTCGAGCGCGCGGCGCGCATGCACGATGACCGGCAGATCGAGCGCGCGGGCGAGTTCGAGCTGGCCGTTGAAATAGTGGCGCTGGCTGTCGCCATCGAGGCCTTCGACATGGAAGTCGAGTCCGCATTCGCCGATCGCCACGGTCCGGTGCGAGACCACGAATTGCGCCAGGGCGTCGAGGTGACGTGGCGCATGGTCGGCCAGATACATCGGGTGCAGCCCATACGCAGGATGCAGCCCGGCATGGCTGGCGCACAGCTCATGCAGGGCAGGCCAGCTGGCGGCCGTGATCGCCGGAATCACCTGTCGCATCACGCCGGCCTCACGCGCGCGCCGGAGTACGTCGATCCGGTCCGGGTCGAACTCGGGTGCGTCGAAGTGGGAGTGGCTGTCGATCAGTGGCTGCACGCAGTCACGCTAGCAAGCACACCGGCCCGCGTCGAGCGCCGCGGGCGTATCCCTGGGGCCCAGCCGCATGACGAGACGGATCGTCGACGCGAACGCGATGTCAGCGCGCGACGAGCCAGGCAGCGAGACCGAGGAACATGGCAAGGCTGACGATGTCGGTAGCCTTGGTCAGGAAGATGCTCGATGCGGTCGCGGGATCGGCACCGACGCGCTTGAGTATCTGTGGTACGCCGGCGCCGACCAATCCGGCCAGCGCGCAGCTGCTGGCCATCGCCACCCAGGTGATGAGGGCGAGCATGACTGCGTCGGCATTGCCCTGATATCGCGCCAGCAGATACATCGCGAGGCCGCCGAGCACCCCGGTGAGAGTGCCGTTGACAAAACCGAGCCACGCTTCCTTGCCGATCAGGCGCAGACCCTGGCCGCGCTTGAGCTCGCCAAATGTCATGCCGCGCAAGGTCACCGCGAGTGCCTGGCAACCGGTGTTGTTGCACTGGTCGGACAACACGGGAAGGAACACTGCGAGCAACACGATCTGGTTGATGGTGTCCTGGAAGATGCCGACGACGGCGGCGGTCAGGAACGTGGCGAGCAGGTTCAGTTGCAGCCACGGATGACGAAAGCGCAGGCTGCGCTGCCACGATGTGGTGATGCGCTCTTCCTTCTCGACGCCGACCATGGAGCCGGCCTGCGCGCTGATCTCGAATGCCTGCTCCTCGAAAAGTACCGCGCCGCGGACGACTCCGATCAAGCGCTCGTCGTCATCGCAGACCGGATAGACCGGATAGTGGCGACGCACGACTTCGCGCATCGCCGTGATCACGTCGGTATTCGGCCGCAACGCAAAGGGACGCGCGACCATGATGTCTTCGAGGCGCTGCTCGGGCTGTGCGAACACCATCTCGCGGAACGTGACGACGCCGACCAGTCTGCCGCCGTCATCGACGGCGAACACATAGGTGACCAGCGTGCGCGCTGCTACAGGACGCAGTCGCTCGAGTGCATCGACGACGCGGGTTTGCGCAGTGAACGGTTCCGGTGCGGGTTCCATCAATCGACCGACCGTTCCCTCCGGCCAGTTGCCCGCCGACTTCCATTGCCCGCCGGTTTCTTCGTCGGCGGCGGATGCAATGCGCGTGCGTCGATCGGGCCCGAAGCGATCGAGGATGGCGAGCGCGCGGCCCGGTCCGAGATCGTCGAGCAGGTCGGCGATGTTCTCGTCGGGCAAAGCCTTGAGCCGGCGCGCTGCTGCATCGGCGTCCATGTCGCGCAGCTCGTCGAGCAGCGAACCCTTTTCCTGCATGATCGTTACACCTCGGGTCTGGATACGCGCGCGCTGTTGACCCGGGTACGGTTGCCCGTACTCGTTGCCGGCAGGCACCCGTGCTGAGCCGCGATGCTACCGCGAAGCGGTGCGCGCTTCACAGTTCAGCGGCAGCATCGGCTAGCGCAGGCGCGTGAGATGGATTCAAGAAAGCGGATTTCATCCGCGTTCATCGATCCGCTGCGATGCTCTTGCCCATTGTGGGATTCTCGGAGCAAACCATGACCAGACACGTCATCGCAGGCCTTGTGGCGATCGCCGCACTGGCGGCCTGCGCACCATCGCCTTACTACGTACGGCAGGGCGGCGACTATCCACGCGACCGCTATGCCGATCCCTACGACCGTCGAGTGTGTGCGAACTGCGGCGAAGTCGCCGAGGTCTATCCGGTGCGGCTGCGTGACGGCGGCACCAGTGGTGGCGGCGCCGTGCTCGGTGCCATCATCGGTGGCGTTCTCGGCAACACGGTCGGCGGTGGCGATGGACGCCGTGCGGCGACCGTCGCCGGAGCCGTCGCGGGAGGTTTCGCCGGCAATGCGGTGGAGCGCGGTGGCAGCAGTCGCGCATCGCGCGAAGCGTGGCGGGTGGAAGTGCGTCTCGACGATGGCCGCTTGGCCGAGATCACCCAGCCGGATCACGAGGGTCTGCGACGCGGAGATCGCGTTGCCATTCGTGGTGATCGCGTCATACTGATCCGCTGATTGCATCATCAGCGTTGCAAACCCAACCAGGAGAATCACCGATGTTCACTCGTTTGCTGTTGAGCGGTTTGTTGACCGCATCTGCAGCGCTTTTCGTGTTGCCGGCTGACTCGGCCCACGCCCGTGATCGGGACGGTTATCGGCGCGGATGCGAAGACTGTGGCCGCGTCGTCAGTGTCGAGTCGCTGGGCCGCCGCGACAATCGCCTCGGCGGCGGTACCGTACTCGGCGCAATCGTCGGCGGTGCGCTGGGCAACCAGGTCGGCAGCGGCGATGGCCGCAAGGCTGCGACTGTTGCAGGTGCTGTCGCCGGCGGCGCGATCGGTCACAACATCGAGAAAAAGCGGCGAGGGTCCAATTCGGTGTACCGGATATCGGTGCGAATGGATCGCGATGGTCGCGTTCGATCGTATCAGCAGAACGACGATTACGGACTGCGTCGCGGCGATCGTGTCTACCTTGATGGCGGCTATGTGGTTCCAAACCGCTGAGCACGACGTGCCGGGTGCATCAACGAAAAACGCCGGCTGCGAAGCCGGCGTTTTTTTTTCGAATGGTTTGCCGCTGAATGGCGTTGATCAGTTGACGCGATAGAAACTGTGCGCCCCGATCACCGCGACCTTGTGGCTGTTGATCCAGCTCGGCGTCGCCAATTCCTCAGCAACGAAGTGGCTCGCGTCAGGGACGACGAATTTCCGTTCGGAGTCGGGCAAGGCCCACATCTGCAGCGTGCTGTCGGCAACATGCCACGCGACTGACCACGCGTCCGGGTTGCGCAACATGTAGTTCTTGTTAGTCGTCGACAGTGCGAATTGTCCGGGTGCAGCAACGACCTTGCACACATCGCCGCCCCAGCGCCCGCTTTCGCGCCGGCGCATGGCCACTTCAGCCACCGCAGCTTGTCCGAGCTGCGATTCACTGCGTGCCTCAAGGTAGATCATCGTGGCCAGACATGTACGGTCGGCAACATCCTGAGGCATCACCGATGCCAGCCAAAGCAACCAGGCCAATTTCATCTGACGCATGCTCCACGGTCGCACGCCCCGAACGCCCGGCACCCTCGCATCCTCGATGCAACGGGAGCCACACGAGCTTGACGTGACCTGCACACCGCACATAACCAGTGAGGCGCGTGCGCAGGGTGTTTCCGCCCTCTCCAGAACAGTAAAGGAGAGCCTGCGGCGTATTCGGGATGTGACCGGCGCGCAAGCGCTGCAACGGTCTGCCGGCGCTGGTGTCTGCCTGTCGCGGCAGTCACTCGGGTCCGGCGTCAATTCGATCGAGTTCGAAGAACAAGGTTCCGTCAGTCGACCAAAAAAAATGCGACGCGGGAAACAAGCCCGCATCACAAGGTGCGCGCATCGTACGCGAACAGTTCGCGCCTGTCACTTGCACGACAGGGCAAACATTAACAGTTTGTTCAGCTGCGCGATGATGCGAAATTAAATGCATCCTGCATGTCTATATATGACTAGACATATGTATTGTGCAATATAGTCTAGTTACTTTTTGTATCCAAAAAAACCACTGAGCATGGTCTGGTCGCCGGCGTAGTCGGAAGCCGACGCGGGTACGAACTTGCTGATGCCGAGTTCGAGCAGGAGTTCGGTAAGTTCCGGTGCATCGCCGAGTTTCAGCAAAGCGTCGCGGACCTTGACGCGCACGTCCTCCGGAACCTCCGGTGCGGCGAGGACGGCTGGGCCGGCGAAATCGCGAGAAGTCTGCAGGCGCGCGAGATTGGAATAGGTGTCGCCGAGCCATGAAGGAACGATAGCCGCATCGGCCTCGCCACCAAACACGATCTGCACGCCATCGCGCCACGAGGCCGCGGCCGACAGGATGCGCGGTTGTTCGACTGGGTCAGGGTAGATCTGCATCAGCAATGCGTAGCCGAGACTCGGCGCGGCCATGGTGACGATGCTGCGTCTCTGCAGGCTGCCGAGTCCCTGGCCTTCGAACTCGAGATTGGCCATCAATGCATAGCTGGTGCGTTCGGCGGTGCGAACGAGCGGGACGAAACCCGAGCGCTGGATTCGGTAGTCGGCGAAGTGCGCTTCGTCGTAGGAAAAATCCGTCGCACCCGGTTGCAGGATATTGCGCCAGTACGTCGAATAGTTCGGCGCCGTCACCAGCACGAAGGTGTCGCCGGTTTCCTTGCCGAGATAGTCGAGCAGCGGCTTGTAGATTTCGCGAGCAGCATCCGGCGGGTAGATCGGCTCAGGCGTGAACCGGTATTCGGCGGCTCCCGCCGACGTACCGGCGATGCCAAGCACGGCAGCGAACAGTAAGCCGGCACGGCGGTCATGCAGTGTTGTATGAATGGATGACTTCATGAACAGATCCCCCTGCAAGCTGCGCTATACCATGTTTCGGGATGTTCCTGCCAGTTGCCGCTCCGGTCAGGCATGCACCGCGAAATCCATGCTTTCCGCTTGCACGGCCTGTCCCGACTCCATTCTCAGGTCGATTGCGCCGGCGATTGATTCGGGCAATACGGCGAGTCCGGTGCATGCGCCGTTGCCATCCGTCTGTGCATGCAACAGCACTCCGCGGTGCGCCTCGGTGTCGACCGTAGTGATCGCGCTCGCCGGTGCGGGCGCAACCGCCCCGGCGATGCGAATCTTCCACAGGTGACGTTTGTTGCCACCACGAAAATGCAGTCTCGCGACCACTTCCTGCCCTGGGTAGCACCCCTTGCTGGTTGACGCAGCGGCGAGCCGTTCGAGCCCCAGCGAGGTTGCCGTGCAGACCCCGTCGAGTTCGGCGTCGAGCCACGGCAGCCCTGATTCGATATCGGCACGCTGCCATGCGTGTCGGGCGGCAGGGTCGGCATCTGTCACGTCGAGGATCGCTGTCCGGGGCCCCAGCGCGGCGCTGCGTGACCCGCATCCAGGCCATTGCAGATGCCAGCCGTCACCGAACGACTGCACGAGATGCTCGACCGGCGATTCACTCGACAGCTGCAGATGATGCCAATCCTTCATTGCCGAGATCGACACCTTCGATCGGAACACGAAGCGCGACAATTGCGCCGCCATGGCTTCGGCGTCACCGCGCGGCAACCATGCAAGCAACCGCTCGGCATCGACGCGCAGCAACAGGAACGTGTGGCGCGCGCGGCCCTGCGCATCGAGCCATGCGCTCAACTGCCACGTCCCCTGCGACAGTTGCGTCACGTTGCTGCTGAACTGGCTGTTCGCGAACGCCACGGCGTCACTGCCAACCAGTTCGAGCACGGCAGCAGCCCCTATTCGCACCGATGTGACAGCATTCATGAGGTCGGAGTCTGCGCGGGCACGGTAGCGCCAATCTACCATCCAGCGTTTGCGCCGGTTGTCAGTGTTGCAGTGCGGCGTTAATATTTGCGGTGCTGCAAGAGCTCATGCCGAACACACCCATCCCATCAGCGACATCGAATCCTGCATCGCCTCCCGCCGAGGCCGAGGCGAGCTGTGTCGTGCCTGAAGCGACTGCCGAAATCGGTGGCCGCGATGGGCCGGAGCCGACCCGGTTCGGCGATTGGGAGAAGGACGGGCGCTGCATCGATTTCTGATTGGCCGCTGCGCGTTCGCGGCGAGCCGATCTTCCCACCAGCCGTTTCGCCAGCCATGGCATCCGTACAAGGCCAGCCAATGACACCGTCCACCCGTCCGCTGTCACCGCATCTGCAGGTTTATCGCTGGCAGATTCAAATGGTCACCTCGATCCTGCATCGCGCCACTGGAGTGATCCTCTCGGTTGGCAGCCTGTTGATCGTGGTTGCCCTCGCTGCGCTCGCGACCGGACCCGAGGCATGGTCTCAAGTCGCGTCGCTGGCATCCTCCTGGTTCGGCCTGCTCGTGTTGTTCGGCTGGACGTGGGCATTCTCCTATCACCTGATCAACGGCGTCCGTCACCTGATGCAGGATGCGGGTTTCGGCTACGCGATCGCGCAGTTCGTGCTGAGTAGCTGGTTCTCGGTGCTCGGCAGCATCGCGCTGACCTTGGCGCTGTGGGGCGTCGTGATGCTGCGCGGAGGTACCGCATGAGCGGCTTCGACCGTCTGCGCACGCCGCTCAAGAACGCACGCGGTCTCGGCTCCGCGAAGTCCGGTGTCGGCCACTTCATCGTTCAGCGTGCGACCGCGATTGCTCTCGTGGTGCTCTCGATCTACGTACTCGCGCTGGTCATCAGCCTGATCGGTTTCGGCTATCCCGAGGCACGCTCGGCGGTGGCGCACCCATTCAACGCGACCCTGCTCATCGCTTTCGTCGTCGCCATGCTGTGGCATGCGCAGCTCGGCCTGCAGGTCGTCATCGAGGATTACGTGCACACGCCATTGCTCGCGATGATGGCGCAGATCGGCGTGCGTTTCGTCTGCATCCTCGCCGGCGTCGCTGGCGTACTTGCGATCGTTCGCATCACTCTCGGGACCTGACTGCATGGCTGCGTACAAGATCGAGGAACACGAGTACGACATGGTCGTGGTCGGCGCTGGTGGTTCGGGCCTGCGGGCAACGTTCGGACTTGCCTCAAAGGGCCTCAAGACCGTCTGCATCACCAAGGTGTTTCCGACGCGATCGCATACGGTGGCGGCGCAGGGCGGCATCTCGGCTGCGCTCGGCAACATGGGCGATGACGACTGGCGCTACCACTTCTACGACACCATCAAGGGCTCCGACTGGCTCGGCGACCAGGATGCGATCGAATACATGTGCAAGGAAGCGCCGGCCGCGATTCTCGAACTCGAGCATTATGGTCTGCCTTTTTCGCGCACCGAGGACGGCCGCATCTACCAGCGCCCGTTTGGCGGCATGACCACGAAGTACGGTGAAGGCCCGCCCGCGCAGCGCACCTGCGCGGCGGCCGATCGTACCGGTCACGCCATGTTGCACACGCTGTACCAGCAGTCGCTCGCGCACGAAGCGCGCTTCATGATCGAGTATTTCGCGCTCGACCTGATCTGGGACGACGAAGGCGTCTGTCGTGGCGTGCTCGCCCTCGACATGGCCGAAGGCACGCTGCATCTGTTTCGTGCGCACGGCGTCGTGCTCGCCACCGGCGGGTATGGGCGTGCCTATTTCAGTGCGACCTCCGCGCATACCTGCACCGGCGATGGCGGCGGTCTCGTGCTGCGTTCGGGGCTGGCCCTGCAGGACATGGAGTTCGTGCAGTTCCATCCGACCGGCATCTACGGCGCCGGTTGCCTGATCACCGAGGGTGTGCGCGGTGAAGGCGGCATCCTGCGCAATTCGAGTGGCGAGCGTTTCATGGAACGCTATGCGCCGCATTACAAGGATCTGGCATCGCGTGACGTCGTCTCGCGCTCGATGACGATCGAGATCCGCGAAGGACGAGGCGTCGGCGAACAGAAGGACCACATCCTGCTCGACCTGACCCATCTCGGCGCCGATGTCATCAGCGAAAAGCTCCCCGGCATCGCCGAGAGCGCGCGCATCTTCGCCGGCGTCGACGTCACCCGGCAGCCGATCCCGGTGTTGCCGACCGTGCATTACAACATGGGTGGCATCCCGACCAACTACCACGGAGAAGTCGTGCAGAAGGTCGGTGATGATCCCGAAAAGGTCGTGCAGGGGTTGTATGCGATCGGTGAGGCGGCCTGTGTGTCGGTGCACGGCGCCAACCGGTTGGGCTCCAATTCGCTGCTCGACCTCGTCGTGTTCGGTCGCGCAGTCGCCAACCGGTGTGCAAAGACGATCACGTCCGGCGCTGCGCACAAGCGCCTGCCGGCATCGGCCTGCGACAAGGCGCTGGCCAATCTCGACACGCTGCGCAATGCCAACGGCAGTTCGCCGACTGCCGAGATTCGCGCCAGCATGCAGCGCACGATGCAGAGCGACGCCGCGGTGTTCCGTACGTCGAAGACACTTGAGGAGGGTTGCGCGAAGATGGCGCAGATCTTCACCAGTTTCGAGGACGTCAAGGTCAGCGATCGTTCGCTGGTGTGGAACTCCGATCTGATCGAAACCTACGAGCTGCAGAACCTGCTCTACAACGCGGTGGCGACCATCACTTCGGCGGAGCAACGCCACGAGAGCCGCGGCGCGCATGCGCACGAGGATTTCCCCGATCGCGACGATGTCAACTGGCAAAAGCACACGCTCGTCAAGGTTGATGAGAAGGGCGCGCAGCGTTTCGACTTCCGTCCTGTGCACATGGTCACGCTGAGCGATGATGTCGAAGTGGTGCCGCCGAAGGCGCGCACGTATTGAGCACGAGCCGCGCGGCCGATCGCAGGCGACCGCGCCGAGTGGTGGAGTTTGCTGCACGCATGTTCCACGCAACGACGATGATCAGGTCCAACCCGGAACATTCCCATGGCTGAGTTCGCGCTACCGAAAAATTCCAAGGTGCAGAAGGGCAGGCGCTTCGCGGCGAAACCCGGTGCGACGACTGTGCGCGAGTTTCGCGTATACCGCTGGAATCCGGAGGACGGCGCGAATCCGAGCGTCGACACGTATGAAGTGGATCTGGCCAGCTGCGGACCGATGGTTCTCGACGCGCTGATCAAGATCAAGAACGAGATCGATCCCACCCTGACATTCCGACGTTCGTGCCGCGAAGGCATCTGTGGCTCATGCGCGATGAACATCGATGGCACCAACACGCTGGCGTGCACCAAGGCGATCGAGGATTGTCGCAAGGGTGATGTCGGCATCTGCCCGCTGCCGCACATGCCGGTGATCAAGGACCTCGTTCCCGATCTCACGCATTTCTATGCGCAGTACACGTCGATCAAGCCATGGCTGCGCACGCAGAGCGCGGCGCCGGCGCGTGAACGCCTGCAGTCAAAGTCCGATCGCGCCAGGCTCGACGGGCTTTACGAGTGCATCCTGTGCGCGTGCTGCACGACGAGTTGCCCGAGCTACTGGTGGAACGGCGATCGCTACCTCGGTCCTGCGGTGTTGCTGCAGGCATACCGCTGGATCGTTGACAGTCGCGACGAGGACACCGGTGCACGCCTCGACGAACTCGAGGACCCGTTCAAGCTGTATCGCTGCCACACGATCATGAACTGCGCGCGCACATGTCCGAAGGGACTCAATCCGGCCAAGGCGATTGCCGAGATCAAGAAGCTCATGATCGAACGCCAGGCCTGATCAGCCTGTTCGTTCGCCACGGTTCGGCAGCAGGAGCGAAACCATGGACCCGACACTGATGCTGTGGCCGAGCTTCGCAATGGTCGCGGTGACGTCGTTGGTGTGGCTGATGCTCTACGTGCAGCGCCTCGGCGAGATGTCGCGCGAGCGCATCGACCCGCAACAGATCAGCTCGTCGGCGCAATCCGCCGCGCGCCTTCGCGACACGCGTGCGGCCGACAATTTGCGCAATCTGTTCGAGTTGCCGGTGCTTTTCCATGTCGGTGTCCTTATCGCCTTCGTCAGCGCAAGCGCTGATGCGGGCCTGCTCGGGGTCGCCTGGGCCTTCGTCACGTTGCGTGCCGTGCACAGTGCCATCCAGTGCACGTACAACCGGGTCATGCACCGCTTCGCGGCCTATGCGCTGGCCAGCGTGCTGCTGTGGATCTTCTGGGTGCTGCTGGCGTTGCGCCTGGCCGCAGGCGATTGAACGCGGAGTTTTCCCGGCTGCGCTGGCGCTGCCGTCGAGGCACGCGCGAACTCGACCAGTTGCTCGGCGGCTGGCTCGAGAATAAGTTCATGTCTGCTTCGATCGACCGCCAATCCGCGTTTGCCGCATTGCTCGAGCAGCAGGACCCCGATCTGTGGGACTGGCTGCTCGGCAATGGCGCAGCAGCCGACCCGCGCCAGCAGGCGATCATTGATGAAATCCGCGCCGACCATCGCCTTTGACATCCGGCCGTCCCGGATTCTGACCGGCCTGATCGTGCTGGTGGTCATGCTTGCGATGGTCGGAGTCGTGGCGAGCGGCCTCGATCCTCGGGTCAAGTTCATCGGCGTGGTGGTTGTTGCCCTGCTTTCCGCGCAGGCCTTGCGCAAGCAACTGCGCCGCATCTATCGCCGGGTCGCCCGCGATGCGTCGGGATGGCAGCTGGTCCGTGATCACGACGAGTCAGTGCCGGCGAAACTGGGTGGCCACACGCGACTCGGTCCGCTGATCGTGATCGAGTTCCTGCTCTCGCCCGGGCAACGCTTCCATTGCCTGCTGACACCGGACGTCATCGATGCGGAGTCACGCCGCCGCCTGCTGCTCGTGCTTGCCAGCGAGCCGAAGAACCGGGGCGGTTAGGCGGTTTTCGCGCACGCGTGCGCAGTCAGTCGCGGTCAGCTCTCCGCCGCCGCCGCGACTTTAGCGGTCTCCTCGCTGAGCGCCTTGCTTTCCCGTATCGGCGTCGTGAACGGCGTCGGCTTCGAGGTGTTGCGCAGCAACAGATGGGTGCTCGCGTGCAGCCCGCCGCTGATCTCGAGTTCCAGGCGCTCGCTGTCACGGCGTCGAATCTCGGCGCTGACTTCGGCCGCCTCGCTCGTATCGATACCGAGCTCCACCAATGCCTTTTCGCCGAACAGCATCGCCGACTCGAAGGTCTCGCGGACCATGTAGTCGACGCCGCGCGAGATCAGCTGCACGGCATGTTCACGGTCAAACGCACGAGCCAGCACTTTCGCATGCGGAAACTCCTTGCGCACGAGTTCGACGATGCGGTTGGCGGCGAGCGTGTCGTCGACGCATACGGCGATCAGGCGCGCCTTTTCGGCCCCCGACGCATGCAGAACGTCTAGTCGCGCACCATCGCCGTAGTAGATCTTGAAGCCGAAGTCGGCCGCCGAGCGGATCATTTCGGTATCGGTGTCGATGATGGCGATGTCGAAGCCTCGCGCGAGCAGTGATTGGCTGGCGACCTGGCCGAAACGACCGAAGCCGATGATCAGCACGCTGCCGTGCAGATCGTGCGCCTCCTCGACACCTTCCATCGATTGCACGCAAGCGGGACCGATGCGCTTCATCGCCAGCACCGCGAGCGGCGTGAGCGCCATCGACAGCACGACGATCGCGGTCAGGTTCGCGTTGACGGTGGCATCGATCACGTTGGCTGCAGCAGCCGCAGAGAACAACACGAACGCGAATTCGCCACCTTGTGCCATGAGCACGGCACGATCGAGCGCCTCACCATGACTGCTGCGCATGATGCGTGCGACCACGTAGATGCAGAGTGCCTTGGCTACCATCAGCGCGAGAACGCCGCCGACAATCAGTGGCCAGTTTTCGGCGACCACGGCCAGATCGAGCGACATGCCGACGGCAAGGAAGAACAGGCCGAGCAGGATGCCGCGGAACGGCTCGACATCGGCCTCGAGCTGGTGGCGGAACGTCGATTCCGACAGCAGCACACCGGCAAGAAACGCACCCATCGCCATCGACAGTCCGCCGACCTGCATGAGCAGCGCGGCGCCGAGCACGACCAGCAACGCAGCGGCGGTCATCACATCGCGCGCCTTCGCGGCAGCGAGGACGCGGAAGAACGGATTGAGCAGCCAGATCCCGGCAGCGACCAGGCCGGCGAGGGCAGCGATGCCGATGGCGATGCTCTGCCAGCGCGATTGGCCGGTATCGACAACGTCTGGCGACATGAACGCGACGATCGCCAGCAGGGGCACGATCATCAGGTCTTCGAACAGCAGGACCGAGACAATCTTCTGGCCGCGCGGCAGCGCAAGGTCGCCGCGCTCGCCAAGCAACTGCATGACGATCGCGGTCGAGGTCAGCACGAAACCCATCGCGCCGATGAACGATACCGGCAACGGGAATCCGAAGGCGAGGCCGACACCGGTGAGTACCGCCGTGGCGACCGTGATCTGCAACGTGCCGAGTCCGAAGATCTCGCTGCGCAGGTTCCACAGATGCGAGGGCTGCATCTCGAGGCCGATCACGAACAGGAACATGACGACGCCGAGTTCGGCCACGTGCAGGATCGCCTGCGGATCGGCGAACCAGCCGAAACCGAACGGTCCGATGATCAGGCCGGCACACAGGTAGCCGAGCACCGAGCCGAGGCCGAGCTTGCGGAAGATCGGCACGACGACGACAGCGGCGCCGAGCAGGGCGACGACGCTGACCAGTTCGGTTCCGCTACTTTCCGTCGCCATGGAATCTTCCGAAGATGCTTGCAGCCTGAATGTTATATCGCTCGATCGGGATCGTTCGCTCTCAGCGCCAGATGTTGCGTGGCTTGCCGATCGAGGAGAGCAGCAGCAGCCCACCGATCGCGGCAAGATTCTTGAGGAAATGCAGCAGGTGCGCGTGCTGCTCGGCACCGGAGTGCTGCCAGAACGGATGTGCGAGAAATGCGTCGACGAGCAGCAACGCTGCCATCAACAACGACAGCCAGCGCACTTGCCAGCCGATCGCGATGAGCAGACCTGCGACCAGTTCGAAGGCGCTGAAGGCAAGCACCGCGTTCGACAATGCGACGTCGGCAGCGGGTCCGATTCCGAGCGCGCCAAGCAGGCGCTCGGCGCCGAGGCCAATGAACACGCTAGCAAGGAGAACTCGCGCGATAACGAGCACCGTGGGATGCGGCATGGCGGATTCCTCTCCGGGGTGTGATGGGTCTGCGCTGAGTGGCCATGATGCCATTGCCGGATGACGGCATCGACTCTGGCCGGGAATGGCAACGGGCGTGCTTGCCCGATGCCGGTCGCTTGCGGCACTCTGATCCACTTTTGCTGTCTACGCAGCGGGCCGACCGCCCGACAAGGATCGCACCGCGCATGTTCCGTCCGCTCGAAGTCTTCATCGGTCTGCGCTACACGCGCGCCAAACGCCGCAATCATTTCATCTCGTTCATTTCGCTGGTGTCGATTCTCGGCATCGCGGTCGGCGTGACGGCACTGATCACGGTGATCTCGGTCATGAACGGCTTCGACAAGGAGCTCAAGGACCGCATCCTCGGCATGGTTGCGCATGCGACTGTCTCGGGGATCGACGAAAGCGTGCGCGACTGGCCGGTCGCCCTGACCCGCGCCGAGTCCAATCCGCATGTGCTCGGGGCGGCGCCGTATGTCGAGCGCGAAGCCATGTTGCAGGGCGATCGGGTCGCCGGTGCGATCGTGCGCGGGGTGTTGCCGGAACTCGAGCCGAACGTGTCGGAAGTCGACCGCAAGATGGTGCAGGGCGCGTTGGCTGATCTCGAAGCTGGTGCTTTCCGCATCGTTCTGGGGCGCGAACTGGCGATGCGTCTCGGCGTCGGCGTCGGGGATTTTGCCACCGTGATCACGCCCGAAGTGAGCACCTCGCCGGCAGGCGTGCAGCCGCGCTTCAAACGCTTCACGGTCAGCGGCATCTTCGAGATCGGCATGCAGGAATACGATGGCGGCCTCGCCATCATGCACATGCAGGATGCCGAGACCCTGTACCGGCTCGACGGGCCGACCGGCATACGCCTGCGCCTCGACGACATGTTCCGCGCCTACACGGTCGCGCGCGATCTGTCCGGGGAGCTCGGCCAGGCCTATCGCGTGTCCGACTGGATGCAGGGGCACAGCAACTTCTTCAAGGCGATCGCGATGGAGAAGAAGGTGATGTTCCTGATCCTGTCGCTGATCGTCGCTGTCGCCGCGTTCAATCTGGTCTCGACGCTGGTCATGCTGGTCACCGACAAGCAGGCCGACATCGCGATCCTGCGCACGCTCGGCCAGAGTCCGGCCAGCATCATGGGCGTGTTCATGGTCCAGGGCGTGCTGGTCGGCACGCTCGGTATCGCGCTGGGCGTTGTCTTCGGCGTGGTGCTGGCACTGAACCTGCCTGCGTTCGCCACCTGGGTCGAAACGACCTTCGGTGTGGCCTTGCTCTCGCCGGACGTCTACTACATCAGTGAGCTGCCGTCGGACCTGCACTGGGACGACGTCGGCTGGATCACCGTCACGGCGTTCGTGTTCTGCATTTTCGCCACGCTTTATCCGGCCTGGCGCGCGGCACGCATCGAGCCGGCCGCCGCCTTGCGCCATGAGTAGGAACGTATTCACCCCATGATATCCAAGCCCACACCAACGAATCCGCCCGCCATTGCGCCGGTCGTCCTCAGCGCAAGCAAGGTCGCCAAGATATACAGCGAAGGCGGCCTTCGCGCGGATGTGCTGCAGGACGTCAGCTTCGAGGTGCGCCGCGGCGAGACCGTGTCGATCATCGGTTCATCCGGTTCGGGCAAGAGCACGCTGCTGCACATTCTCGGCGGACTCGACAGCGCCAGTAGCGGTGAGATCATCGTCGAAGGGCAGGGCATGTCGACGCTGTCGGATCGTGCGCGCGGCGTGCTGCGCAACCGCTCGCTCGGCTTCATTTACCAGTTCCACCACCTGCTGCCCGAGTTCACTGCGATCGAGAACGTGTGCATGCCGCTGCTGATCCGCGGCACGCCGATCGCCGAGGCACGCCAGCGTGCAGTGGCTCTGCTCACGCGCGTGGGCCTCGGTGCGCGGCTCGAACACAAGCCCGGTGAACTCAGTGGCGGCGAGCGCCAGCGCGCTGCGGTCGCGCGTGCGCTGGTGACACGCCCGGCGTGCGTACTCGGCGACGAGCCGACCGGCAATCTCGACGAGCGCAATGCTGCGCAGGTCTACGAACTCATGCTCGAACTCAATCGCGAGATCGGCACCGCGCTGGTGCTCGTCACCCATGACCGCGGCCTTGCCGCGCGTATGGACCGGATGTTCGAATTGCGCGGGGGATGCCTGCATCACGTGCCGCGCGACGTCGCGGCGTGACCAGCGTGCCGTGACCACCGATTGATCAGCCCAGCCGGACTGAACCACCGGCCGCGACATGGGCTCGCGTCTGCGTCAGGCAGATCCGCACGCGCGACCGTGGACCTGCGTCGAGCACGTCGATGTGGCGGTCGCGGCCATCCACGCGCAGTTGAATCCGCGGCTGCCCTCTGGTGCCGCTCGCGCGGTGTTTCGCTGCAACTCGCATCTGCGCCCAGTTCGTCGCAAGATGCACGCTTGCGGGTGCGCGTGCGGCGCCTTTTGTCCAGGATGGATGCGCAATGTTCGAACGGATGCGATTCAGCCCATTTCTGCAGCACGTTCGGCCGCTGTTGCGCGTTCCGCAGGTGACGCCCGCGCGCGCCGCCGCGGCGTTGACCGGCGCCGTGGCAGTACAGGGTTTGCCGGAACTGCCGCACGTCGGCGTCACCGTCGGACTGCTGGCGGCCAGCCTGGTCGCATTGTTCTTTCGTCGCGCCGATCGCGTGCCGCTCTGGTTCGTGCTCGGATTCGCATGGACCCTCTGGCATGCGCATGAGGCGCTGCAACAGCGGTTGCCTGCCGAGTGGCACGGGCGCGATTTCCTCGTCAGCGGTGTGATCTCCGATCTCCCTGACGTCGGCGCCGACAGCACGCGTTTCGAACTGCTTATCGACAGTGCGCAGCTTGCCGGGGTCGCGGTTGATCTGCGCGGACCAGTGCAAGTGCGCTGGTATGTCGGCGCGCCGACGATCGAGCCGTGTTCGCG
>JBBSOU010000045.1:0-25008 GCA_038259445.1 Lysobacterales bacterium | reverse complement strand
GAGATCGGAGCTGGCCAGGCTGGCAATCGCGAACAGCGCACGCTGCACATGCTCGGCATGCTCGGTCCGCTCGAACGCCTTGGTCAGTCGGCAGACATCGAGCAGGCGCATCGCTGCGGCCTCGACATCGGCACTGAAATCGCCCCATTCGCTGGTTGCCGGAAGCGACTGTCCTGCCGAGGGCAGCAGCTTTGGAACGATATCCATGCTTGCGGCGTCAGCGCTACTGCGCAGCTGACGGCTGGATGCTCCGGCGCGTGATCCCGTCCTCTCGAGCGAATCACCGCCTTCATCCGCATGCGGGACGAGAGCAAAATGCACGCCGTCGATGCCGAACATGCGCTTTGCATGCAGGGCGACTTTCTTCTCGAGATCGTCCATGTCCGACGCGGCCAGCAGGTCGCGCAGGAACACGATGCGAGCATCGTTCCCGATCGATCGCGCTGACCCGGAGCTCGGCACATCGATGTCGCGGATCATTCCGCCCCTCCCACGATCATCGATCTGTACTGCATCATGCACATCGGACGGCTACATCCTGGGACACCACGGTGCGCTCGGCATGATCCGGTTTGTGGATCGGCGGCGCAACGGAACACCAGCGCGTTACCGTAATGGCATATGCGACGGTACTCAACGTCCAGACCCTGTCCCGAACAGCAACGGACGGGCGTGCAGATAGGCCGCAGCGCGCCGCTTGGCCTCGATATCGGTGAAAATCCTGCGCGCCGACTCGGCCGGCATCGACAATGCCCGAGCAAGCCCTTCCTCGGATACACCGTTCTCGACGCACCAGAGCGCGAGGTCCATCTGCGCGTAGGGCAAGGCGAAGTAGAACTCGTCCTGACCCTGCGCAAGACTGTAGGTATCCGTCGTCGGCACCGTTGCACAGATCGGCTCCGGCAGCCCGAGTGCGCGCGCCATTGCGTAGACCTGGGTCTTGTACAGATGCGCAATCGGTTTCAGGTCGGCAGAACCGTCGCCGTTCTTGACGAAGAAGCCCTGGTCATACTCAAGCCGGTTCGGCGTGCCGATGACGGCGTAGTTCAGGCGGTCGGCGTGGAAGTATTCGAGGGTCTTGCGGATCCGCTGCTTGTGGTTTGTCGCCGCCACGATCCGCAGGTAGTCAGCGAGCGGCAGTCGCGATTCGTGCAGCTCGCCATCGGGCGACTGCACGACGAGCTTGTAGAAGTTGATGCCGCCAGCGATGCCGCCAGCAATGACGAGCTTGCTTTTCCAGTCTTCGGCATACTCCGGAAACACGTGGCGGATTGCTTCGTCGCGCTCCGAATAGCAACCGAGCGCTGCCAGTGCGGGGGCAATGTCGTGGCGCCGGAAGCGAATGCCGAGATGGCCCGCCAGCAGTTCGCCGAGTTCACCGGAGCGATCGTTCGAGTCGCGCTCGGGCAGCAGCAGTCCGAACACGCGTTCCGCTCCGAGCGCACGCACGGCTAGTGCGGCGCACACAGAGCTGTCGATGCCGCCCGACATGGCGATGACCAGACCGCGGCGGCGCAGCGGCGACACGAGACTCTCGCGCATCCAGCCACCGATACGCTCGATCTCGGCGACGTGATCGATGGCGAACACGTCCATGGAAGTCGGCTCATTCATCGATTCATTCCGCCGCCGCCGATCCGACGCCACGCTTGCGCGCCACGTACGCATCGATCGCGTCGAGCGAATCGAGATTGTCGGGGATCATCTCGTCATCGAGGACGCGAATCGAATACGACTCCTCGACGAACTGCACGAGTTCGAGGAATCCGGTTGAATCGAGCAGATGGGCATCCATGAACGATGCGTCATCGGCGAAATCGGCCGCTGCGGTGTCCATGAGGAAGTTGCTGGCGATGTATTCGCGAACCTCTTGCTTGACCGAGGACATGTCAGGACGGCCTCCTGGCGAGTGCGGGAATGCCCGGAAGATCCGCCTTGCGCACCTTGCCGTTTGCCGTGCGCACAAACGCATCGACGAAAACCACGTGTTTCGGCGCCATGTAACTCTCCAGTCTGGCCAGGCAATGACGGATGATGTCGCGTTCGACGAGCACCGCGTGCGCGCACGGCACGACCCACGCACACACGGCTTCGCCCATCAAGGTATCGACGACGCCGGCGACGACACACTCGGCAACGCCATCGATTTCGCGAATGGCGGTCTCCACCTCGAGCGGGCTGACCTTCTCTCCGCGGGTCTTGATGATGTCATCCTTGCGCGCGACGAAATAGAGCCGTCCGTCCCGATCGGTGCGGAACAGGTCGCCGGTATGGTGGACGCGATCGAATCGCCCGACGTTCGCGCGCTCGGCCGACTCACTGGCCGCGTCGGTGAACGGTGCCTCGCCCCAGTAGCCCAGCATCACGTGTTCGCCCTGCACGACGAGTTCGCCGACGCCACCGGCTGCGACGGTCTTGCCGCAGGCGTCGATCAGCCAGTGCCGCTGTTCCGGCAGCCCTCGACCGACACTGTCCGGGTGGCGATCGACTTCGTCAGGCGCAAGGAAGCTGATGCGCGTGCACTCGGTCTGGCCGTACATCAGGAACAGTCCGGCATCAGGAAAACGCGCTCTCAGTGCGCGTACGCGATCAACCGGCAGTGCTGCCGACGCATTGGTGAGGATGCGCACGCGCGACAGATCGCGCTGGTTCAGGGAATCGCTGGCGAGCATCGCGGCGTACATCATCGGAACGCCCGCGAATACCGTTGCCTGCTCGCTGGCCATGCGCTCGATCACCTGGGTCGGAAACATGAAGGATCGCTCGAGCACGAGCGTCGCGCACGCATCGACGGCCAGCAGCAACTGCGTCAACCCGTAGTTGAAACTCAATGGCAAGGCACTGAAAAGGATGTCGTCCGCGCGAATGCCGAGGTATGCGCGGATCGAGGCGAGCGACGTCAGCAGATTCACATGGCTCAACATGACACCCTTCGGCGTTGCGGTAGTGCCCGAGGTATGGCTGATCAGGGCAAGGCCGGCGGGCGCAGTGTCCAGGCCAATTTTCGTGCCGAGGGAAAATGGCCGGTGCGCGTCGAGCACGGTCTGCGAATCATCCTCTGCGATGCTGATCGAGACTTCGCCGTCGAGCCCTCGCCACGCGGCAGCGAGCGAGCGCTGCGTGACGATCAGACAGGCCTGCACACTGCGCACGATGTGCGCCAGTTTGTCGGCTTTCGTCTGTGCATTGACCGTCACGCAGACCGCCTGAAGTTGCCAGACGGCGAAGAGCACCACCACCATGTCGATGCCGTTCTCGAGGAACACGACGACACGATCGCCGCGTCCGAGGCCGGACTGGCGCATGTCATTCGCCTTGCGCGTTACCGCGTCGGCAAGCATTGCGTAGGTCAAGCGCAGCGAACCACAGACCAGTGCGGCGTGTCCTGGTGCCTTGCTCGCCGAACGCGCGAGGACGCTGTCAAGTGACTGTTGGGCGCAGCGCTCATGGTCCATCGAGCATGTCCTTCTGCAGGATCTGCATCGACAGGATGCCGACGAACGCCATGTTGTCGGGAAAGCCGATTGCTCGGCCGACCCGGCATTTCTCGACCAGGGCACGCACCGCGACGCGGTCGAACAGGCCCGAAGCGGCAATCGCATCATCGTCGAGATAGCGCGACACCTCGCTTGCCATCGTGTCCCCGGTGAAGAACGAGGCACTGTCCGGCGCGCGGTACGGCTGTTTCGTGCGATTGAGGATCGTGTCCGGCAGCACTCCGCGCATCGCGTGCTTCAACAGCCATTTCTCGCGCAGTCCGCGCAGCTTGCAACGTTCCGGCAAGCGACCTGCGAACTCGATCAGGCGGTGGTCAAGAAACGGGTAGCGCCCCTCGACGGAGTGCGCCATCGACATCCGATCACCCTGCGCTCCGAGCAGGTAACCCGACATCAGCGTGCGTGCCTCGATGTACTGGTCGCGCGCCAGCGCCCGCCAATCCGCGAAGGCAGCCGGCAGCAGCGCTGCAACGGCGTGCTCAGGCATCGTTTCCGCCATGCGCTCGCGCAACTCCGGCGCGAGGAAACGCAGAACACGCCGGGTGCTGCGCAGCCGCGGACCGATCGGGAAGCAAGGGTCGCGGGGTTCCGACCCGGGGTCGCGGAACAGTTGTGCGGCGAACGCGGGTGATCGCACTGGCGAATGTTTCAGGTACGGATACAACCTGTCGAGGATACGGCCGCGCCAACGACTGTCGGGCTGGCGCGCCATGAACCGGCGAATGCGCGCTTCCTTGAACACGTCGTAGCCGGCAAGGAGTTCGTCGGCCCCTTCCCCGGTCAGTACCACCTTGTAGCCCGACTCGCGGACATGCCGCGCGAGCAGCATCATCGGTGCCGGTGCCGTGCGTACCAGCGGATGTTCGGCATGCAGCACGACATCTCGGAACACTAAGGCGATGTCGCCGGCGCGCACCTCGATCTCGCTGTGCGCATTACCGAGTTGCCTCGACATGACACGCTGGTGCTCGCGTTCGTCGAACTCGGCGTCGGCAAAGGTCAGCGAGAACGTGCGCAGTCGTTGCCCGGATTGTTCCGCCACCAATGCCGCGATCGCCGACGAATCGAGACCACCGCTCAGATACGCGCCTACCGGCACATCCGAACGCAACTGCAGACGTACCGAGTCGGTCAGCAACGCACGCAGTTCCTCGGCCAGCGAATCGTCGTCGCGGCCGACATCAATCGCTGCGCGCGAGAAATCCCAGTCCCAGTAGCGTTGCACCTGCAACTCGAGTTGTGGCGCATCGAGCTCGACCGTCAGGTAGTGCGCCGGCGCCAGTTGCGAGATGCCCTCGAATGCACTGCGCGGTTCCAGTGGACTCCACAGCGAGAACACTTCGCCAAGTGCACGTGCATCGAATCGCCGTTCGACCGATGGCAATGCGAACAGCGCCTTGATTTCGGAAGCGACCGCGAGACGCGAGCCGTTCATCGTGTAGAACAGCGGGCGGATGCCAACGCGATCACGTGCGAGCAGCAGTCGCTTGCGACGACGATCGTGCAGCGCGATCGCGAACTGGCCGTTCAGATGCGTCATGAAGCGATCGCCATGCTCTTCGTAGAGATGCACGATCACTTCGGTGTCGGAACGGGTCCGGAAAACATGGCCGCACCGGGTCAGTTCGTCACGCAGTTCGACATGGTTGAAGATCTCGCCGTTGAACACCACACGCACGCTGTCGTCTTCGTTGGCAATCGGCTGCCAACCGCCCTCGATGTCGATGATCGACAGACGCGCGTGAGCGAGTCCGACCTGCCCGTCCATCTGCGCGACACTGCCGTCCGGACCCCGATGGTCGAGGCGCGCGATCATCGCCCGCAGTTCGGCGCGGTCGGGCGCCGCCGCACCGCGCGCGTTGGCGAGAACGGCTATTCCGCACATGCGCGGATCATGGCCTGCGGTCGTTTGTCCATGTCAGAACTGGCCATCGCTGTCGAAGCACAGGTCGGTGATGCACCACTGGCTTTCCGCTGCGGCAGCGAGCAAGTTCGTGTCCGTGGTGTGCAGACCGGCGACCAGATAGTTTGCCTCGCCGCGTCGCAGAAATCCGATGCGGTGGAGAATCCGCGTGCAATCGGGGTCGAGCATCACCGCATGCACCGACGCGTTGCGCCGCCGTGCTGCTGCGGCGATCACCGTGTCGAGCAGCAGCGTGACGATGCCGGCACGCTCACAATCGAGCGCGGGACAATCGATGACATAGGTCGAGCGAGTGCCATCGTCACGATCGACATGGCGGCTGGCGACATAGCCGACCAGCACCCCGTCACGGAACGCCCCTGTGACATCGAAACGCGCGCGAGGATTGGCGAACAGGCGCCAGTTGAGCACGGCGGCGTTCCTGCTGATCTCGACGCGCCCGCGCGGGCGATCGTTGCGCAGAGGCGCGAGCATTGCCTCGTCGAACCCGGATATGCGGCGCAAGGTGACGTCGCGTGCCCTGGCCGGACGCATGACGCGACGGCGCAACGCCCAGCCAGCATGGACGAGTGGACCGAGCACCTGCGAAAGCCTGCGCGGAATGCCGTGGCGGCGAAGGAACGCGCCCATCGCAACAGGCAGCACGAGCGATTCGCGGCTCGGCAAAGGCGCGAAAAGTCGCCTGACCAGACCGATCGAGTTCTCGTTGGCACCGACGGCCAAGGTAAACGATGCCGTCGCGAAGAGGTGCTGGTTGAGCCAGACGCCAAGCCCCGACCCTGAATACGCCGGGTCGGCCATCAAGTCCATCATGACGTGCCCGACCCACTCCCCCGCCATGCTGGTAACGCTGACCTGCTCGGCGCCGATCATCGCGATGAGCTTTCCGTCGAGATCGAGTATCCACAATGTGGCCGGTGTCGCACTGGCGAAGTAGCGCCAGCGCAGGTATGCCTCGTCGTCCCAACTGACCAATTCACCGAGCACCTGCCGACGCAAGGCGACCACGCGCCCGAGGTCCGCGGGCATCGCCGGACGGCACGCATGCATCAGCGTTGACGTGGAGATGCCGAGCGCGCGTGCGACCAGTTTCGTGGTTGCCTCGAGACCGGGCGCCTTTGCGTTCATGCGTCGCCGTCCATCTCCAGCAACGCGTTGCTGGCACGCAGATGCGCGATGTAGTCGGCGACAGTTGCCATCGCGCGCGACGCATCGGCATCAAGCACGAGGCCAAGGTGCTCGTCGAGCTCCGCCATCAGCATCAGCGCACCCATTGAATCCCAGCCGGGGATTTCCTCGCGCAAGCGACCGGGCTCCAGCGAGGCGACGTCCTCCATCACCGCATCAGCGAGCATCTGCAGCGCCGCCGCCGTCGTCACCTTTCGTATCGTCACAGGCGCGGCCTCGACTCGGCGTAGACATCGTGCAGGAGCAGGCAATCAGGCGGCAGGTCGATCAGTGCGGATGCCCATGAGAGGCCGACGCCATAACCGATCAACATGAGCTTTTGCGGAGTCGAGTGCGCCTTCAACGCGCGCGTCATCGTCACCGCCACCGACGGACCGCCGCAGTTCGCCGTGTCCTCGAGGGTGAACGGTACTTGTTCGTCGAGCAATCCGCATTTGCGCGCAAGGTGCTTCATGATGAACTTGTTCGACTGATGCAGGATGAAGGCCTGCACGTCGGCACGTTCGATCCCGGCAAACTCGAGCGTCTCGGCAATCAGTGCCGGCACGCGCTTGATCGTGAAGTTGAAGATCGCGGCACCGTCCATGCGCAGCATCAGCTCACGCGGGTCGCGCGGTGTGCGCTCGCGGAATGCGCCGCCACGAATGATCAGGCTGTCATAGCCCGATCCATCGGTGTGCAGGCAGAACCATCCCGTACCCACCGGATCCGATTCCAGTGCTGTCGCGGATCCGGCATCGCCGAAAAGCAGCGTGGTCGAATGATCGTCGCTGGCTGCGAAGCGGCTCGGTGTTTCGCCGTGCAGCATCAGGATGCGCTGCTGTCCACCCGATTTCAGCAGGCTCGCCGCGATGTACAGGCCATACGGATATCCCGAGCAACCGAGGCCGACGTCGAACGTCGCGCAGTCATCGGACAATCCCAGCCATTTGTGCACCATGCAACTTGACGACGGCAGGAAATAATCCGGCGACTGCGTTACCAGGATCACTGCGCTGACCGACTCGGCCGCCCAGCCGAGCGCATCGAGCAGGCGAGCCGCCGATTCGAAACACAGATCGGCGGCGGTCACGCCGTCGTCGACCACATGTCGGTGGCGCACGCCAGCCATTGAAACGACCTTGCGCACCTCGTCGTCGCCGAACGCGCTGCCACACGCAAGGTTGTCAACCCGTCGCGGCGGCACACACGTACTGATCCCGGCTATGCGGAAGCCGTCGATTCGCGTGCGACTCACTGTTGCGGATTCCCCGTGGATGCGCTCAGACGCCCTGCCCTGTGCGATATCGATCACCGCACGGAAATCGCCGCGCGATGCTCCGATCGCGAGGCGGCGCCATCGTATCCGGATTCAGGCGGGAACAGAATCGGCGGCGACCCTGAAATCCTCGATCTGGTCGAAATTCATGTAACGGTAGATCGTATCTCCGGACGCGTTGACGACGCCGATGTCGGCCATGTATTCGTCACGCGTGGGGATACGGCCGAGCCGCGAGCAAATCGCCGCCAGTTCAGCCGAACCGAGATACACGTTGGCGTTCTTGCCGAGGCGATTCGGAAAGTTGCGCGTGCTCGTCGAGAACACCGTGGCGCCCTCGCGAACCTGCGCCTGATTGCCCATGCACAGCGAGCAACCGGGCATTTCCATGCGCGCACCAGCGGTGCCGAACGTTCCGTAGTGGCCTTCCCTGGTCAGCTCGGAGGCGTCCATCTTGGTCGGCGGCGCAACCCACAACTTGGTCGGTATGTCGCGCTTTCCCTCGAGCAGCTTGGCAGCCGCGCGAAAATGGCCAATGTTGGTCATGCACGAGCCGATGAATACTTCGTCGATTGTCGCGCCGGCGACGTCACTGAGCGTCTTCACGTCATCGGGATCGTTCGGGCAGGCGACGATCGGCTCATGCACGTCGGCAAGATCGATGTCGATGATGGCCGCGTACTCGGCGTCGGCATCGGCCGCGAGCAGTTGCGGATCGGCGAGCCACGCCTCCATTGCCTTGATCCGGCGCATGATGCTGCGCACATCCTGGTAGCCCTCGGCGATCATCCATTTCAGCATGACGATGTTCGAGGTGATGTATTCGATGATCGGCGCCTTGTCCAGATGCACGGTGCAGCCGGCTGCGGAGCGCTCGGCCGAGGCGTCGGACAGTTCGAAGGCCTGTTCGACCTTGAGGTTGGGCAGGCCTTCGATCTCCAGGATGCGACCGGAGAAGACGTTCTTCTTGCCCTGTTTGGCCACGGTCAGCAGGCCGGCACGGATCGCGTAAAGAGGAATCGCATTGACCAGATCGCGCAGGGTCACCCCCGGCTGCAGCGTACCCGTGAAGCGCACGAGCACCGATTCGGGCATGTCGAGCGGCATGACGCCGGTGGCCGCAGCGAACGCGACGAGACCGGAGCCGGCCGGAAACGAGATGCCGATCGGAAAGCGTGTATGCGAATCACCGCCGGTACCCACGGTGTCGGGGAGCAGCATGCGGTTGAGCCAGGAATGGATGATGCCGTCACCGGGACGCAACGGAATGCCGCCACGCGTGGAGATGAAGGCGGGGAGTTCGTGGTGGGTCTTGACGTCGACCGGTTTCGGATAGGCCGCGGTATGGCAGAACGACTGCATGACCAGATCAGCGCTGAAGCCGAGGCAGGCGAGGTCCTTGAGTTCGTCGCGCGTCATCGGGCCGGTGGTGTCCTGCGAGCCGACCGAGGTCATCCTTGGTTCGCAATAGGTGCCCGGCCGCATGCCCTGCCCGTCCGGCAGGCTGCATGCACGACCCACCATCTTCTGTGCCAGCGTGAAGCCCTTGCCGGTATCGGCGGGCACTTGCGGCAGGCGGAACAGCGTCGATGGCGGCAGCGCGAGCGCCTCGCGCGCTTTCGCAGTCAGGCCGCGCCCGACGATCAGCGGAATGCGCCCACCCGCGCGCACCTCATCGAACAGCACGTCCGACTTGACCCGGAACTCGGCGATGACCTTGCCGTCCTTGAGCGCCTTGCCGTCGTACGGGCGCAGTTCGACGACATCACCCATGTTCATCTGCGTGACGTCGAGTTCGATCGGCAATGCACCGGCGTCCTCCATCGTGTTGTAGAAGATCGGCGCGATCTTGGCGCCGAGGCAGACGCCGCCGAAGCGCTTGTTCGGAATGTACGGAATGTCCTGACCGGTGAACCACAGCACCGAGTTGGTTGCCGACTTTCGGCTTGATCCGGTGCCGACGACATCACCGACGTAGGCGACCAGATGGCCTTTCTGCTTGAGCGATTCGATGAACGCGACCGGCCCACGCTTGCCTTCGATCTCGGGCGTGATGCCCTCGCGCGGATTCTTGAGCATGGCCAGCGCATGCAGCGGAATGTCGGGCCGTGTCGTCGCGTCCGGTGCCGGTGACAGATCGTCGGTGTTGGTCTCGCCAGTCACCTTGAATACCGTGACGGTCAGGCTTTCGGGGACTTCCGGACGCATCGTGAACCACTCGCCGTCGGCCCAGCTGCGCAACACCGAATGCGCGTTGGCATTGCCCTTGTCGGCCTTTTCCTTGACATCGTGGAACGCGTCGAACATCAGCAGCGTGGTCTTCAGTGCCTGCGCCGCGACGATGCCGATCCGTTCGTCATCGAGCAGCTCGACCAGCGCATGGATGTTGTAGCCACCGAGCATCGTTCCGAGCAACTCGATGGCACGTTCGCGTGAGATCAGCGTGCTCGCTTCGCTGCCGAAGGCGACTGCAGCAAGATACGACGCCTTGACCTTGGCTGCATCGTCGACGCCGGCCGGCACGCGCATGCCGATCAGGTCGAGCAGGAATGCCTCTTCGCCCGCTGGCGGTGCCTTCAGCAACTCGATGACATCAGCGGTCTGCTGTGCGGTGAGGGGCAAAGGCGGAATACCGAGCGCTGCGCGCTCCGCTGCGTGCTGGCGATAAGCTTCGAGCATGACGGGCTCCAGGTAGGTTTCGTTGTGGGCAATGCGGCTCAGACAGCAGGAACAATCAGTTTGAGGCCCTTGAAATAATCGCGGTAGAACGCGCGGTCGTGGGTGATCAGTCCGTTGCACTGAAGCAGCGCGTGGGCGCCAATGAGGAAATCCGGAACCGCGCGTTCGCGCACGCCGCCGCGTTGCCGGTAGCGGCGCTGCATTTCGCCGGCGCGTATCGCCGCCTTCGATTCGAGTGCGAGAAAACGGATGCTCATGTCTTCGAGCACCGCCATCGCCTCGGCGCCGTCACGTAGCGCGCTGCAGACCTCAGCAACAACCACGTCGCACACCACCACCGGCCCGTTGACGAGGCATTGGCGCAGGCACATTTCTGCCGCATCGGCTTGCGGACCGTTGGCGAGCAGATCGACCAGGATCGATGTGTCGATCGCAATCACGAATGAGACGGGTCACGGATCAAGCGGGTCTCCCGGCGCACGTCCGCGGATCGCCCGCATCGCTTCGTCAGTAGAAGCGAAGCCGTCGAGTTTGAAGCGACCGCGCGCCTTGGAGATCGCATCGTCGACACTCTTGCGCAGGATGATGCGCCCGCCTTCGAGTTCAACGGTCAGCGTGCTGCCCTTGGTCAGGCCGAGCGCATCGCGAACCGCTTTCGGCAAGGTGATCTGGCCACGTTCGGCGACCGTCGCTTCCACTGCTGCACTCCCTGAGTATGCGGCGATGATACATACTTGATCTGTCATACTCAATCTCAACACGGACGATGCCGCCCAGTACTGCTGACATCGTTCGGGTAGATAATCACCGACTGACTGCGCATCTTCTGCGCACTCGCCGACCACGTACCGAACCGGGAGCGCCGCCCATGAATGATTCCTTCAACACCGCCGATCATCTCGAGGTCAACGGCAAGCGCTATCGCTACGCCAGCCTCGCCAGGCTTGGTCGCCGCTTCGACCTCCGGCGCCTGCCCTACTCGATGAAGATCCTGCTCGAGAATCTGCTGCGCCACGAAGACGGAGTGGACGTCACTGCCGCATCGATCGAGGCAGTGGCCAATTGGCAGTCGCAGCGGGAACCGGACACGGAAATCGCCTTCATGCCGGCGCGCGTCGTTCTGCAGGATTTCACCGGGGTCCCGTGCGTGGTCGATCTGGCTGCCATGCGCGACGCGGTGGTCGCACTCGGCGGGCGACCGGAGCAGATCAATCCGCTGGCACCGGTCGAGCTCGTCATCGACCATTCCGTGCAGGTTGATGCGTTCGGCAGCGCCGCGGCGCTCGATATCAACGTCGGCATCGAGTTCGAGCGCAATCTCGAGCGCTACTCGTTCCTGCGCTGGGGCCAGAAATCGTTCGCCAACTTCAAGGTCGTCCCGCCGCGCACCGGCATCGTCCATCAGGTCAACCTCGAACACCTTGCCCGCGTCGTCATGCATGGCGAAAAGGACGGCGAATTGTGGGCGTATCCGGACACCGTGTTCGGCACCGATTCGCACACCACGATGATCAACGGACTGGGTGTGCTCGGCTGGGGCGTCGGTGGCATCGAGGCCGAGGCAGCGATGCTCGGTCAGCCGTCTTCGATGCTGATTCCGCAGGTTGTCGGCTTCCGCTTCACCGGCAAGCTGCCGGAAGGCGCCACTGCCACCGACCTCGTGCTTACGGTGACACAGATGCTGCGCACGCTCGGCGTGGTCGGCAAGTTCGTCGAGTTCTTCGGCCCCGGCCTGAAGCACCTGGCGCTCGCCGAC
The DNA here is from genome assembly GCA_038259445.1 of Lysobacterales bacterium. Lineage (GTDB taxonomy): Bacteria > Pseudomonadota > Gammaproteobacteria > Xanthomonadales > Rhodanobacteraceae > Dokdonella. Next base: position 12,706 of record JBBSOU010000045.1, on the reverse strand, counting down.
CGTGCCACGATCAGCAACATGGCGCCCGAGTACGGCGCCACGTGTGGCATTTTCCCCGTCGATGTCGAGGCGATAAGCTACCTGCGTTTGTCCGGGCGCAGCGAGGAACAGGTTGCGCTGGTGGAGGCGTACGCGAAGGCACAGGGACTCTGGCACGACGAGAGTACGGTGCCGGCAGAGTTCACGACCACGCTCGAACTCGATCTGGGTACCGTCAAACCGTCACTGGCCGGACCGAAACGCCCACAGGATCGCGTCCTGCTTGAGGACATGAAGCAGAACTATCGCACGCACGTCGGACCGTTCGCGTCGGGTCGAAAACCGCGCAAGTCGACCGAGGCTTCGGATTTCGCCAACGAAGGCGGCGCGACTGCAATCGGTAATCCTTCCAACGAAATCGTCAACGGCCGCGTTCGCGTCAGCAAGGACGGACATGATTTCGAACTCGAGGACGGTGCCGTCGTCATCGCCGCGATCACGTCCTGCACGAACACGTCGAACCCGGCGGTCATGCTCGGCGCCGGCCTGCTCGCGCGCAATGCGGTTGCGCGCGGCCTCAAGACCAAGCCGTGGGTGAAGACATCCCTTGCGCCGGGATCGAAGGTGGTCACCGACTACCTGGAAAAAACCGGCGTGCTGACCGACCTCGACGCGCTCGGCTTTTTTCTGGTCGGTTACGGATGCACTACCTGCATCGGCAATTCGGGACCACTGCCGATCGAGATCAGCCGCGCGATCGGCGAAGGCGATCTGGTCGCCGCGTCGGTGTTGTCGGGCAACCGCAACTTCGAGGGGCGCGTGCATCCGGAAGTGAAGATGAACTATCTGGCCTCGCCGCCGCTGGTGGTTGCCTATGCGCTGGCCGGAACGGTCGACATCGACCTGACCCGCGAGCCGCTCGGCCATGACCGGTCCGGCGAACCCGTTTTCCTGCGCGACATCTGGCCGTCCAACCAGGAGATCTCCGATACCGTCGCCGGCGCAGTGACTGCGGAAATGTTCACGCGCAACTACGCCGACGTGTTCGCTGGCGACGAGCGCTGGAACGCGATTGCCTCACCCGATGGCGAACGCTTCGCCTGGGACGGCGACTCGACCTATATCAAGAACCCGCCCTACTTCGACGGCATGACGATGCAGGTCGGAACGATCGACGACATCAACGGCGCGCGCGCGCTCGGCATCTTCGGTGACTCGATCACCACCGACCACATTTCCCCGGCAGGTTCGATCAAGGTCGATTCGCCCGCCGGCCGTTACCTCATCGAGCGCGGCGTGAAGCCGGTCGACTTCAACTCCTACGGTTCGCGTCGCGGACACGATGAGGTCATGCTGCGAGGCACGTTCGCGAACATCCGCATCCGCAACCTGATGCTGTCCGACGTCGAGGGTGGATATACGGTGCATGTGCCGAGCAATGAGCAACTGTCGATCTACGATGCCGCGATGCGCTATCAGAAAGAAGGCACACCGTTGGTGGTGTTGGCAGGCAAGGAATACGGCACGGGCTCGTCACGCGACTGGGCCGCCAAGGGCACCTTGCTGCTCGGCGTGAAGGCCGTGATTGCCGAAAGCTTCGAGCGCATCCATCGTTCAAATCTGGTCGGCATGGGTGTCCTGCCGTGCGCCTTCCTGGCCGGCGAGAACGCCGCGAGCCATGGCCTCAGCGGTAGCGAATCGTTCGACATCGTCGGCCTCGATGATGGCAAGGCTCGACAGGCGCGCGTCGTCGCGACCAGCACGGATGGCTCACGCAAGGAGTTCGGCGTCGACGTGCTGCTGCTGACGCCGAAAGAGCGTGAGTTCTTCCGGCATGGCGGCATCCTGCCCTACGTCCTGCGTCAACTGGCGGTGCAATCGGCGCCCGCCTGAGGGTCGGTAAGCCAGGTTCGTGCGCGATCGACGCGGCATGACGGGCAACGCAAATCAGAGGGTGTGCTGCCACTGGGCGTTGACGCAAACCCAGTCATCGCCATCCTTGCGCCAGCCGCTGGTGATCGCGTAGACGGCACCGCGTTCGGGAATCCAGCGTCCATTGCCACCGGTAAAGGTGGCGGTCACACGCACGGTCGCGCGCTGGTCCTGCACATCGATCTGCAACGGGCCGAGGGTGACGCCAATGCTCGAATTGCCGAGCACCTGTGCACGCAGCAGGTTATGCAAAGCCTCGCGATCGACGCTGCCGTCGGCGCCGGTGAAGTCGCTGCCGACGTGATGCATGAAGTCGCGCGGCAGTTTCTCCTGCATCGCGGCCTGCATCTCGCCGATCGAATCGCGGATGCGCTGCTCCTCCGGAGTGCGCGAGCATGCAACGGCGGCGAAACACGAGAGCAGGAACAACATGATCCGCAGCATCGACCGAAGCCCGACAAAATGATGACGATCCCATGCCCGCGAACCCCGTGCAAGCCACTGACAAGCGTGCCTGCTGCGCTGCAGTGCGCCTTGCTCGCAATCGGCGGCGTGTGGTGCAATCGGTCCATACTTCGGCGAATGCACGGGATTGCGGTCGCGGACGAGCACGTCGCGGGCGTTCGCGGCTGATCTTGGTTTCCTGGAGCAGAACATGACGGCAAGCAGCGATCGCCCGTGGCTGGCGCACTATCCAAGCGGTGTTCCGGCAGAGATCGACCTCGGCGAATTCACCTCGATTGCCGCATTGCTCGACAACTGTTTCGATCGATTCCGCCAACGCCCCGCGTACTCGAACATGGGGCGCACCATCACCTACGGTGAACTCGACCAGCTCAGCCAGCAGTTCGCCGGCTTCCTCGTCAATGACCTGAAGCTGGCCAAGGGCGATCGCGTTGCCATGATGTTGCCGAACGTGCTGCAGTATCCGATCGCGATCTGTGGCGCGCTGCGTGCAGGCCTGACTGTCGTCAACACGAATCCGATGTACACGGCGCGCGAACTCAAGCACCAGCTCGATGATTCCGGAGCACGCGTGCTTCTCGTTCTCGACAATTTCGCTCATGTCGCCGCCAAGGTGGTCGCCGGTACGGCAGTGGAGAAGGTCATCACTACCGGCCTCGGCGACCTGCTCGGTTTTCCCAAGGCGCAGATCACGAACTTCGTGGTCAAGTACGTCAAGAAGCTCGTGCCGCCGTTCTCCCTGCCGGGTTCAATACGGTTCAACGATGCGCTCAAGCGTGGTTCCGGTGGAACTCCGTCACGTGCGAGCGTGGCAACTGGCGATGTCGCCTTCCTGCAGTACACCGGCGGCACCACCGGTGTCGCCAAGGGTGCGATGCTCACGCACGGCAACATGATCGCGAACATGCAGCAATCGAGCGCGTGGATCAGCGCCGGCATGCGCGAGGGTGAAGAAGTGATCATCACCGCACTGCCGCTCTATCATATCTTCGCGCTGACGGCGAACTGCCTGACCTTCATGAAGATTGGCGGGCTCAATCACCTCATCACGAATCCACGCGACATGAAGGGTTTCGTCGCGGAACTCGGAAAGGTCAAATACACGAGCATCACGGGCGTCAACACGCTCTTCAATGGCCTGCTCAACACACCCGGATTCGACCAGCTCGATTTTTCCTCGTTGCGCATGACGCTAGGTGGCGGCATGGCAGTGCAGCGCGCGGTCGCCGATCGGTGGAAAAAGGTTACCGGATCGACGTTGGCCGAAGCCTACGGGCTGACCGAAACCTCGCCGGCCGTGTGCATCAATCCGCTGGACCTGGCCGAGTACAACGGATCAATAGGACTGCCGATACCCTCGACCGAGGTATCGGTGCAGGACGACGATGGCAAGAGGCTTCCTTCCGGCGAAACTGGCGAACTCTGCGTACGCGGACCGCAGGTCATGAAGGGATACTGGAACCGCCCCGAGGAAACGTCGAAGGTGATCGATGCCGACGGCTGGTTGCACACAGGAGACATCGCGCGCATGGACGAAAAAGGATTCTTCTATATCGTCGACCGCAAGAAGGACATGATCCTGGTCAGCGGCTTCAACGTCTACCCGAATGAAATCGAGGATGTGGTGGCCATGATGCCCGGCATTCTTGAAGTCGCGGCGATCGGTGTGCCCGACGACAAGTCCGGCGAAGCGGTCAAGCTCGTGGTCGTCAAAAAGGACCCGTCCCTTACCAGCGACGCGATCCGCGCGCACTGCCGCACCGAATTGACCGGCTACAAGCAGCCCAAGCTCATCGAATTCCGCGAATCACTGCCGAAGAGCAACGTCGGCAAGATCCTGCGACGCGAACTGCGTGATGAGGTGCAGGCGAAAGCGGTAGTGGGCAGCTGAGAGCTTTTGCCACACGACTTCGGATCAACGTTGGGCCCATGAATGCAACGGTCTGGTCGCGGCACGCCGGGCTGCCATCGCGCCGAGGTTCCGATCACGTTCCGAAACCAGGCTCGTCGACGTCGTCGGCAAACCGCCCAAGCAGCGACCACAGTGCCACTTCCTTGTCTTCGGGAATCCGCGTGTAGGCAAACGCGATGTGGCTTGCGGTGACTCGCGCGACGTGCGCCTCGAGATGGATGTGCAGGTCCTCGCCGATCAGCAGATCAAGTGCACATGCCTGCCCTGCCGTGATGCGCCAATCATCGGGGCGCAGCACCAGCACCCCGGTCGCCGAGATGTTCTCGATCTCGGTAGTCCACGACGAAGGACCTGTGTTGATCAGCACCATCGAGGTGATCGGCATTCGCGCATGCCGTATCCGCTTTGGGTCCACTGACTCGATCATCCCGTAGTTCCTTGCCTGCTCGCTGTATTGACCCATCTGCCTCGACCTTCCTTCCTGTTGCCGACCAATCGGCCTGTGCTTTCGATCAGGCAATCCCGCAAACGATTCTCTTCATCAGTACGCGTCGACTGAAGGTAACGCAAACACTCGTTTCCCGAACAGCCATGCGCGCCTGCACATCATTTCGCCGCTTATCCGCTTCATTAATCCGGGCGAGTCAAGAGCGCACACGCCATATCGACCCTGGAGTGTGTCGCACTTCACGAAAATCATCCCGGGGTATACCCGGGCATTCGTGGCAATTGCATTAGACTGAATCAGGTCGCGTGCCGATTCCAGGGGAATCGTCACTTTTCGAGAAGCATTTGCCGCTCCCTCCGAGCGATCCGGCAAGCGGTACCGTTCCCAAGGAATTTCCCCATGACCGCCGTCGAAACTCTCCGCCGTGAAGAAGATTACCGTCTGCTGCGCACCCAGGACGACCTGGCAGCGAACACCTACTGGTGTTTCATGCACGCCCGTCGCTTTCCACTCGAAAGCGGCTATCGAGCCTGCTTTTCGTCCGTCCTTATCAAGGAAATCCGCGAGTTCCAGAAGCGCGCTGCAGACAAGCTCAGTGTCCACGCAACGCGTCCGGATGCGCGCCTTGCGCACGTGGTCCTCGCTTCGGATGCGGACGTGTTCAATCTGGGTGGTGATCTCGACCTTTTCTGCCGATTGATCCGTGAACGCAACCGCGACCACCTGCTCGCGTATGCACGCCAATGCGTCGAGGGTGTCTACGCATTCCATGCCCACCTCAACCGCAATGCGCACACGATCGCGCTGGTCCAGGGCGATGCACTCGGCGGCGGATTCGAGGCAGCGCTGTCCTGCCAGACCATCATTGCCGAGGAAGGCGTCGGCATGGGTTTCCCGGAAGTACTGTTCGATCTGTTCCCGGGAATGGGCGCGTACTCGTTCCTGTGCAAGCGCGTGAGCCCGAAGTTCGCCGAGGAAATGATGCTCAACGGCGCGGTCTATTCGAGCGAGGAACTGCATCGACTCGGCGTCATCGACATTCTCGTCCCGCGCGGTGACGGCGTGCAGGCCGTGCATGAATTGATCCGACGCAACCAGCGCATTTCGCACGCACGCGGTGCGATGAACCGGGTACGTGAAATTGCCCAGCCGGTGAACCTGATCGAACTGATGCAGGTAACCGAAATCTGGGTCGACACGGCCATGCAACTCGGCGAGAAGTCGCTGCGGACGATGGAGCGGCTCGTGCGCGCGCAGGAGAAGCGCCCTGTTTCGGCGATTGGCGACGCGGCGGTGGTGACAACGGATCGCCTCGCCACGGCGTGATTGAAGCGGGCGGCTTGCGGGAGTTGTCGCAGCGGATGGCATCGGGTCAACGGCGGTCCGGTTCCATCTCGCTGCGAACGTTCAGCGAACGCTGCCGCAAGGCGCCACGCGCGCTCTCGAGTTCTTCGCGCATTCCCCGGATCTTTGAACGCCAGTCCCGTGCAATCTCCCAGTTGCCGGTGCGCATCGCGTCGGAAGCCACCGCTGCAAGCCGAATCGCGCCCATGTTGCTGGCTACCCCTTTCAACGCATGGCAAAGGTCGCGAAAGGCGTCCCACCGTTCGGCAGACGCAGACTTCTCCAGATCGGCGATGCATTTGACCGCGTCTCGCATGCACTCATCGATGAACAGCGCGAGGAAATCCTCACCGAGCTGCAGCTCTTCCAGTTCCTCGATGACCTGGCGCGAAATCACCTCGTTGGCGACCTCATTGTCGTCCCGCGCATGCACCTTGGTGGTCGACATGTTCACGCCGAGCGCGATGTCGGCCAGGGTGTCGAGCAGGCGACCGACGATGACCGGCTTCGTCAGGAACGCACGCGCTCCGGCCTGATCTGCGGCTCGCAACGTATCGGCGGTGGCATCCGCGCTGAGCACGACGAACGGTGTGCGTTCGCGGCCCGCCTCCATGACACGCGCCTGCTTGATCGCATCCAGTCCGCTCAGGCCCGGCATGTGCAAATCGATGATGACGCAATCGAATCCGTCGTTGGCCATCGCAGAGAGCACGTCTTCGCCACTCTGCACGGCGCGAACCTGATGTCCGGCCTTTTCCAGCAGGCGCGAAAGCACGGTCAGGTTCGCCGGCTGGTCATCAGCGACGAGCAGTCGCAAGGTACGAACGCGCGCGCGATGGCGAATGAACGGATCATCGAAGGCGATGACATTCGCGCCCGACGGCTCGGCGTCGAGCGTGCCTACTCGCATGGCCACCGTGGCTGCGGCGACCGGTGCAAGTGCAATATCGATCCAGAAACGCGAGCCGATCCCTTCCTTGCTTTCGAACGCGATCTTTCCACCAAGCAGTTCGGTCAACGACTTGGCAATCGTCGTACCGAGGCCGGTGCCGCCAAAGCGTCGCGCGTGGCCACGATCGGCCTGCTCGAAGGCCTGGAAAATGCGCTGTTGTGCTTCCGCGGGAATGCCGATGCCGGTATCGCTGACCACGAATCGCAGCATCGAACGGTCACTCGCGGCTGGCGCCCGCAGTACTTCAACAGTGACCCGGCCGTGCTCGGTGAACTTGATCGCGTTGGAGGTGAGGTTGACGAGAATCTGACGCAGATGGTCGACATCCCCGTGCAAGCTTGCCGGCACGCCGTCGGCAATCCTGATCTCGAATGCGAGGCCCTTGTCGATCGCGGTCGGCTGCAGCATCAGCTGGATGCCGCGCAGCAAATCGCCGAGACTGAAATCCACTTCGTGCAGCTTCAGCTTGCCGGCTTCAATCGCCGAGATGTCGAGTACGTCTTCCACCAGCGTCAGCAGCGAACGTGCCGACGCCTGCAAGACTTCGGCGCATTCGCGCTGTTCTGCGCTCAAGCGCGTGGTCACGAGCAGCTCGGACATTCCGACAATGCCGTTCAGGGGCGTGCGGAATTCGTGACTCATGTTGGCCACGAACGCACTCTTCGCCTCGTTGGCGCGGCGTGCTTCCTCGGTCGCACGCGTGAGTGCGCGCAGCAGCGACGTGAGGTAGCCGGGAATCAGTACGAGTCCGGCGAGCAGGCCCCAGGCCAGCGGCGCGTTTTCTCGCCAATACGGTGTCAGCTGGATAACACTGAAGAACGAGATGCAGGCGAGCATGACCGCGGCGGACAGGAACTTCGGTCCATAGCGCAGGCCGTTGCCGATCGTCACCCAAAGGAACACCACGTAAAGCGGCGCCAGTTCGGGACCGAGCATCATCATGAGGCCCATTGACGCATAGTCGAGGATCATGCCGACCCAGCGACGCACGTAGGAGACACCTGGCTTGTAGACGATGTGTGCGATCAGCAGCGTGCCGACTACGGTCTCGGCGAGCAGGATCGCAAGGGCATACGGCAGAACAGTGCCGCTGAATCCACGAGCCGAAGCTACGCCGACAAGATAGATCAGCCACAGCGCGACGATCGCGAGACGAATGAACGCCTGCCCGTGCTCGCTGTCGGGACGCTTCTCGAAGCGTGACTGGACCTTCTTGAGGATCGTTTGCATCCCGGCCGTCTCCACCGGCGTGCGGACGGGATCTACAGACCGAACCCGGGCGGCGCCAATTGTGCCTGCTGGATATCGACGATTCTCGTGCGATTGGCCAGCAGGACATTGACACAAGTGGGATCAAAAAGCGTGCCAGAGTTTTGCTTTATGTAGTCCAGCGCCTCTTCGTTTGACCAGGCGTGCTTGTATGGTCGCTCCGAGGTGAGCGCGTCAAACACGTCTGCAAGCGCCACGATCCGGGCATTGAGCGGAATCTGCTCGCCCTTGAGGCCATCGGGGTATCCGCTGCCATCCCATCGTTCGTGGTGTCGCAGCGCAATCTGCGCGCCGGTCTGCACGAACCGGCTCTGGCTGTCACGCAGGATCTCGTAGCCGATCAGCGGATGCTTGCGCATCACAGCCATTTCTTCTTCGCTGAGGCTGCCACGCTTGAGCAGGATCGAGTCGGGAACGCCGATCTTGCCGATATCGTGCAGTGGCGCCGCCAATGTGAGGATCCTGACTTCCTCCTCGGGCATGCCGAGATCTTCCGCAATCAACTCGGAGTACCGGGCCATGCGCAGCAGATGCACGCCGGTGCCGAAGTCACGATATTCAATCGCCTTGGCCAGCCGGAACAGCATCTCTCGCTCGCGCTGCTCGACCTCCTGCACGCCTTCGAGCACCTTTTGCTCAAGTGACCGGGCCCGCTCCTTGACGGTTTCTCCCTGTCGGCGCATCTGCAGCAGATTCTTGCAGCGCGAACGCAACTCGCGCGGGCGCACCGGTTTGACCAGGAAGTCGATCACGCCGGCATCGAGCGCAGCCTGGCGCACCGGTTCGTCTCCGACCACGCTGATCAGCACGATCGGAACGTCACGACGTGACAATGGCCGTCGGAAGCGGCGTGCGAACTCGAGCCCGTCCATTTCCGGCATGCGGTAGTCGAGCAGCAGGAGATCGGGGGTGTTGCCCTCGGACCAGCGCAATGCATCGACCGGGTTGCCGAAATCGGATACATGCACCGCAGGTCCAATGCCTTCGATGACATGCCGAAGCATCGTGCGGGCGGATGGTTGATCGTCGACGATCAGTACGTTCACGCAAATTTCTCCACTCTGCTCCACCCTCCGCACGCGCCAAAGGCGACACTGCGTCGATTGAAGCGGTATCCCAACCCCCGTCCGGACACCCGAAACATCATGTGAAAAACGCCAATCGGCCGAGGCTATCACAATGCCAGTCAGGGCGTACGGCGAGGCGTAACGGTCGAACCCGGCGTCAGCTTTCCGGGCGCATGTAGGGAAACAGCAGCACGTCGCGGATCGAAGGCACATCGGCCAGCAGCATCACCATACGGTCGATACCGACGCCGAGACCGCCGGTCGGGGGCAGACCGACCTCCAGCGCACGAATGTAGTCGGCATCGAAATGCATCGCTTCATCGTCACCGGCAGCCATGGCATCGACCTGGGCTCGGAAACGCGATGCCTGATCTTCGGGGTCGTTGAGCTCGGAAAAGCCATTGGCGAGCTCCTTTCCGCCGACGAAGAGTTCGAAGCGGTCGGTGATTCCCGGGTCGGTGTCGCTTTCGCGCGCGAGCGGCGAGACTTCGACCGGATGCGCGGTGATGAAGGTCGGTTGCACGAGCGTGGCTTCAACGGTCTTCTCGAAGATCTCCAGCAGTATCCTGCCCCAGCCGAAAGCCGGCTTCAGCGCGATGCCGAGAGCGCGCGCATGCGCAGCGAGCGCCTCGCGGTCACGCAGGTCCGCGCGCGCGATGTGCGGGTTGTGCTCGAGAACCGCGTCCTCCATGCGCCAGCGCCGGAACGGCGGACCGAGGTCGATCGAATGCCCCTCCCATGTCAATGCAGTGCGTCCGAGCGTGGCCGCGGCCGTTTCCCGCAGCATCGCCTCGGTCAGGTCCATGATCTCGATATAGCTCGCGTAGGCCTGATACAGCTCGAGCATCGTGAACTCGGGGTTGTGCCGGGTCGACACACCCTCGTTGCGGAAATTGCGGTTGATCTCGTAGACGCGTTCGAATCCCCCGACGACGAGACGCTTGAGGTACAGCTCCGGCGCCACGCGCAGATACAGATCCATGTCGAGGGCGTTGTGGTGCGTGACGAACGGACGCGCGGTCGCGCCGCCCGGTATCACGTGCATCATCGGCGTCTCGACTTCCATGAACCGACGCGGTGGCGCCTCAAGCCACTGGCGCATGAAACCGATCACGCGCGAACGCAGCTTGAACGCGCTACGCGATTCCTCGGTAACGATCAGGTCGACATAACGTTGACGATAGCGCTGTTCGACATCTGCGAGTCCATGCCACTTGTCCGGCAAGGGTCGCAGCGATTTGGTCAGCAGGCGCAGTACGTCGACCTTGATCGACAACTCCCCGGTTTTCGTGCGCATCAGCACGCCGGCAGCGCCGACTATGTCGCCGACGTCCCAGCCCTTGAATGCATCGTAGGCATCGCCGATCGTGCCTTGGTGCACGAACAGCTGGATGCGTCCGCTGACATCCTGCAACTGCACGAAACTGACCTTGCCCTGCACGCGGCGCAGCATGATCCGGCCAGCCACCTGCACGCGACGCTGCAGTGCCTCGATCGCCTCGGCCGGATGCGCATCCTTGTCGGCGAACTCCGATTGCAGATCGCCGGCAAATGCGTCGATGCGGAAATCGTTCGGAAACGCGATGCCCTGCTCGCGAAGCATGCGCAGTTTTTCCCGACGCTCGCCGATCAGGCGGTTCTCGTCGTGTTCGGGCGGGTGATCGGGTGGCATCGCGTCAGTCATTTCGACTCCTCAAAGAGGTGCGTCACACGTACTTCCCTCTCCCCCCGGGAGAGGGTGCCCCGCAGGGGCGGGTGAGGGTTCGGGATCGCGCGGTATCGATTCTTGCTGCAAGCGTCGAACGAACGCTTCGCAAGAACCCTCATCGGGCGCTGCGCGCCACCTTCTCCCGGGGGGAGAGGGGACAAGCCCATTGCCGCCAATATTCGCTTGTCGATCAAGCATCAAGCCGCTTCGCCCCAGCCTCCAGCCCCGACTTCAAACTCGCCTCGATGAACTCGTCGAGATCACCGTCGAGCACCTTCTGCGTGTCGGTGCGTTCGATACCGGTACGCAGATCCTTGATACGCGACTGGTCGAGCACGTAGTTGCGGATCTGACTGCCCCAACCGATGTCTGACTTGGTCGCCTCGAGCGCGTCTTTCTCGGCATTGCGTTTCTGCAACTCGAGCTCGTAGAGCTTGGCGCGCAGCATCTTCATGGCGCTGTCGCGGTTGGCGTGCTGTGAGCGTCCGGTCTGGCAGGCGGCGACCGTATTGGTCGGAATGTGCGTGATGCGCACCGCCGACTCGGTCTTGTTGACGTGCTGTCCGCCTGCGCCAGAGGAGCGATAAACGTCTGTACGCAAATCGGCCGGATTGATTTCGATTTCGATGTCGTCGTCGACTTCCGGCGACACGAATACCGAAGTGAAACTGGTATGCCGACGGTTGTCCGAGTCGAACGGTGACTTGCGCACGAGGCGATGCACGCCGATCTCGGTCTTGAGCCAGCCATAGGCGTAGTCACCTTCGACGCGGAACGTCGCGCTCTTGATGCCGGCCACTTCTCCCGAAGACGCCTCGAGCAGTTCGGTTTTCCAGCCCTTGTGCTCGCACCAGTTGAGGTACATGCGCAAAAGCATTTCCGCCCAGTCCTGCGCCTCGGTGCCGCCGGCGCCGGCCTGGATGTCGACGAAGGCGTTGGTTGGATCCATCTTGCCGGAGAACATGCGCTGGAACTCGAGCTTGTCGACGCGTACGGCCAGCGCCTCGACGTCGTCGCGCACGCCGATCACGGTCGGCTCATCGTCTTCGGCGATTCCAAGTTCGAGCATCTCACCCGCGTCCGCAAAGCCGGACATCAACGAGCGAATGCCCTCGACCACGCGCTCGAGCTGCGCGCGCTCCTTGCCCAGTTCCTGGGCGCGCGCGGCGTCGTCCCATACCGTCGGGCTTTCGAGCTCGCGAGTTACTTCCTCGAGGCGCTCGGCCTTCGCATCGAAGTCAAAGATACCCCCGAAGCGACACCACGCGATCGGTCAGATCGGCGATGCGCGCATGGATTGGATTGGTCTCGATCACGGGGACACCTGATTGGACAAAAATGGTCGCGCAGGATAACAAATCGCGCTGTCCTGAAAGCGCCTCACGCCGCGTCACGCTCGTTCGGAACGCCGGTCGCGCCGGCGCGCTCGCGAAGCTCGGCGCGATACCTTCGGCTGCACGGGATCATCGAGCCGTTGGCAAGATGCAGGCGCGCGTCGCCGCTGTCGATCGGTTCGATGGAGGCTATCGAGGCGATATTGACGATATAACTGCGATGTACCCGCACGAAACCCTTCGGGTCCAGTTTCGGCTCGATGCCGGCAATCGTGCTGCGCAACGGGTAGTCACGG